>JBEKWE010000043.1:0-18961 GCA_049513335.1 Acidobacteriaceae bacterium | reverse complement strand
GCCTCCGTCCTCAAGTACGAGAAGACCCTCAGCAACATTCAGGAGGTCACCGCCCGCTCCGGCCGCGTCATCGCCATCGCCATCGAGGGCGACCGCCAGATCGCCCAACTCGTCGAACACACCATCCACATCCCCCCCGCCCCGGAGTTGCTCCTCCCCATCCTCGAGGTCGTTCCCCTGCAACTCCTCGCCTACCACATCGCCGTCCGCCGCGGCTGCGACGTCGACCAGCCCCGCAACCTCGCCAAATCCGTCACCGTAGAGTAGGCGATGTCCGGTCGCGTCCTCAGTACCGACCAACAAACGTCCATTAGGATGTCGCGTACAAGATCTGTGGACACCAAGCCTGAGATGCGAGTGCGCCGGGCACTGCATCGGCTGGGCTACAGGTTTCGCTTGCATGTTGCCTCGTTACCCGGTCGTCCAGATATCGTGCTCGCGAGCTACAGAACGGCGGTCTTTGTCAACGGATGTTTCTGGCACTCACATTCCTGCAAAGATTGCCGCAAACCGAGAACCAACTGCTGGTATTGGGAGCCAAAGCTAGCGGGAAATAAGCGAAGAGACGCGAGAAGTTCCAGACAACTTCGACAGCTGGGCTGGCGCGTACTCACAATTTGGGAATGTCGACTGAAGAAGATCAGCGATGACAATTTATCTGCCTATGTCGAACGTCGCATCATTTATGGTACTCAGAAATAACTACGGCGAAGGCTTGTCGCGATCAAGGCAGCAAGAACCGGAGGAAGAGCATTTCCCACTTGTGTGAACTGACGAGCAGTCGGACCGACGAACACGTAATCTTCTGGGAACGTTTGAAGTCTCGCGCATTCGCGCACGCTCAAAGTTCTGGGAATCTCCGGATGCAGATGCGACCTTCCCCCGCCATTCGTGCCGCCAGCAATTACCGTCTTAGAAGGCACCATCGGGTCGAGCCTATCAACGCGGCCAAGTTGATCTCTCTGGCCATACCCTAGCTGCTGGTAACGCAAGACTGATTCGGCCTTGTGTTCCCTTGTCTCATCATTCTGTCCGACAGCACGTTTTTGGGGCAATACGCTGCCTGCCCCTACCAGCAAAGCCGCTGGCTGGGGCTTGATGAAGGGGGCATCGCATCGATTGCCGATAACGAAAAGTCGCTGCCTTTGTTGAGCAATCCCATAGTGAGCTGCCTCAAGGACAAACGGAGTTTCCACCCGATACCCAGCCTCTGTAAAAAGCCTGATTGCGCTATTGAGTTGTTCTCCACCATCCAAATCACGGAGCCCTGGAACATTTTCGACGACAAAAGCCCGAGGCTTAAACTCGACGATGAGGTTGGCATAGTCGAACAACAGGTTCCCGTTCTTCGCATGAGCAAAACCTGTTCGTTTGAAATTCTCTCCAGCCCGGGAGAAACGTTGATTGGAAGCAATCGAGAAGGGCTGGCATGGCGGACCGCCTATAAAAACTCCTTCGAACGGCTGCGAAATGCTTTTCCGTAACGTCGCTGAAACTTCCTCAAATCGCGAAACATCGCCGGAATGAGTAGGTGGCCCGAAAACGTGCCAAGATGGACGGTTGCGTCGCAATGTCTTGCAGGCTAGCTCGTTGATTTCGAAAGCAGCTTGATGCTTATATCCCGCAGCTTCAAACCCTAAATCCAGACCACCGCATCCAGTAAAGAAGCTCACAAAAGGTATCGCCGTCCCCTTCACGGTAACTCTCTCTAGAGTGACGGGCTCCGCCGCGAGTGCTTCGCGTGTACCACTGCTGACATACACAAGATCGTCGTAGGTCCAGCCAGCCTGTTTCAATACGGCGGACAGCGGCTCCCCTGAATCATCGGCGCGCTTGAGAAGCTTCGTTTGCGCGACGATCTTGGCATGGCTCGGGGGAGGAAGTTCACACAACAAGCTGCCCATAGATCGGACCTCCAAAGCTATCCTTCATGGCGAAATAGGTATTCCTCGCCTGTTGGTCATTCAAAAAGTCCTGCAGTTGGTGATCCGCCAGCCAAGCATCGTAAAAACGATGTACCCCTCTATGACAACTTGGACAAACAGGAACGATATCTGCAAAACTCGTCCCCGCCTGAAGAACCCGCGTTCCAGACGCAAGCGGAAGCAAATGATGCAAATCGAGTACCCTTGCTGTCCACGGATAGGTCGCAGCCGTGTTGAGTGCGCAAACATCGCAGAGAGCGGTCGGATTCGCGTCAAAGAAGCTTCGGCGCAATTCTTGATTTCGTTCAATGACCAAGTGTGTTCGCTTAACCTTGGAGCCTTCCGCGAAGCCGCTCTGCACCACGTCGTTTATGGCCGTGTGCGGATACTCATAGAAGTCCTCCACTGCACCATCCCTGAACAACTCAGCCAATCTCCTAATCTCACTCTCCCGATCCGCAGCTTTCGGGCCGGTAACGGATTTAATGTCGGCGAAAACAGACTGAGCATCAGAAGGGTCCAAGGAAATCGTGATGACCGACCCTTCGAGATGCAAATAGGAAATCTGACACAGGACTAGCAGACTCTCGCGTTCCTGTCTGTATTTCGTCGTCGAAAGGGTTCCATTCCAACCTTGGTGGATTCCAACAACTTGTATGAATGCGGTATCGTCCTCATCCCCAATGAAGCCGCTGGATTCATAAGCTTCGATGAGCTCTCCGAGTTGTGTCACCGAAGCCCCGGTAACAGCTCGTTTCGCCAGTAGGTACTTCAAACTAAAAAGCAAGGGGTAACGCGAAGTGGCTATCGGGGACCATGGGGACAACGCAGGTGACGGCTCGGTGAATGATCGAGCGATGAAGTGAAAGTACTCATCACATGTGGTCTGCCCAGGTGTCGCGAGCAACTGAGCGACCGGCGTCGGAATAGCAGGACCGCGATTTTCGCCCTCGCTTACGAGGAGACAAAGTTTCAGAACTCGCGCGTAATTCCGCCAAGGGGTATAGTCAGTCGGTGCCGCAAAATCAAGGCCGGTCGCTGCCAATAACTCAGAGCGACTGGCCGTCTTGAAATCTCTCGTGACGACGAAGGCGGCAATCTGCCTCAGTGCGTCAAACTGAAAGTATGGCAAGTGTCCTTGATCCCAATGCCACATTAGTTTTTGCCTCAGGCTCCTCAAGAGCGAACATTCATCGAAAGAATAGCACTGAACAGGCTGAGGGAAACTAGTCTCAAACTCCTAGGTTCCTCGTTTGGCACCCGGGCGAGCGGCCTACATCTCGCTTCTGAGATGTGCGATCGGACCTCCGCGCAACCTCGGACACCTGCGTCAACCGCCATCCCCCGCAAGGGCCCGCGCATCGCGGTCCCCGGCGAGCGTCTTTGCTCGCTGGGGTGATTTCACGCGTGCCGCTTTGATGGGGCGTGGCTTTAGCCACGCCAATAAACGCCGCGCCGAAGGCGCTTCCGCACTGCCGTAGGCCGGAGCGCAGCGCGCAGCGCGGAACGACTGATCTGTCTTCCTCCACCCCAGAAAAACTCCCGTCCTTGCCCTTCGGAGGGAGCAGGGGGCTTCAGCCCCCTGAAACCATCCCCTCGAAGAAACGGGCTTTAGCCCCGGGCCTTTGCTGATCCCTGTTTTCCTGTCAAGACCCTCGACCCTCCAAAATCCAACTAACTCCAACCCTACCAACCACTTCCCCCTGAAAAATACTTGGCATAGTAGTTACCCTCAACCGCGTACAATTTAAATAGGGGGTCTTGTCCGTTCATGTACTGTTGTCTCTTCTTGCCGTCGGCGCAAACAACCCGGCGGGTCTTCGCCTTTAATGCGTCTCGCGCGCTTAGCGCGTGCTTAACTGGCATTTTATGAATACTTTACGCTATTTACACCGGGGGGGGGGTAGCACTCCATAGCCGTCGATCCGCACCATCTCCGAGGCAGTTTTACCTCGTGACTTGGCCGACCACATCGGTTCCCGCGGCCAGCGGCTTCTCCACCACATGCCACAGGTCGCCCGCCTGGTCGGCGACGACAGCCAGCACGGGAACCTCGATGCGCGTTCCGCTGCGCGAGACGGCATGGAGTACGCCCACATCGCCCACGGCAAATTCCGTGCGGCTCAGCGTCATCCGCCAGCGCACCGCCGCTCCGTCGCGCGACTGCAGACGGATGTCCGTCACCACGGCTGAAAACTCCGCTCCCACCGCACCGCTCAAATCGCAATCTCCCGCTGAAAAATTTCGCCGGCCCAAATCAACTTATGTTAGATCGTCCGTGTCGAACGGCTTCTTGCGTCCCAGCGCGGTGACATCGTGCCGTCCGCCGATCAGCCCTTCGACGATCGCGTTCAGCTCCTCTTCCGATCCAGCCTCCGCGGTCGCGACCATGTGAGCCAGCGGATCGGGCGCCTTCAGGCTCTCCAACAACACGGTGCAATGCGCCACGGCCGTGTTGTCCAGTCCCAGGCCTTCGGGAGTCTTGGCCTTGATGCCGACCTCGCCGGGCTTGACGCCCAGCAACTGGGCGACGCGCTCGCGCAGCTCGCCCGCAATGGGCGCGATCTTGGGCCGCGCCAGAATCAGCACGGTGTCGACGTTGACGATGCGATAGCCCGCGGTTGCAACCTCCTCCAGCGCCGTCTGCAGGAAGACGCTGGAGGCAGCGCCCTTCCAGCGCGGATCGTTGGGAGGAAAGAAGCTGCCGATGTCGCCGGCCGAGACCGCGCCCAGCAGTGCATCGGTGATGGCGTGAAGCAGCACATCGCCGTCGGAGTGGCCGGCGAGGCCTTCGGTGTGCTCGATGGCCAGTCCGCCGATGATGAGCGGAATGCCCGCCTGGAAGACGTGCGAGTCAAAGCCGTAGCCGATCCGCATACTCACGAGAGCACCTCAGCGTCTACTAAAGGCTTAACACCGATCGGCACCGATGAAACCGATTTTTCTTTAGGTTTCTTGAGTTCGTTATCCATCACCAACCGTTTGAACCGGGGCTTCGGTCCGAAGTTCATCAACAATGCAACCTCAATCTCTGTAGCTCTCAGATAGTGTAAGGTCTGCGATTCGTGTTCACGAACAAGCGCTTCACAGGCTTTCAATTCAATCAGAACAACATCATTTACAACCAAATCAGCCCTGAAAACTCCAACCAACTCACCGCGAAACCAAACCGGAATCGGCATTTCGGTCTGAACCTTCAATCCGGCCTGGCCTAAAGCAAGCCGCATTGCCTCACGATAGACCGACTCAAGAAACCCACAGCCCAACTCGTTGTAAACATCGTAAAAACACCAATGATCTTCTGCGTAAGATCATCATGCTTGCCCCGAAGTTGTCTTTCATTAGTATCCATCTTTGTCCTGGATCGGTGCTCGTCGGTGTCCATCGGTGTTAGGTCTTTCCCTGTCGCAGGTAGAACTCGGCCAACTCCAGGTCTCCGTGCTGCGTGATCTTGAGGTTTCTGGCCGTGCCCGCAACCACGGCCACCTCGATGCCGGCGCGCTCCAGCAGGCTGGACTCGTCGGTGCCCACGAAGCCGTCTGCCTCGGCCTCGGCGAAGACCTGCCGCAGCAGCCCGCAGCGCGCTCCCTGCGGCGTCTGCGCCTGCACAATCCTCTCCCGCGGAATGGTCGCGGTCACGATGGCGCCGTGCGCTGTGCGTTCCACCTGCTTGATGGTGTCCACCGCAGGCAGGCCGACGATGGCCGCGCCGTGCTCGGCGACGGCATCGATGGTGCGCTCGATGGTGGCTGCGTCGATCAGAGGCCGCGCCGCATCGTGCACCAGCACCACGTCGTCGTCGGTGCAGCCGTTCTCGGCGACGAGCAGCGCCAGCGCGTTCGAGACCGACTGCTGGCGCTGGTCGCCCCCCTCGACCACATGGACTTTGTTGCCCAGTCCGAAGTGGGCAATCTGCGCCTGCACGCGCTCGATCTCCGTCCCGCGCACCGCGACATAGACGGCCTGCACGCGCTCGACCGCGAGAAACGCGCGCAGGCAGTGCACCAGCACGGGCACGCCTGCAATGGTTAGAAACTGCTTCGGAGTGGACGCGCCGCCCACACCGCTGCCCACGGACATCCTCGTCCCAATCCCAGCCGCCGGAAGAATCACAAAGACTCGCATAGCCCACGAAGTATAACAAGAGTGCCGCGACTTGAGCCGTAAATCTGCCGCCAACCACATCCGCAGCGGCGTCGCGCAGTACCATAAGTCTCGATGGCAAACCGCGAGCCCACGCTGAACCGCAGCCACATCCTCCCCGGAGACCGCATCTGCGCCGCCGTCTCCGGAGGCGCGGACTCGGTGGCGCTGCTGCTGCTGCTCGACGCCGCCAACGCGCAGCCGCGCAACGCGCTCGGCGTGGGACTATCGGCGGTCCACGTCCACCACGGCATGCGCGGCGCCGACGCCGATGCCGACCTTGCGTTTGTCGAGGCGCTCTGCGCGCGTCTTGAGGTTCCGCTGCATATCCGCCACGCCAGCGTTCCCGGCCGCATTGCCCATTCGCGCGCCACCGGCCAGCCCGAGACCATTGAGGAGGCCGCGCGCAACCTGCGCTACGACCACTTCCGGCAGCTCATCGCCGAGGGCCACGCCGACTCGGTGCTCACGGCGCACACCCTGGACGACCAGGCCGAGACCGTCCTGATGAAGCTGCTGCGCGGAGCCTGGACCGAGGGATTGAGCGGCATCCATCCCTGCCTGCTGGTCGAATCCAGCCCAAGTTCCGGCTCAAAGCTCACACCTCAGGGCCCACAGATCAAGGCCCACGGTCCACAGCCCGCAGATCGCGTTCCCGTGGGCACCGGCAGGATTCTGCGCCCGCTGCTGGCCGTCCGCCGCGCCGACCTTGTCGCCTTCCTCGAATCGCGCAACCAGCCCTGGCGCACAGACTCTTCCAATGCAGACCAGGCCTTCACGCGCAACCGCATCCGCCACTGCGTCCTGCCCGTTCTGCGCGCGGAGAACCCCGCCATCGACCAGGCGCTGGCCAACCTGGCCGAGTTGGCGCGCGAGGACGAGGCGCGCTGGCAGACGGAACTCAGCCGCATCTTGTCGCAGCTCCTGCTGCCCGGCAAACCCGTCCGCGGAGGGGGACGCGCGGTGAGCACCGCGCCCGGCGAATCCGACGCCAGCTCCGTCGCCCTCGAGATCGACCGCCTGCGTGTGCTGGACCCCGCGCTGCGCCGCCGCGTGGTGCGCGCCGCCGCACGTCAGCTCGGTGCGCGCCTCAGCTTCGACGAGACCGCACGGCTGCTGGCGCTGGCCGGCCTCTCGCCAGACTCGAACCCCGAAGACCGCCCTGTCGCCGCGCGCCGCGGCTCCAGGCTCCACCTGCCTAGCCAGTTGCGCGCAGAGCGCTCTGCGCGCGAACTTCGCCTCTTCCGCGAAGCTCCGCCGAAGGGCCCGAAGAACAGCTAACCGCTCTAACCCCTTGGGACGCGCTTATCCGCGAAGCATCGAGAACGCCATGAAGTGGTCAAATTGGGACAAGCTGGCGCTGAACTCCATCTGCTTTGTAACCGTTTCTCTGCATCATTCCGCCCCCGCTCAGAGTAGAATCTTTCTATCTGACGCGCACCGGCGCTGGGCCGGGAGGGCAACTTCAGCCGATGACCTGGAACCTATAGTCCAGTGTGAGCGTCTAACAATGAGCAGGTGCCGGCGCGCAAGCGTCTGCCTGCCAGGTCGATGGCCGCACCGTAGTGTCGCTGCAACCGGGCGCTTCAGGGCGGAGGAATGAGGAAACGCGATTGAACTCGACCGTCAAACAACTTGTAATCTGGGTGTTCCTGTTCACCGGTGTCATCTGTCTCTACGAGTTTGTCGCCAAACCCATGGGCGCCGTGCATGAGACGGCTGTCACCTTTACCGACCTGCTCAGTAAAGCTGACGAAGGCAAGGTGGCCGATGTCACCATCGACGGCTCAACGCTGGTGGGCCACTACACCAATAAGGACCAGTTCCGCACCGTCGTTCCGTCCAACTACCCGGACATGTACAAGATTCTGAACGACCACGGCGTTGTCATCACCATCAAGGACCCGAACTCCAACGCATGGCTCTCCGCGCTGATCAGTATCGCGCCGTTTATTGCCTTGATCCTGCTGTGGTTCTTCCTGCTGCGCCAGATGCAGTCCGGCGGCAACAAGGCCATGAGCTTTGGCAAGTCCCGCGCCCGGCTGCTCTCCATGCAGCAGAAGAAGATCACCTTCAAGGACGTGGCCGGCGTGGATGAGGCCAAGGAAGAGCTCAAGGAGATCATCGAGTTCCTGCGCGAGGCGCAGAAGTTCCAGCGCCTGGGCGGCCGCATCCCCAAGGGCGTTCTGCTGGTCGGGCCCCCGGGCACCGGCAAGACGCTGCTGGCCCGCGCGGTTGCCGGCGAGGCCAACGTTCCGTTCTTCAGCATCTCCGGCTCCGACTTCGTCGAAATGTTCGTCGGCGTCGGCGCCAGCCGTGTGCGCGACCTCTTCGAGCAGGGCAAGAAGAACGCCCCCTGCATCATCTTCATCGACGAGATTGACGCCGTGGGCCGTCACCGCGGCGCAGGCTTGGGCGGCGGACACGACGAGCGTGAGCAGACCCTCAACCAACTGCTGGTGGAGATGGACGGCTTCGAGTCCAACGACGGCGTCATCCTGATCGCCGCCACAAATCGACCCGACGTGCTGGACCCCGCGCTTCTTCGCCCCGGCCGCTTCGACCGCCGCGTGGTGGTCGATCGCCCCGACATTCGCGGGCGCGAAGAGGTGCTGCGCGTGCACTGCAAGAAGGTTCCCATGGCCGAGGACGTCAACCTGAACATCCTGGCCCGCGGGACTCCGGGCTTCTCCGGGGCCGACCTGGCCAACATGGTCAACGAGGCCGCCCTTACCGCTGCACGCTACAACCGCAAGTCCGTGCATATGTTTGACTTCGAGGTTGCCAAGGACAAGGTCCTGATGGGCGCCGAGCGCAAGTCCATGCTGCTCTCCGACGACGACAAGAAGGACACCGCCTACCACGAGGCCGGTCACGTCCTGGTCGCGGCCAAGCGCCACCACTCCGACCCGCTGCACAAGGTCACCATCATACCGCGCGGTATGGCACTGGGCGTCACCATGCACCTGCCGGAGGAGGACAAACACACCGTCACCAAGGACTACCTGGACACCCAGCTCGCCATCCTGATGGGCGGACGCTGCGCCGAAGAGATCTTCATGAACCGCAAGACGACGGGAGCTGGCAACGACATCGTTCGCGCCACGGAGCTTGCCCGCAAGATGGTCTGCGAGTACGGCATGAGCGACCTTGGCCCGCTGACCTACGGCAAGAAGGAGCAGGAGGTCTTTCTGGGCCGCGACATCGCCCAGATGCGTGACTACTCCGACGACACCGCAAAGCAGATCGACGTGGCCGTGCGCGCCTTTGTCGACGAGGGCTACCGGTCGGCCTACAAGATTCTCGAGGAGAACGCCGACATTATGCACCGCATGGCAGCCGCGCTGCTGGAACGCGAGACCCTCGACCGGGCGGAGATCGACCTCATCATCGAGGGCAAGGAGCTGCCGCCCTTCAAGTCGCCGCTGGCCTACGCAGACCCCGGGCCAGGCGAAGGCCAGAAGGTCATCAAACCCGAGGCAGGCCGCAAGCCGGGCTATGGCGAAGGCCGCCCCAGCCCTGCATAGACCTACACCAGTTCAGAAAAACCATGAGGCGGCCTACGGGTCGCCTCATCATCTGCTTGCCCCGGAGACGCCCGCCCCACATTGAATAATTGGGCACACTGCAAAGACACCCACCTGAAACCCCTCCCCTCAGTGCGACAATAGAACCACCTCGAATGCGCATCCTGTCCCCCACCGCGGCGCGCCGTCTCTCCTGCCTGGTCCCCCTGACCCTTGCGCTTCTGTCCTCCGGCTGCGGCTACCACTCCGTCGGCTCGGCCACGCACATTCCAGCCAACGTGCGCACAATTGCCGTGCCTGTCTTCGCCACGCATTCCCAGGCCTACCACAGCGAGATGGCGCTCACCCAGGCCGTCGTCCGCGAGCTGGACACACGCACCCGCTACCGCGTTCTCACCAGCGGCACGGCCGACGCCGACGCCGTTCTCAGCGGCACCATCCTCACCCAGACCTCGGTGCCGCTGACCTACGACTCCACCAGCGGCGAGACCTCCAGCTACCTGGTCACCCTGACGGTCAAAGTCGTGCTCACCGCGCGCGATGGCCGCGTCCTCTACCAGAACGACGCGCTCAGCTACCGCGAGCAGTACCAGTCCACGCAGGACCTTACCGGCTTCCTGCGCGAGGATCCTGCCGCAGTCAACCGCCTGGCCCGCGATTTCGCCCAGGCGCTGGTCGGCGATATGCTGGAGTCCTTCTGATGCCCGCACCCTCCGCCAATCCTTCCCGCGCCGCTTCGCTCAAGAGCTTCGCATCGACAGACCGTTTTCTAGCGGAGATCAATTCGCCCGCGACCCTGCGCCCCGGCTACGTCCTGCTGGGCGACGAGGCCTTCCTCTATCAGCGCTGCCGTCAGGGCATCCTGGCCGCGCTCGCGCCGCCCGAGGCCCGCGACTTCTCGCTGCACGACTTCGACCTCGCCGACACCCCCATCTTCGACATCCTCGACTGCGCGCAGACGCCGTCGCTGATGGCGCCCTTCCAGGTCATCTTTGTGCGCAGCCTCAAGCTGCTCTACGGCCGCGGCTCCAAAAAAGCCGAATTCGCCGCCATCGACACCTACTTCCGCAGTCCCAATCCGCAGGCCGTCCTGCTCTTCGTCGCCGACCACCTGCGCATCCCCACCGACCTGCGCCGCATGGACTATCAGGACAAGGAGCGCTACGAACGAATCCGCGAGACGCTGGGCGACGCCTGCGGCCTGGTCGAGCTGGCCCGCGTGGCCGAGTCCGATGCGGTCCGCTGGGTCACGCTAGAGGCCGAGTCGCGCGGCATCCGCTTCGACCCCGACGCCGCCCGCGAGCTGGTGGACGCCCTTGGCGCGGACATGATGCTGGTCGCCAGCGAGATGGAGAAGCTCTGCCTCTACGTTACAGCGCCCAACGAAGCCATCGCCCGCAACCACATCACGCTGGGCGACGTGGAGACCATGGTGCTGGCGGCCAAGCAGCGCACCCTCTATGAACTGACCGATGCCATCAGCCAGCGCGACCGCACCCGCGCGCTGCTGCTGCTGCACGGCCTGCTCAATGCCTCGGACGGCGGCGAGGACGCGGCCATCGGCCACCTCTACATGCTGGCCCGCACCTTCCGCCAGATGCTTATCATCCTGGAGAAGAACGTGCGCGACTCGCGCGACCTGTGGGCGGCGCTGTGGCAGGGCTTCCGCATGCCGCCATTTGCCGCCGAAGACCTCATCCGCCAGGCGCGCCGCTACAAGAGCCGCCGCGAACTGACGCGCGCGTTGCGCCTGGTCGCCAAGGCCGACCTCGAACTGCGCAGCTCACCGGCCAACAAGCTGCTGGTGCTGGAACGCCTCATCCTGGCCCTGGCCACCGAACCCGCACCCGCGACCCACGCGACAACCCACCAGTTCGCCATGGAGCTTTAACGGCCAACGGGGCAACTCTCATTTGAGAGATGCCCCGCTGGATTGTGTCTGTCGAAGTTACTCAGCTCTGGAAGTCGAATGCACTCCTAGAAGCGATAGCGCAGCGCGAGTTCCATGATGCGTGGATCGGCCGCACTGGTTACCTTGCCGTAGTTCGAGTTGCCCAGGGTCGTATTCGGGTTGTTGGGATTGGTGTGGTTGAAGACATTGAACGCCTCCGCGCGGAACTCGAAGTAGTTATTCTCCGTGATGTGGAACTCCTTGAACATGGCCATGTTGTAGATCTCCTGGCCGGTTCCGCGAATGAGGCCGGTCATGGCGTTGCCATATAAGCCGAAGTTACCGTTAGCCGCGCTCATGGTGCCACATGAGACCCCAACATTAGCCCCTGTACTCCCTGGGCAGGAGAAGGCTGCCGTGTTGAACCACTCCTGGGCTACGCCGGTGGTGGTCTTCCATGCCTTCGGTCCGTTGGTCGAGACACCCGGAACCACGTCCGGCCGGGACGCATTGCCCTGGAAGGATTCGCTCAGGCCCGGATCCAATGAATCTCCGCTGCGGAAGGTCGAGATGTCGTTGATGCTCCATCCGCCCATCGTCAGTTTTTCCAGTTGATTGCCGCTGTGCTGGAAGAACGGTAGTTGATAGAGCAATGAAATATTCAGCGAGTCAGGATAGTTCAAGCCCACTGTGTTGCCGTGGTAGCGATTGAAGTTATGCACGTCGATGGTGCTGTTGCTTGTGCTGTGCGACCAGGTGTAAGCCGCCGTGACAAACAGCGACTTCGTCACCTGATGCTTGATCTGCGCCTCCAGCCCGTTCCACTCCTGCCAGAGTGGCGTCATATAGTCCGTCATGCTGCCATAACCCTGATACGGCGCATAATAATACTGATTATCGCCGGCAGCACCGGAGTTTGCAGGATTGCTGTTGATCAGCGGATTGAAATCATAGTGCACGCCAGCCGCGCTGGTGTAATAGGGTGGCACGTTAATGTTGGGATTGGCCTCCTGATGCTGGATACGGCTTCCCGCTCCAACGATTGAGGCGGTAATGTTGCGGGGGAATTCATGCTGCACTCCGAGCGAGTAGCTGGCCACCGGCGAAGCCTGGATGTTCGCCTCCGCCATGGTAACCGATTCAACCGATACTGGCTTCGCCCCGACGCCAGTCCCTGTCGCCGCCGTTACTATGTTCCAGTTCGTCGGCGTGGTTAAGAAGTTCAGGTTGGTCAGGTTCTGGCTGGTAAAGACCGGCGGGTTCGCAATGCAGTTGAAGGAGCAGTCCTGGTTGGTGAAGATGCGCGTGTAGCTAATACCAAAGCCGCCGCGCAGGCTGGTCCTGCCATCGCCGAAGACATCCCAGGCGAAACCCAGGTCGGGCGCGGCATACCAGACGTGGTTGCTGGAGAAGTTTCTCGGCAAGCCGCCCGCCAAACCGTTGTTGTACAGCAGGCCGTTGCTGTATCCGGGGACATTGGGCGGGATGTTGGTGACACCGCTGCTCTCGTTCACGGTCGGCGCCAGAGCGGGATTGTAGGCTGAGGGCACAAAGTTGGTCTCGGAGCCGGGTACGCCGTATGGCAGGGGCAGGTGGTAGATGCGCAGGCCCAGGGTAAGGGTCAGGTTCTTGTTGAACTTGAACTGGTCTTCGGCGTACGGCGACCAGGAGAAGGCATGCATATCGCCGTGAGGCGCGTTGCTGACCTCGCTAAAGCTGGATAGATAGCCAAGCTCCATGTCCGCGACCCCGAAGTCCTCATTGCATTGGGCCGCTGTATTATATGCAGGGGCGGCACCGCATGCGTTCGCCGCGGTCTTTTGTGCCGCGGTGGCGGCGCTGTTGGTGTCGGTGAAGGTGAAAGCTCCGTTGGTCTGCTGGCCCGAAACCTGGCGCTTGGTGTTGAAGACGAAGGTGATGCCCGCCGTAAAGTAGTTCTTTCCCTTGAGCCAGCTCCAGTTGTCGGTGACAGTATCGTCAAGATCGGAGGCGTGGGGGATGGGCCGCGCGGCCTGGATGCCCTGCGACGCCGCTCCGCCGGTAAAATTCACCACAGGAGTACGGGAGGCATACAGTGCGGTGGGATAGAAGAGGGTCTCACTGAAACCCGGGAGTTGGCTGATGTCCGAGGTCCCTTCCAGCACCAGGTTCAGAAGGTAGATATTCATGGCCACGCTGGTGCTGTTGACCATGTTGGGCGACAGGGTCTGCGTCAGCGCGACCTGCGCGATCTTGTTGTGGGTAAAGTCCGTCTCGTAGTCTATCGGAGTCGAACCTGGACTCTCCGTATTCTGCGAGTAATTCTGGTATTCCTGCAGGTACTCCGCCAACAGGTGGTACTTGGGGTTGAAGAAGTGGTCAATCTTGAACTCATCGTCCCGCTGATAGGTAGTCAGAGGCTGGAGGTTGACGTAGTTGTTGGTGTTGGCGGTGGATGAGTAGTTGGGCGCCGGATACAGGTCTTTCAGGTACGCCTCTGAGCTGGTGTTGATTCGACTGCTTGGGATCACATAATCGCCGACTGGGCATGTGCCGCCTGTAGACACCGGGAAAAGCGTGCCGGTCAACGGATCCTTGGTCGGCGAGGCAAAGCACCCGGCAATCTGATTGGGGGTAGGTATCCAGCTCTGGCCCTGGCTGGGCACATGCAGAATCACATACGACTCGTCCCAGAAGAAGAAGGTCTTCTGACGATTGGTGTTGTAGTGATTTGGAATGAATAACGGGCCACCGACGTTGAAGCCGAAGATGTTCTGCTTGTACGGCGGGATGAGCGGGGCAGTGGTGGTGAAGAAGTTCTTTGCATTCAGATCGTCGTTGCGCACATACTCCCACAGGGTGCCGTGAAAGTTCGACGTGCCGCTCTTGGTCTGCTCCAGAATGACCGAGGAGCCCATGAGCGAATACTGCGCGGAGAAGTCGTTCTGCAGAACGCGAACTTCTGCCAGCGAGTCGGGGTTGGGGGTGATGGAATTCGCGGTCATGTTGCCTGTGTTCTCGTTCCATACGCCGTCCAACGCATAGAAAGTGCGGGAGACTGTCATGCCGTTGATCACCAGCACGCTGCTGGTGTTGCGGCCGCCAGTGCCGATCGCCGTGCCCTGGCTGGTGTTCACCACGCCCGGCGCCAACGCCGCCACACCCTCGAAGTTGCGGCCATTCATGGGCAGCGAACTCACCTGCTCGGTGGAGAGATAGGACGAAAGCTGGGGAGAGGACAGTTCCACGTCGGTGGAGGTTGCCCCGACCGTGACGGTCTCGCTAGCAGCGCCAACCGTGAGCGTTCCGTTCACCTGGACCGTCTCCGTGGGGTGCAGCACGATGCCGGTGACGGTGTAGTTCTTGAACCCTGCCTTGGCAATGGTGATGGAATAGGTCGCCACGTTCAGGTCGGGCGCCACATAGACGCCCCTGCCGTTTGACTGGGTCTTCAGGGAGACACTGGTCGCATCGTCGGTAATGGTGACGGTCGCCGCTGGTACCAGGGCGCCATTCGAATCCGTAACAGTCCCGGTAATTGTGGCCGTGGCTGAGAGCTGGGCAAACGCGCCAATGTTGCAGGTGAACACGATCAATGCTAAAACTATGATTCCTCGGAAGATACCGGACAACAGGGATACGCGACGCACAGCAGCGGTCATAGAGTTAACCTCGTTTCCATATTACTGGGTTGTTAACAATTGGGGAGCATGCTAGGTGAGCGCCATATTCTTTGTCAAGTATCAGGGGCAGTTTATGGCCATTTTTTTGAACCGGACTATGGTCAACCAACAGGCTTCTTCCTACTGCGCGTGTGCGCCAGCCATCGAATTTGAGAGGCGGGTCTCGTCCGCAAGCCAACCGCACTGCTGCCGCCGCACATCCGCACTCGTTCCGCAATGCCCAATCGCTCTGCGCGCGGGCTAGGACGAAGCGATCATCTTCAGAAAGAGGCCAGGCAATTCGGGGCTGGCATTGGGGTCGTCTGCGCTACGGCTCTTGCCGATCTGGAATCGTTCAATCTGTTGCTCCAGGTCCAGCGCGGAGTTGCTCAGGGCCTCGGCGCCGGCGACCGAGAGGTTCATCGCGCGCAGGTTCTCGCTGCCCAGTTGATAGATGAAGCTCAGCGACGAACTCGAGTCCTTGGCCGACGCGCTCTGCTGCTCCGATGCGATGGCAATCTGGGCAATCATCCTGTCCACCTGCTCGACCATGCCGATGATCTTATCCAGCGCATCTCCGGCGCTGCCGGTGGTGACCATGCCGGCGGCAACGGTTTCGGTGCCCTCGCTCATGCTGGCGACCGCCTGGCCTGTGCGCTGCTGAATGCCATGGATCATCTGCGAGATCTCGCTGGTGGCCTGGGCGGTGCTCTCCGCCAGGGCGCGCACCTCAGAGGCGACCACGGCAAATCCGCGGCCATGTTCGCCGGCGCGCGCGGCCTCGATGGCTGCGTTCAGCGCCAGCAGGTTGGTCTTGCGGGCGATCTCCTCGATCACATGAACGATGCGGCTGATCCGTCCCGAGTCCTCGCCCAGCAGATGAATGGTCGATGAGGTTGAACGCACCGCCTGGTCGATGGAGTTCATGCTGACAAGCATCTCGCGCACGATGCCGCCGCCCATCCGCGCCGTCTCCGCCGCGGCCCGCGCGCTCATGGCGGCGCTGCCGGCGTGGCGCGAGACCTCGGCCACCGTGGCGCTCATCTCATGCATTGCCGCCACCGTCAGCTCAGTCTGCTGGTTCTGTTCGTCCATTCTGCGCTGCATCTCCCTGCCGGTTTCGCCGATGGAGACTGCATTGCCGGTGACGCTGGCGGCTGTGCGCGCAACCGCCCCAATGGTCTCGCGCAGACTGCTCTGCATCTGTTGCGTGGCGTCGGCCAGCATTCCCACCTCGTCGCCGCTCTCGATGCCCAGCGGCGGCCCTGTCAGATCGCCCTCGGCAATCGCGGCGGCGCGCCCCACTACCGAGCGCAGACTGCGGCTGATGCGCCGCGCGATCATCATCGCCAACAGACCACCCAGCAACGCGCTCACCAGGGTGGTGATCCACAGCGTCCAGACCATCACACGAGAGGCGCGAGTCACCTGCTGCGATTCGGAGTCCGCGACGCTGTTCTCGTAACCCACCATATCGAACAGGTTCTGGTAGAGAACGTTCTCCCGATCGGACATCTCTCCCTGGATAAGATCGCGGGCAGCCGCGATCTCCGCAGGCTTCTGCGATTCGATCAGGTCCGCAATATGGTCCTGGAGTTCATGTAACTGCGTCGTCTGCGCCTCGAAACTGCGGATGCGAGCATTGTCCTCGCCCAGGTCGAACCGGTTGCTCATGTCGCTCAGTTCCGCCATATGCCGTTCCGTGTCGGCCCGTTGGAAGTTGTACTGTTCGCGGTATTTTGCGTTGCTGGCGTGGTCCCCACCGTAGAGCAGCCACTCTTCCAGCACGCGATCGCTCTTCCCCAGCGACACACGCGCACCGCGGTTACTGTATACAACCGGAACCTGCTCTGAGATGAACTTGCCGGTAATGCGGTTCATCTCAGTCATGCGCAGATAGGCCACCGATGAAGTGACCAGCATCGCGAGGATGAGAATCCCGTAGGTCGAACCTAACTTCGCTTCCAGCTTCATCGGTTCCCTCGTTCCATCACCCTTCCATACGCGGAGAGATGCACTCCACGGCGACAATGCCGACACACACTCCAGCTATCTCTTCCTATCGGCATTCCGGGAGAGACCTTAAGTCGGGACTGTGTTCTGTGGAGCATGGGCAGGGGCTGCAGATGATTTGAACAATCAGCCCCAGCCTCCGTCCTGCTACCATTAACCGTTGACCCAACAATGACGATCCCCACCGGCTCCGCTCCCATCCGCGTCCGCATCGCACCTTCGCCCACCGGCGATCCGCACGTGGGCACGGCCTACATGGGCCTGCTGAACTTCCTTTACGCCCGCCAGCGCGGCGGGAAGTTTGTGCTGCGCATTGAGGACACCGACCGCGCCCGCTTCGTTGCGGACTCTGAACAGATGATCTTCGACTCGCTGCACTGGCTCGGACTGGCGTGGGACGAGGGCCCCGACGTGGGCGGGCCGTTCGGCCCCTACCGGCAATCCGAACGCACCGAAATCTACCGCAGCCACGTCGATCTCCTGCTTGCATCCGGCCATGCCTACCGCAGCTTCGAGACCCCCGAAGAACTGGACGCGATGCGCAAGTCGCAGATTGCCGCCAAGCTGCCGCCGCGCTACAACGGGGCGCACCGTGAGCTGACCGCGGCGCAGATCGCTGGGTTCGAGGCCGAGGGACGCCCGGCCGTCGTCCGCCTCAAGGTCCCGGTTGAGGGCGAGACCACCTTCCACGACGAACTGCGCGGTGCAATCACCTTCTCCCACTCGAACGTGGACGACCAGGTGCTGCTTAAGTCCGATGGGTTCCCTACCTATCACCTGGCCAACGTGGTCGACGACCATCTGATGCAGATCAGCGACGTGATCCGCGCCGAGGAGTGGATCTCGTCCACGCCCAAGCACGTTCTGCTCTACAAGGCCTTCGGCTGGGAGCTGCCGCGCTTCTGGCACATGCCACTGCTACGGAACATCGACAAGAGCAAGATCTCCAAGCGCAAGAACCCCGTCTCGCTCATCTACTACCGCGAATCCGGCTTCCTGCCTCAGGCTCTGCTCAACTTCCTCGGCCTGATGGGCGGAGGGATGGCGCAGCCCACGGAAGAGGAGATTGTCTCCAAAGGCATCAGCGTCAAGCAGGGCGACATCTTCTCGCTTGCCGAGATGCTCGAGAAATTCGACTTCAAACGCATCTCCCTCGGTGGACCCGTCTTCGACCTCACCAAACTGAAGTGGCTCAACGGCGAGTACATCCGCGCGCTCGCGCCAGAGAGATTCTTCCAGGCGCTGCGCGCCACGATCTTTTCGGACGACCGCTTGCGCCGCATCGCCCCGCTGGTGCAGACGCGCATCGAGACCCTCGCCCAGTTCGGCGAGATGACCGACTTCTTCTTCAAGGACGACGTGATGCCGCCGCCGCAGGCCTTCCTGCCCAAAACGCGCACCCTGGAAGAGACCCTCGCCTTCGCCGCCGAACAGCTCTCCGTGCTGGAGGCCACGCCCTTCACCCACCAGGAGCTGGAGGCCGCGCTCAAAAAGCTTGGCGAGGAAAAGCAGTGGCCGGTCAGGGACAACTTCATGCTGCTGCGCGCCATCCTCACCGGCAATGTGGCCAGCCCACCGCTGGTGGAGAGCATGATCGTCTTCGGCAAGGCCCGCACCCTGGACCGCATCCGCCGCTTCCTCGACACGCAGAAGAGACTTGCCGCTTCCGGAAAGTAAGCTGCAGAATCGCTTCCTTCAAGCCGTTCTGTAGCCGCTGCCTGCCGCCGAAGGCGTTAGTGTGCGGGGACCGGGGCCTGGGTGGAGTTCAGCTTCTCGGCTGCGGTCATGCCGGCCGCACCCTTGGCGTCCTTGTCCTTCAGG
>JBEKWE010000042.1:0-19151 GCA_049513335.1 Acidobacteriaceae bacterium | reverse complement strand
CGAGTCCGAATAGAACCCCACCTGGTCGTAGATCTTCCGCTTCTTCGCGTCGCTCAACACGTCGTTGGCCTCGGAGATCTCCTTGAACTTCTCCTCCGCCCGCTTGTCGTTCGGGTTCACGTCCGGGTGGTACCGGCGCGCCAGCTTGCGGAACGCCTTGCGGATCTCCTCCGCCGTCGCCCCTCGTTTCACCCCCAGCGTGCTGTAGTAGTCCTTCGTCTGTGTCGCCATCTTGAAACCCTTCTGGCCTTATCTCAACCTTCAATGCTCCCGTCCGGCCTCATCCGCGCGACGGTCTCTCCATGCAGTCCATCCGTCGCTATGCCACCTGGCGCTGCACCTCTCTCCGTATGGAGGGAAGCGTAGTGCGTTGCACCGTCGACAGCTCATACGTCGTCTGCAAATTCATCCACAGCTCCGCCGAAGTGCCAAAGTAGGTCGCAAGCCGGTACGCTGTGTCCGCCGTAATCCCTCGCCGCTCGTTCACAATCTGTGAAATGCGCGTCGCCGGAACGCGCAGCGCCATCGCCAGCGCGTTGGCTGAAATTCCCATCGGAACCATGAACTCCTCGCGCAGAATCTCTCCCGGATGCATCGGCGGAGGCTTGCGGTTCGGGTCTCGTGCAATAGCCATCTTTCTCTCCTTCTAGTGGTAGTCGACAATCTCGACCTCGTGCGCGTCGCCCTCTTGCCAGCGAAAGCAAATTCGGTACTGATCGTTGATGCGGATGCTGTGCTGGCCCTTGCGGTCGCCCCGCAACGCCTCCAGCCGGTTTCCGTGGGGCTGCCGCAGATCGTCCAGGTGCGGAGTGTTGTCCAGCACCTGCAGCTTGCGCCGCGCAACCGAGAGAATCCCGCTGAACCTTCGGCTCTTTCCCTCAAAAAAGAGATGTTCGGTCTCCCTGTCGCCAAACGACCGTATCATGCGTTGAGCGTATCACGTTGAACGCTTCCCATTCAACGCATTCCGCTAAACTCCCCAGGTGGAATCCGTCTCGCTAATGGCTGGCTTCAGATCTGTACGGAGCGCAGCCGAAAAAATGCCCAGGAGATTTCGCTCTTGGGCTGGAACCTGCTCGTCCTGATTTTTCCTGCCTGTCTGGGGTTGCCATCAGAGCCAGCCCTTCAGTTCCACACCTTCCTCGCCTCAATCTCTTCCACAGAGATCGCCTGGTCCGGCTCCATCTGCCGCATCCGCAGCATAAACTCCTCGGCCTCTTCGCGCGTGTTGAACATCACCCGGTTGTACAGTTGCCCGGCACGAACCTGGTCGCATCGCCACATGGTCTCCGTCATCGCCTCGCCTCCCAGCATCCGATTGAGTTCCAGGTCCTGTTGTTCCGCTTGTCGTCCAACAACTCTGCTTCGGTTCTCGTCCCCGCTCCTTCAGGAAGATCAGACCCTTGTTCAGAACTTCAGTCCTACAGAAATTTCATCTCCACCGTTCCATGCGTCCTTTTGTCTCATACACTCTCTCACGTCCTTGCCTCGCGCAACAGTCCCAACTTGAGAATTCCTGTGGGGAACCAGCCTGAATCCCCCCTTGAAATATCCCGCCAACCTTTACCCCTGTTACAGAAGCAATTGCGTAGCCACTTCTTCCATCAACGCATGTGAGACCCCTTTCCCTCAGCAACCCTCAGTTCCACACATGCTCGATCGGCATCGGCTCAATCTTGAACACCAGGTCCGGAGCGACCCCGGCCAGAGCGCGCGCAAACTCCCGCGCAGCCTCCTCGCTGCGAAACAGGTTCTGCTCCTTGATGCTTCCCCCAACCCACTGCTCGCACTTCCAAACCGTCAGCTCCGTCATCGCACCCACCTCCCAATCCCCGCACCTCGAACCTTGAACCTCGTACCTCTAAAAGAAGTGCGCCCCAACCGGTCCGGCCCATTCGCCGAACTCAACCAGAGCGCCCTTCCCTTGAACGATTGGATGCGGACTCGATGCAAACGATCCACATCCATCCCCATCTGCTCCGTGGCTGTCTTACTTATCCACGTCCACGTACTCCGCGTCTATAACACCTTCGTCCTTTTTCTTCTCTTCCGTTGTACTCGCCGCGCCCTCCGTGCCTGCCGCGCCCTCTGCCGGAGCAGCCGCCGCAGCCGCCTTGTACAGCACCTCGGCCAGCTTGTGGCTCGTCGACGTCAGCTTCTCCTTCGCGCCATTCAGCTCCGCCACGCCCGCATCGCCCTCCAGCGTCTTCTTTGCCTCGGCCAGCGCCGCCTCCACGTCCGCCTTGTCCGCCGCCGCCACCTTTTCGCCGCCGTCCTTGATCATCTTCTCCACGTTGTACACCAGCGAGTCCAGCCCGTTGCGCGCCTCCACCTTCTCCCGCTGCTCCTTGTCCTCCGTGGCGTGGGCCTCGGCGTCCTTGGCCATCCGCTCCACCTCGTCCTTGCTCAGCCCCGAAGAACTGGTAATTGCGATCTTCGCGTCCTTGCCCGTGGCCTTGTCCTTCGCCGTCACGTTCAGAATTCCGTTCGCATCGATGTCGAACGTCACCTCGATCTGCGGCACACCCCGCGGGGCCAACGGAATCCCGCCCAGCTTGAACTTGCCCAGCGTCCGGTTCTGCGCCGCCATCGGCCGCTCGCCCTGCATCACGTGCACCTCGACCTCGGTCTGGCTGTCCGCCGCCGTTGAGAATATCTCCGTCTTCTTGGTCGGAATCGTCGTGTTGCGCGCAATCATGCTCGTCGCCACGCCGCCCATCGTCTCAATCGACAAAGTCAGCGGAGTCACGTCCAGCAGCAGCAGGTCCTTCACATCGCCCGCCAGCACGCCCGCCTGCACCGCCGCGCCAATGGCAACGACCTCGTCCGGGTTCACGCCCTTGTGCGGCTCCTTGCCGAACAGCTTCTTCACCAGCTCTTGGATCGCAGGCATTCTCGTCTGCCCGCCCACCAGCACCACCTCATCGATCTTCGACGCATCGATCCCCGCGTCCTTCAGCGCCTGCCTGCACGGCCCAACCGACTTCTGCAGCAGATCATCCACCATCTGCTCCAACTGTGGCCGCTTCAGCGTGCGCACCAGGTGCTTCGGCCCGCTCGCGTCCGCCGTAATAAACGGCAGGTTGATCTCGCTCTCCTGCGCCGTCGACAGCTCGATCTTCGCCTTCTCCGCTGCGTCGCGCAGCCGCTGTAGCGCCATCTCGTTGCCCTTGGCGTGCAGGTCGAGCCCAGTGTCCGCCTTGAACTCCGCAATCAGCCAGTCCACAATCCTCTGGTCTAAATTGTCGCCGCCCAGGTGGGTGTCCCCGTTGGTCGACTTCACCTCAATCACGCCCTCGCCAACTTCCAGAATCGAGATATCGAACGTTCCGCCGCCGAAGTCGTACACCGCAATCGTCTCGTCCTTCTTCTTGTCCAGCCCATAGGCCAGCGCAGCCGCGGTTGGCTCGTTCACAATCCGCTTCACGTCCAGCCCCGCAATCTTGCCCGCGTCTTTCGTCGCCTGCCGCTGCGCGTCGTTGAAGTACGCCGGCACCGTAATCACCGCGTCCGTCACTGCTCCGCCCAGATAGTCCTCCGCAGCCTTCTTCAGCTTCTGCAAAATCATCGCCGAGATCTCCGGCGCCGAATACTCCTTGCCCTGCGCCACCACGGCCACGCTGTCGCCCTTGGCCACCACCTTGTACGGCACCATCTTCATCTCATCGCCCACTTCGCTCAGCCGCCGCCCCATGAACCGCTTGATCGAATAAACGGTGTTCTCCGGGTTGGTGATCGCCTGCCGCTTGGCCACCGCGCCCACCAGCCGCTCGCCGCTCTTGGTGAACGCCACAATAGATGGCGTCGTCCGCCCGCCCTCTTCGTTGGGAATCACCTTCGGCTCGCCGCCCTCCATCACCGCCACGCAGCTGTTCGTCGTTCCCAGATCGATTCCAATCGTCTTTCCCATTGCCTTCAGCTCCTGAACTTCAAATTGACTTCTAAACTCTAAGAATCTGCCCAAACTCGTCATTCTGCCGCAGCGCCCTGAGGTCGTCATTCTGGCGCAGCCAGAATCTCTGTATTCCGTTAGATGCGCAAATCCCTCAAAACCCGCCGGTTCGCGCTTTCAATCCATCAATCGACTCACTTAGATTCACATATGAGTGACTTATTGTCAAGTTATATGATGCATTCCATATCGCCACGGATGCTCATTTTACAGAAACTATCCCCACCAAAGAGGGTTCCACTCTCCCAGAAATGTTGTTTTGCCGTTTGACATCAGGTGTATATTCCCTCTATGCGCGCCCGTTGTTCCATTGCGCTCCTGCTTCCCCTCGCCTGCCTCCTCGGCTGCTCCCTGCCCTACACTCCCCCACCCCTCTCCAGCAACTGGACCAACTGGCAGATCCAAGCTGGCACGGCCATCACCTCTCCACCGACCGCCCCCTATCTCGTCGGGGCCCTGCAAGGCGCCAATTCGGCGCTCACCGGCACATTCAATGTGCAGCAGGCAGGCTCCGGCGTCACCCCGCAGGTCGTGAATTTCACCGGAACATACGACCCCACTACAGGCAACCTCGCCCTCACAGGCTCACCCGTAGCAGGCATGGGCATAGGAGTGATGCTCTCTGTCCCAGCCGACCCCACCGATCTCGCCACCGGTTCTATCGATATCGAATGCCTTGTATGCGCGCTTGTATCCCCGCCCATCCCAGCCGTCGGCGTCGAGATCGCCACCCTCAACGGCACCTACACCGGGTCCCTCACCGACAGCGCCTCGCCCA
Source organism: Acidobacteriaceae bacterium (assembly GCA_049513335.1). Classification (GTDB taxonomy): domain Bacteria; phylum Acidobacteriota; class Terriglobia; order Terriglobales; family Acidobacteriaceae; genus Edaphobacter. The sequence continues at coordinate 14,421 of JBEKWE010000042.1, read as the reverse complement.
GCATGAGCGGCACCGGTACCCTGACGCTGACCCAGTCCGCCACCCCCAACTCCAGCGGCCAGTTTCCGCTTACCGGTACCATCACATTCCCTTCGAGCACTGAGTTCGGCACCCTTCCCATCAGCGGTACGGTCAACGGAGAAGGCATCACCCTCTACGACCCTACTCCCGGGGTCACCCCCTTGGTCACTCTCACGGCCTCAACCAATCCAGCCGCCACGCAGATCACCGTCAGCAATCTGGCCTTTGCCGTGACGGCATCTGACATCGTTACGTTCACCGGAACCCTCACCCTCCAGTAGTCCTGCCTCAAAATCCCAACCACCACACCTCCGCCCCACCCCGCGCGGCGAATGTTCGCCCGTGTCCGCGCGCAAAACTCTATATCCTGAGAGTGACGCACCAAATCGCCCTGAAGCATCGAATGGAAGCATCGCATCCCCTGGACCAAGGAGTCTCTCGCCACGCATGGCCGTCACTGCCACAGCTCCGCCCGACCTCTCCGCCGAGGTTTGCGCCGGCGCCAATCCCTGGCTCGTCGCCACAGCTGTCATGCTCGCCACCTTCATGGAGGTGCTCGACACCGCCATCGCCTCGGTCGCCCTCCCCTACATCGCCGGCTCCCTCTCCGCCACCACCGACGAGGCTACCTGGGTGCTCACCAGTTACCTGGTCGCCAACGCCATCGTCCTGCCGGCCAGCAACTGGTGCTCCCTCAAGTTCGGCCGCAAGCGTTTCCTCATGTCCTGCGTCGCCATCTTCACCCTCGCCAGCTTCGCCTGCGGGGCCGCGCCCACCCTTGCCTTCATTCTCTTCGCTCGCGTCGTCCAAGGCGCTGGCGGAGGCGCGCTCCAGCCGCTCTCCCAGGCCATCCTGCTCGAATCCTTCCCCCCGCGCAAGCGCGGAGCGGCCATGGCCCTCTTCGGCTTCGGCGTCGTCGTCGCGCCCGTCCTCGGCCCCACCCTCGGCGGCTGGCTCACAGACACCTACTCCTGGCGTTACGCCTTCTACATCAACATCCCGGTCGGCCTCTTCGCCCTCTACATGATCAACCGTTTCGTCCACGACCCCTCCTACATCAAGCACGCCCGCGTCCCCGCCTTCGACAACCTCGGCTTCGGCGCACTCGTCGTCTGGACCGGCCTGCTTCAGATCATCCTCGACAAGGGACAGGAGTCAGACTGGTTCGGCGCCACTTGGATCCGCTGGGCCGTCTTCTTCCTCCTCACCAGCTTCGCTCTCTTCGTATGGCACTCCTGGCGCAAGCACGAGCCTATGGTCGATCTCAAACTCCTTAAAAATCGCAACTTCGGCGTCGGCTGCCTGCTCATCTTCTTCTTCGGCATCGCCATCTACTCCACCATCGTCGTCCTCCCGCTCTTCTACCAGGAGCTGCTCGGCTACACCGCATTCACCGCCGGCCTGGTGGTCGCCCCCCGCGGTCTGGGAACCATCTGCGGCCTGCCCGCCATCGGCTACCTCTCCAACCGGGTCGATCCCCGCTATCTGCTCACCTTCGGGTTCACCGTCTTTGGCCTCACCACCCTCTACTTCGGCAACGTCACCCTCGGCATCTCACCCACCACCCTGCTCATCCCCATCCTCATCACCGGCTTCGGCCTCAGTTTCGTCTTCGTCCCCATCAACATCGCCGCATACGGAACCCTGCGCAACCAGCAGATGGGCAACGCCAGCGGCCTCTTCAACCTCATGCGCAACATCGGCGGCTCCATTGGCATCTCCATCGCCCAGACCATGCTCACCCGACACACCGCCGCCCACCAGAACGAGATCCTCAACTCCGTCCCCATCACCAGCCGTCCCTTCCAGAACTCCCTCGCCGGCGCGCGCCACGCCCTCAACAACTCCTTCGGCCCCGCCAACACCCTTCACCCAGCCCAGTCCCTTCTCTACGGAGAACTCCACCGCCAGGCCGCCCTCTGGGCCTTCGTCGACGTCTTCCGCTCCCTCTCGCTGCTCAGCTTCCTCTGCCTCGCCATCGCCTGGCTCTTCAAAAAAGTCAAACCGGGCAGCTCACCTCCCGCCATCCACTGAGTCACCCCAATAATTCTCCAAAAAATCTCCCCGCCCGCCCCAAATCCCCTCCCTATTCGCGTAATATCTCTTCCATCCTGGGTCAACAAATCAAAAACACACATGAAAGGAAGTCCTCATGTCCAACCCCTTCGTTCACCTCGAACTCTCCACTCCCGACACCGCCAAGGCCAAGGCCTTCTACTCCGACCTCTTCGGCTGGACCTTCAAAGACGAAGACATGGGCGGCGGCTTCATCTACTCCACATTCAAGCCCTCCTCCGGCCCCGGCGGCGGCCTCTTCTCCATGGCCGGAGTCCCCACCCAGTGGCTCGCCTACGTCGGCGTCGAGGACGTCAAAGCCTCCACCGAGAAGGCCGTCGCGCTGGGCGCCAAAATCATCCGGGGCCCCCAGGAGATCCCCAACATCGGCTCATTCACTATCCTCCTCGACCCCACCGGCGCGCCCATCGCCATCTTCCAGCCCAACTCCGCCTGACCGCCTCGCCATCTGCAAAAATCCGGGTGCCCCATTCATGCCGCGTTCTTTGCGGCATGGGTGGGTTTCCGCGCTAAATTACCGTCTCAGGTCCTCTTCATGCCCCGCGCACTCGCCCTCGCCCTGGTACTTCTCGCCCTCGCCGCGCCCCTCCACGCCCAGCCACGCGACTCAGCCCTCACTCAGGCCGAGATCGACCAGGTTCGAGAGTACCGCTACTATCCCGCCGACTGCGTCCTTCTCTTCGTCAAGTTCCTCGACCTCCGCACCCAGGAATTGCACGACCTCTACGTCCCAGCACGCCGTCCCGGCCGCGAGCAGGACACCCACGACCTCATCCAGCAGTTCACCTCCATCGCCGACGAGCTCTCCGACAACCTCGACGACTACGGCCCCCGCCACATCGACCTGCGCAAGGCCCTGCCTAAAATCCTTACCGGCATCGACCGCTGGACCGCCGACATCAACGCCCTCCCCGAAGACGACGCCTACACCGTCGCCCGCCGCCTCGCCCTCGAGTCCCTCCGCGACCTCCGCGAAGACACCACTCAACTCGCCGCCGATCAGGCCGCATGGTTCAAGATCCATCCCCCCGGCAAATCCCCCAACGACAAAAACGGCCCCATCGACATCCCCCGCTGAATCCCATCCCCCACCACCGTCATCCTGAACGCAGTGAAGGACCCCTGTATTTGTCCTGGTCTGTTCTGTCGTTTGTCATCCTGAGCGAAGTGACTCACAGCTTCATCGTGAGTCACGCAGTCGAAGAGCCTGTCCTGAGCTTGTCGAAGAAACCGGCGGTTGCTTGTTTTTCGTTGTCATCCTGAGCGGAGTTTGGCGCGCACTCGCGCCAAGCGCAGTCGAAGGACCCCTGTATCTGCCGTTGCCTGTTCTTTGTTTGTCATTCCGTAGGGCAGCGGAGGAATCTGCTTTTCCCGTTGTCTGTTTTTGCTTGTCATTCCGTAGCGCAGCGAACGGGGTCCCCGGCCAGCTTGCTGGCTGGGGCGGGAAGCATCCCCGCCTTCTCGGTTCGCAGTCGAAGATGGGAAATAACCGCCCAGAGCAAGACAAGACAGCAAGAATCCGGCAATGTGATAGCCGTCACGAATACGAATTCCAAAATCGTGCTACTGTTGACTGATCCAGCCCTTCCACTCCGCGAAGGATTCTTGTCTGTAGGAGCTCCCCGCTTGCCGCGAATCCCTGTCGTTGCTCTCTCTCTTGCGGTCCTTGCCAGTGTGCCTGGCAGCCTCTCAGCCCAACAGACAGCCTCCATTCGTGTCACCGATCAGACCGGCGCGGCGATTCCCGGCGCGCAGGTGGTCTCGATCTCCTCCGATGGTTCTTCGTCTCAATCCGTGGCAGCCGACGGCACTGGCACGGCCCACGCGGCCTGCCAGCCGGGAACAACCCTCCACCTCTCCGCGTTGGGATTTGAGCCGCAAACCGCCCTGCTCAAGGACTGCGCCGGCGACCACGAATACCGGCTGGCCCCGGCCAGCGTGCAGACCACGGTCAACGTCGCAGTGACCCCAGATGACGCGTCCAGCGAGTCCGTAACCACATCCGAGCAGATCAGCCGAACCAGCGCGCGCACTGTCTTCGACGCTCTGGAAGAGCTCTCCCCCGCCGTATTCGTAACCCGGCGCGGCGTGATGGGATACGGCATCTCCTCCAACGGCACCGGCGAGGTCAATATCCGAGGCGTTGGCGGCTCGCCCAACACAGACATCCTTGTCGTCCTCGATGGCCGTCCCGACTTCCAGGGCGAGATGGGCCACACCCTGCCGGATTTCTACAGCCTGTCGGACACGGGCAGCATCCGTTTGGTTGAGGGGCCAACCTCAGTGCTCTACGGCAGCAATGCGATGGGCGGAGCGGTGGAGATTGAGCCGCGCAAGCCGAAGCAGGGAACAGAGTTCGAGCTGCAATCGTCGATGGGATCGTTTGCCACGGTGCAGAACCGCCTCTTCGCGGGCAATCGCGCGGGGCGCGGCATCTACACGGCGTCGGCCGGCATCAACAACACCGACGGCGACCGCGCCTACTCCGCTTACCACTCGCAGGACGGCTCGCTGGGCGCGGAGGTCCAGCTCACCTCCATCTGGAACGCCTCGCTGCATGGAAACTATGGCCACTTCCTGGTGCAGGACCCAGGCCCGATCTATCCGCTCCAACCCAGCGACCCGCCAAACTCGGCCAGCGTGGGACGTGGCGGGCTCACCGCCGACATGGGCAACGCCACGCCCGCGCTCAACGGCTACACGCGCTTTTACTCCACCTGGGGACACAACGCCATCGCGGACCGTTCCGACACGGACAATAACTTCGATTCCACCGACCGCATCACCGGCGGGCGCCTCTTTCAGACCTGGACGCCGCAGCCAGGCCGCGCGCAGAATGCGCTGGCCATGGATTTTGGCGGCGACTTTGTGAACTACGGCGGCGCGGCCGTGAACTTTGCAGTGCCGCGGTCCAGCGCAACAACCGACTACTACGGCGGCTCGCACCAGATCTCGGACGACGCCGGTTTTCTGCGCGCGCACTGGTCGCCCACGGTCAAGACGCTGCTGAATGCGGGCTTGCGCTATCAGCAGAACTCGCAGTTCGGCGGCATCGCGGTGCCGGAGTTTGGCGCACAGTGGCACGCCTCTCGCGTCTTCTCGCTCTCCGCCAGCGCCAGCCGCGGATTCCGCAACCCCACCATCCGCGAGCTGTATCTCTTCCCCGCGCCCAACCCGAATCTGCTTCCCGAGCACGAGTGGAGCTACGAGGCCACGGTGCAGGCGCGGGTCTCGCAGAACGTCGCCGCGTGGACCACGTTCTACTACGCCGATCTGACCAACCAGATCGTCACTCTCGGCTTCTATCCCAACATGACGACGCTGAACGGCGGCAACGCCATCAACAAGGGCGTGGAGACAACGCTGCGCTGGTCGGGAGTCGGCCCCGCGGGACACCATCGTCTCAGCGTGACCGCGGGCTACGCGTTTCTTGCCTCCACCAACTTTGCGCCTCTGCTGCCCGCCAACAAAGCCAACCTCGGACTCGACCTCGATCTGAAGCGCGCCTTCCTCCACGCCACGGTGCAAGCCGTCGGCAGGCGCGCCACCGATGAGGCCCCCATGGCCCCCGCGCAGCTTGGCGGATACACCGAGACCGGCCTCAAGCTCAGCGTGCCGGTGCGACGCAACCTCAGTTTCTTCGCCACCGCGGACAACCTGCTCAATCATCGCTACCAGGTGCAGACCGGCTATCCCATGCCGGGCATTAACGGGTCTGGTGGTTTCGTCATGCACTTTTAGGAAGCAGTTCGCAATGCTGCTTCGGAATCAAAGAGCGTACCAACGGAGACAAGGATGAGACAATCTTCGCAACTATATCTGTTGAGCATTGCGGCAGGTCTGTTGCTTGCCACGGCGTCCCTTTCGTCGCAAACGGCAACACCGCAACCGCTCACCGTGCCGCTCGCAGGCGTGCAAGCTTCCCGCCCCTTGCTGCAAGGGGTCCCTCAAACAACAGGAATGCGCAGCGGTTTTGTACACCTGAAACCCGGCGAGACGGTCGGCTGGCACACCACCGGCAAGAACGAGGAGTCTCTTGTGATCTTGCACGGCCAGGGCGAGGCGCTCATCGACGGCCAGGCGAAAAAACCATTCATCGCTCCGGCGTTTGTCTATGTCCCGCCCGCGACCCGTCACAACGTCGCAAACACGGGAACAGGGCCGCTGGAGTATGTGTATGTCGTCGCGCCCGCGAAGCCGCAATAAATCCCCCTTCAGCTTCCAGCCCCAGCGGCGCTGAGAAAACTTCAACTGAGGAAGAAATGAGCAGGGCCTGGGCCCGCCTCTACCACGCGTGATAGAACCCGTCCCGCTGCATCACCCTTACCTCCGCCCCGAACAGCTCGCTCAGCACCCGCGCCGTCAGCAGTTTTTCCTTCGCGCCATCCGCCACAATCCGACCCTCCCGCATCAGGATCACTCGCCCAGTCTCCGGCAGAATGTCCGCAATGTGGTGCGTGATCAGCAGAATCCCCGTCCCCTGTTGCGCCAGCCGCCGCAGCATCGCGCGCAGCCCCTGCTGCGCCGCAATATCCAGCGCATTCGATGGCTCATCCAGCAGCAGCATCTGGTTGCTCGCGCCAGAGTCGGCGCGCCCCTCCGCGCCTGCCCCTGAACCCCCGCTCGCACCAGACCCCACCAGCGCCCGCCCGATCATCACCCTCCTCTGCTCTCCCGCCGACATCTCCCCCACCAGCTTCTCCGCGGTCCCCGCCGCACCCACCAGTTCCAGGACCTCCTCCACCCGCGCCCGCATCGCCGCCGTCACCACCAGGTTCGGCCACAGCGTCGAACTGGAAAAGAACCCGGTCAGCACCGCGTCCCGCCCCGTCGTCCGCAGCGTCGGCCTGCCCGGCAGCTCGTCCGACACCACCCCCAGCCGCCGTTTCAGCTCCGTCAGGTCCCACCGCTCGCGACCGAAGATGCTCACCCGCGTCCCCTCCTGCGCCAGCGGATAGCACTCGCACGTCATCGTCTTGATCAGCGTCGTCTTGCCGCACCCATTCGGCCCCAGCACCGCGATCTGCTCGCCCGCCTCCACCCGCAGGTTGATCCCGTGCAGCACAGTCTGCCCGCCGCGCGCTACATTGACATCCACCAGCTCAAGAAATGGCTGCATCCCTCCAGAATAATCGCTCGTGCGCAATCTCCGCTTCAACTCACAGCTTTATAATCAACCCCAACCGATGCTCTCCGAAGAAAATTCGTCCGCGCAGCCCCGTCCCACGCAAGCTCGCATCGCGACCGCCCTCCTCCTCGCCCTCACCTTCCTCTGGTGCGTCTACTGGTTCGTCCACTCCTGGCACTACTGGGAGGACGACGCATACATCCATCTCGAGTTCGCCCGCAGCCTCGCCGCCGGCCGCGGCTTCGCCTTCAACGGTCGCGTCGTCGCCGGCGATACCGCGCCCCTCTGGGTCTTTCTGCTCGCCGCAATCCACACCCTCATTCCCGACTGGCTCGTCGCCGGCAAACTCCTCACCGTCCTCGCCGCGGCCCTCTCGCTCGCCGGCTGCTACGCCTTCGCCCGCCGCCTCGCCGCAGCGCTCCTCCCCTCGCACCCCGACGCTGCGCTCTTCCCCGCTGCCCTTCTGCTCCTCATCGCGGCAAACCCCTACTCCTGCTACTGGATCTTCTCCGGAATGGAGCCGCTGGCCGCCTCCGGCCTCGCCTTCTTTGCCGTCCTCGCCGCCACGCAGGCACAGCCCTCCACCAAAACCCTCCTCGCCGCCTGCCTGCTCGCCGGCCTCGCCCCCCTCCTGCGTCCGGAAATGTTCTTCCTCACCGCTCTCCTCATTCTGCCCCTCCTCGCCCAGTGGCGCCGTCTTCCCGGAAACCCAACCTCACCCTCCAAACTCGCATCCTTCGCCGCTGGCCTGCTCCTAGCCGTCGCTCCTCTTGCGCTCTGGTCTCTCTACTCACTGCACGCCTTCGCAAGCCTCCTGCCCAACACCAACGCCGCCAAGCGCGCCGGCCCCGCCGACTCTGTCGTCCGTCATCTCCTCTCCATCTACTCGTTTGGTTTCCCCCTCATCCTATGCGGCCTCGTCGCCGGAGTCCTCTATCTCCTCCTGCGTCCCTCCGCCGTCCGCCGCTCCCTGCAACATGCCGTCGCCTCGGCCTTCCAGTCTCCAACCGAACCTGTCTCCACAGTCTCGCTGAAAAACAGCAGCCTTCCCCTCGCCGGCTGGATCTTCCTCCTCTGGCCGTCCGTCGCGACCCTCTTCTACATCGCAAATCACACCCACGTCCAGACGCGCTACATCCTGGTCACTGCTCCCGGCCTCACCCTCGTCATTCTGGTTCTCGCCCTCGCCGCCTCGCCGCGCATTGGCCGCGTCCTCTACCTCGCCGCGCTCGTCGCAGCCCTCGCCGTCAGCCTGGTCGCCGTCCGGCCCATCGTCCGCAACAAGGCAATCAACTGCCAGATCACCCACAGCCTCGCCCTCTTCATCCACGACCGCCTCCCGCCGGACGCGCCCGTCGCCACCTACTTCATCGGAGAGATCGCCTTCGTCTCCCAGCACCCCATCCTCGACACCAGTGGAATCACCCGTCCCGAAGCCATCCCCTACCTCTACGCTCCACCCCCCGCCATGCTGTTGTGGGCGCGCTCCCGGGGCGCGCAATACTACATCGTCGGCCCTCAGCCCGGGCCCGGCGCCGTCCTCGTCTACTCCGCCAGAGAGTGGTTCATCATCTGGTCCCTCCACCCCGCGCTCTATTCCTCATCCACCCCAGTCAATCTCTGGAAGCTCGCCACCTCCCCCGGATTGCCCCAGTAATCCCAGGGCCCGCGCCTCGCGTGAACCGCAGAGTTATCAAGACACAGAAAGGCCCGGCCAACCAGCCGGGCCTTTCCCTGTATAACCAACAACCAACAACCCGCCTCCTACGTCGTAACTTCCACCCCGCGCCAGAACGCCACATGGTGCTTCACGCTGCGCGCCACAGGCTTCGGATCGGGATAGTACCACGCCGCATCGGGGTTCTCCTGCCCATCCACCACCAGCGTGTAGTACCGCGCCTGCCCCCAGGTGCTGCTCGAAGTCGTCGAACTGGCTCGGAAAAACTCCCGATTCACCGATTCGTCAGGAAAGTAAATCACTCCCTCAACCGTCTCAACCTTCTCGCTCTCGGCGAGGGTCTGCCCATTCCACACTGCCTTAGCCATAGACTAATCCTGCATTCTTTTCAATAAGTTACACTGCCAGCGGAGAGGACCAGACAGGCATCGCGGGCCCTCAAGCCCAACATTCCACAACCGCCTTTGTATCAGAGTTGACACGAAAACAAAAGCCCGCCCGCACTTCTTCCGCACCCCTCTACGCCACGCTCTCCACCACCGCCCGCGTCTTCTCCGGATCAGGCATCTCCAGCACCGGAACCACCGCTGCCGGCCCAACCTTCTTCTGGTAGCCGCACTCCGGCGTCACCGGCTCCGCCACCTTCGCCCCTTTCTTCGGCCGCCGCTTGGGCAGGGCCGCGCGGTTGTTCGGGCACACCAGGAACGTCCCCTTCGCGTTCGACAACTCCAGCAGATACGCGCTCTCGCACTTCGGGCAAACCTGGTTCACCATCTTCTGGTTGCTGGAAAAATCGCACTTGGGATAGTTCACGCACCCATAGAACGTATCGCCCCGCCGCGTCTTGCGCACCGCAACGTCGCCGCCGCACTTCGGGCAAGGCACCTCCAGCAGCTCCTGCTTCACGTACTTGCACTTGGGATAGCCGCTGCACGCAATGAATTCGCCGTACTGCCCGTCGCGCTGCAACAGCGGTTTGCCGCACTTCGGACACATCTCATCCAGCACCACCGGCGGTTTCTGCTGCACCTTCTGCGTCAGCTTGCGGATCGTCTTGCACGGCGGGTCCTCCGAGTAGCCCGGACATCTCATGAACGGCCCCCACTGCCCGGTGCGCAGCACCATCACCCGCCCGCAGTTGTCGCAAAACTCCTCCTCCGGAACGTCTTCCGCCCCCGGAGCGCTCAGGTCGGGCTTGGCCGCGTAGTTCTCCTTGGTGAAGTCGCAGCTCACCTGCTCCACCGTCACCTTCTTGCCTGCGCCCTGCGCCAGCTCGATCGCTGCAGCCATCTCCCCGGCGTCCGCGACCTCCTGCGAGAACTCCGTCACATGCCCCACCTTCGCCTTCACCGTCATCGGGAAGTGCAGTGCCTTTGTGATCTTCTTCACCACCGCCTTCGAGTCCTTCTTCCACGCCCCCGAGCCCACCGTCATCGGCTTCAGCCTGCTGAAGTTCGAGCAGGAGTAGAAGCTCCCGAACTTGCCCCACTTCAACAGCAGCGGGCTCCCGCACTTGTCGCAGATCTCGTCGGTCGCATGCTCCATCCGCTTAATGTCTTCCATCTCCCTGCCCGCAACCACCAATTCCTCTTCAAAGTGGTCATAGAACCCATTCAGCAGGTCGGTCCAGCGCTCCTCCCCCTCCTCCACAGCATCCAGCTCGCTCTCCAGCTTCGCCGTATAAAGCAGGTCGAAAATGTACGGAAAGTTCTTCACCAGCAACCCCGTCACCACCGTCCCAATCTCCGTCGGCACAAACTTCTTGTCGATCTTCTTCACATAATCGCGGTCCTGGATCGTGTTGATAATCGATGCGTACGTCGAAGGCCGCCCAATCCCCCGCTCCTCCAGCGTCTTCACCAGGCTCGCCTCGTTGAACCGCGGCGGCGGCTGCGTAAACTTCTGCTCGCTCGTCACCGCAATCTTCTGCAGCGCCTGCTCCTCATGCAGCTCCGGCAGGATCGTGTCCTCCGATCCGCTCTGCCACACCTTCTGGAACCCGTCGAACTTCAGCACGCTCCCGGTCGCGCGGAAGTCATACGTCCTGTCCGCAGCCTGCGCCGCAATCTCCACCGTCGTCTGGTCGAAGACCGCCGGCGTCATCTGGCTCGAAACAAACTTCTGCCAGATCAGCTTGTACAGCTTGTACTGCTCCTCGCTCAGCGAAGCGCGGATCGAATCCGGCGTAAAGTCCACCCGCGTCGGCCGGATCGCCTCGTGCGCGTCCTGCGCCTGCGCCTGCCGCTTGCCCGCGAACTCATTCGCCTTCTCCGGCAGGTACTGCTTGCCCAGCTTCGCGATAAACTCCCGCGCCTCCGCAATCGCATCCGGCGAAACGCGCGTCGAGTCGGTCCTCATATATGTAATCAGCCCGACCGTCCCCTCCCGTCCGATCTCCACGCCCTCATACAGCCGCTGCGCCACGCCCATCGTCCGCCGCACGTTGAAGCCCAGCCGGCTCGATGCGTCCTGTTGCAGTTTGCTGGTGATATACGGCGCCGTCGGGTTCGCCCGCCGCTCCTTCTTCTCCACCCCGCGCACCGTCCACTGCGCGCGCTCCAACTCGGCAACCGCCTCCTGCACGGACTTCTCATCCGGCAGCGCGCCGGCGATGAACTGCTCCTTTCCCTCCTTGTCCACGCCGTTGGCAACACGCGCCGCAACCCCATCCACGCCGACAAACTTCGCCGTGAACTCCTCGCGTTTCGCCGTCTTCAGCTTCGCATCAATGCCCCAGTACTCCACCGGCTTGAACTCGTTGATCTCCTGCTCGCGCTCCACAATCAGACGCAGAGCCACCGTCTGCACCCGCCCCGCGCTCAACCCGCGCCGCACCTTGTGCCACAGCAGCGGAGAGATCTGGTAGCCCACCAGCCGGTCCAGCACCCGCCGCGTCTGCTGCGCGTCCACCAGGCGCTCGTCGATATCTCGCGAGTGCGCGAACGCCGCCTTCACCGCCTTCTGTGTAATCTCGTTGAACGTCACCCGCCGCAGCTTGCTTGGGTCCTTCATCACCGGCAGCAGTTGCATCGCCAGGTGCGCGGCAATCGCCTCGCCCTCGCGGTCCGGGTCCGGAGCCAGGTACACCATCTCCGACTTCGCAGCCAGCTTTTTCAGGTGCGCCACCACCTTCTCCTTGCCCGGAGACACCACCAGCGTCGGCTCGAACGTCCGCCGCTCCAGCTCCACCCCAATGTCGTTCTTCGGCAGGTCCATGATGTGACCAATTGAGGCCTCCACCACAAACTCGCCGCCCAGATATTTATTGATCGTCTTCGCCTTCGCCGGCGATTCCACGATCACAAGTGACTTTGCCATTCGTCCCCTTCAATTCAAAATTGATTGCCGCACGGCAATCCTCGTCTTCATCCACCGTTCCATTGCGAACCTAACACGGAACCGCAAAAGATGCGAACCCACCCGCCCCGGAGAAAACTCCGGCGCCAGTCGTAGAATCTACACCCATTCACTCCCCCACCACAAATCCGTCTCGCCCGCGGATCGACAATCCAGCCCCTTTGTTTGTCATTCCCGAAGGGAATCTGCTTCTGCTTTTGCCGTTGTCTGTTCTTGCTCGTCATTCTGAGCGGAGCAAAAAAAGAGTTGTCATTCTGAGCGCAGCAAAAAAGAGTTGTCATTCTGAGCGCAGCGAAGAATCCCCGCATTTCGCTTTTGCCGTTGTCTGTTCTTGCTGTCATCCTGAGCGCGTCTTTCGAGCGCGAAGGACCCCGACGAAGCTCGCCCCGCCAATACCGCCCGAACCTTTCTCCCAACAAAGCCGCGTCGCCCGCCCTCAATCCGAGTAAATCCGCGTCAATCCGCGCTCGCCAGCCCCCTCAGAAGCACCGCACGTAATTCTTTCCCGGCATCTGCTTCACCCGCCCGCGCAGCTCCAGCTCAAACAGCGCCGTAAAGATCTCCGCCGACCCCAGCGTTCCCTCCAGCCCCTCGATCAGCGTGTCCAGTTGCACCGTCTCGTCGCGCCGCAGCCGTTCCAGCACCACCCGCTCAGCCTCCGGCATCGGCTTCTCGTCTTCAAACAGAGATGCGCTCCCGCCCGTCTTCGATTCAATCTGCCCCGCAGCCTCCATCTCTTCTTCCAGTCGCAACCGGATCTGTGTCGGCAGGTCCTCCCAAATGTCCTCCCACGTCGCGGTCAGCTTCGCGCCCTGCTTGATCAGCGTATTCGGCCCCCACGCGCTCTTGTTGGTCACATTGCCCGGCACCGCGAACACCTCGCGGTTCTGTTCCATCGCGCAGCGCGCCGTAATCCGCGTGCCGCTGTACTCGCCGCCCTCCACCACCAGCACCCCCACGCTCATCCCGCTCAAAATCCTATTGCGCAGAGGAAAGTTCTGCGGCGCCGGAAACGTCCCCAGCGGCAGCTCGCTCACAATCGCTCCTCCGCTCGCCACAATCCGCTCCGCCAGCTTCTTGTTCTCCTTGGGATACACCACATCGATCCCCGTCCCCCACACCGCCACCGTCTTTCCGCCCGCATCCAGCGCGCCCTTGTGCGCCGCCGCGTCCACGCCGCGCGCCATCCCGCTCAGGATCGTCATCCTGCGGTTGGCCAGGTCGCGCGACAGCATCTCCGCCATCCCCACTCCATACGGCGTCGGGTGTCGCGTCCCCACCACCGCAATCCCCGGCCGCTCCAGCAGCTTCGCATCGCCGCGAATCCACAACACCGCCGGCGGATCGTAGATCTCCAGCAGCCGTCCCGGATACTCCGCATCCTCGCGCGTCAGAAAAATTCCACCCGCCTCCGCAACCTGCTTCGCCTCTTTCTCCGCCGCCGCCCGCGCCCTCCCATCACTGACAAACTGCGCCGCCTGCGCCGGCATCCCCGCGCCCTCCAGCTCGGTCAGCGTCGCCTCAAACACCCGCTCCGCTCCCATCTTCGCCATTGCCTTTGCAATTCTTGTCGGCCCCATCTCCGGCGTAAGCGCCAGCGCCATCCACCCCAGCCGCCCCACCTCCGTCGTCTTCAGCGCATCCCGCTCTGCGTCGCTGTTGGTTGTCATCTCACTCCATCACACAATCGCAAACAAATTCCATACCCGCAGGAGACTATCACGAAACCCACCTCTCTCCGAAAACTATCCCTCGCTCAACGAATCCCTTAAACTAATCTATTGCCCCACTCCGCCCCATCCCGCCTGCGTGTCGCCGCCATCGGCTTCCTCAATCCCGCGCCCCTCATGTGGGACTTCGACCACCCCCCGCTCGCCTCCTCCCTCGCCGCCCGCTACCTCGTCCACTCCACCCAGCCCTCCCTCTGTGCCGACGAACTCCTCGCCAACCGCGCCGACCTCGGCCTCATCCCCATCGCTTCGCTCACGCCCGAGTTCGCCATCGTCTCCAACTGCGCCATCGCCTCGCTGGACCGCGTCCGCTCCATCCAGCTCATCGTCAAGCTAGACCATCGCCGCAGTGACAATACTGTTTGTCATTCTGACCCTGACCGTGAACGTAGTGAAGGGGAAGGGGAAGAATCCCCGCATTTTGCTCGCAG
>JBEKWE010000041.1:0-23816 GCA_049513335.1 Acidobacteriaceae bacterium | reverse complement strand
ACCGCCGTCTGCCAGCGCGCGCCTGAGCCGAAGCGGCTGGTCTGGATAGAGGGCGCGGACCACCTCTTTCAGGGAACAAACGAATCGCCCGACGCAAAGCTCAACCGCATGCAGGCAGAGATGCGTTCGTGGCTGCAGGAGACCTTCGTGCTGACGGAAACCGTCAAATCTAAATCGTGATTGCTGGAGCGGGGTGGTCGCTCGGCTCTACGGAACGCGCAGCGGGCGGAAGCCATCCACCGCGAAGAGGCCGGTGGGATAGCCCTCCGACGAGTGCTGCTTGCGCAGGGCGTAACGGAAGAAGAAGCCTCCCGTGACGCTGTTGTAGTTGTTGGTGTTGTTGGCGGAGACGAAACCACCCAGGTACCAGTGTTCGCCCATGCGGTAGGAGACCTCGGAGTTGACCGCGTAGTTGAAGCCGGTGTTGCCGCTCACGGGATACTCGGCGCAGGTGTGCGCGGCGAGCTGTGCCAGGGTGCATCCCAGGGTGGCTTGCAGATTGGCCTGCATGTCTGCATCAAGCGGATAGAAGTACTCCCAATCCTGCTGGAAGGTCTGCACGCCGAATGCGCCCGAGACCAGGTAGTGGAGGTTCGACTTGTAGGCGCCGTTGAATGTGACTGGCACGGAGGCGATGAAGTAGGAGTTGGGGCTGAAGTATCCGCCCTGGCCGTAGCTCAAGCCAGTCTCGTCGTAGTGGTAGTGCATAACGAAGAGGGAGGCGCCAAGGGTGAGGCTGCCCACTGCGGGCCAGTTCTTCACGCGCAGGTAGGCGCCCATCGAGCCCTCGAACTTGGAGTTGTCCAGGACGTGGTAGCCGTGCAGGATTCCACCGTCGCCGGAGAGGTAGAAGCCCGAGCCGCCGCCGCCGAAGTCGAGGCGCGCTCCGCCGGTGCTGGAGACGACGCCACCCCAGACGGTGCCCAGGTAGAGCGGTGTGATGGTGCCTGGATCGCGCAGGCCGGCGTAGGAGAGCTGCGTGTCTTTGACCGAATCGCGGTCTCCAAAGAATGTGAAGTGGTTGTTAAAGAGACTCCAGCGGAAGTGTCCCGTGACGTTCTGCACCAGGAAGTTGTATGGGGTGTAGCCGGCGGCGATGCCAATGTTCCTGCTGGTCAACTGGAGTTCTCCGCCGATGCCGCTGGAGAGCTGCTGGGCCGGCGGATTGGCGCTGTTGGCCGGAAGTGTGCCGAGGTAGGGCACATTGCTGCCCGTGAAGGCGGCGGTGTTGAGCACGCCGGACTCGAGGAAGACAGGACGCGCGACCGCCGTGAGCCGCACCGACCGGCCAAGCATGGCGGAGGCTTCGACCGGGGACTCGACATCGGTGAGCCGGTCGAGACCCGGGGTGCCGCTGCGATAGCGCCCGATGCCTGTGCCACCATCCCATCCGCTGTACAACCCTTCCAGCGTGGCCAGTTCGCTCTCGGCCTCCTGCCTCGGGGTCATCGCAATAGGGGCCTGCGCCTCATAGCTGCCACGCAACGGAGGCACATTGCGCGCCATCAGATCAGCATCGCTGGGCGGAGGCGCCAGCGGATACGGCGGTCCGATGAGCGGGTAAGGCTGCCCGCCAAGTGGCTGGCCGCCGCTCGGATAACTCGTCACTGGAAGATTGGCAGCGGGCGGGGTTGGCGTAGTCGCAGACGGTGGCGTACGGGCGCCGGTGGCCGGAACCGTAGCATGCACTGGAGCACGAGCATGGGGTGGAACAGGCGCGCTGCGTACCACGCGGCGCGGAGCATTGGACGAGGCGCCCGGCGAACGGTTCGGCGAGGCAGCGGGAGCGGGTGCGGGAGCCACGCGCGGCTGGGAATACTGCTGCGACCCTGTGTCGGGGATGTTGCCGGTCTGGCCCCTGGGTGGCGTGGATGGCCGGGCGATCTGCTGGCTGTTCTGGTTCTGCGCCAGCAACAGTTGCGGCACCGTGTACTGCGCGTCCTCCCCGGTGGCTGTGATCGAGTCATCGGGTGGGGGGTTGCTCTGCCCGGTCCTGGCCGTGTCGGGGTCGGACTGATGGCGGCGAATGCTGGCAGCCTGCGCGGCGGCGATATCGGCGTGGGAGGAGATGGTCTGCACGGCGCGGGCGTTCGGGACATAGTGCACGGTGGGCAGGACGTCGGTGACTTCAGCCTGTGTTGGCGCCGGATGCGGCCTGCTGTCGCCAAGCTGGACCGCGACCACGGAGGGCATGGCAGTGCTGGCAGATGCCAGGCGTTCCGGCGTTGCAGCTTCGCGTCGGGACGCGATCTCATTTGCGGGCCGCAGCGCAATCTCTGGAGCAGGCTGCAGAGCGGTCCCAGGAGTGGGCTGCGTTGCGATTTCGCTCGCGGCCTCAAACTGGCCCAGCGCTCGTGCTACTGCATCGCGCACCCTCAACTCGACCTCTGCCTGGCTGGGCAGATTGAACGCTCCCTGGTCCAGGCGGGACTGCGGCGCATTCTCGTTCGGCCTGCCCTTGCCGGTGCTCTCCGGCTGCGCGCCGGGATTGGTCATATAGGGCGGCACAACGCCGGTCGGGCCGTAATACGGCTGGCCCGCCGGTTGTCCGTTGGGGGCCGCTGGAGCGTAGCCGGTTGGAGTTCCGTAGGTTCCGTAGCCATTGCCATAGTTGGGCAGATAGGGCTGCGACTGCGCGCCGGGCATGCTGCCGGCTGGAGCCATCTCGGCGCTCGCCGGAGCCAACAAAAGGGAGAGGTCCTGCGCCTGCTCTGCGCTGGGCAGACGCGAAGCCACGGTGGGCGCGGGCAGTCTGAGCTCCGACGCCAGCTCCGCGCCGGGGTCCATTGGCGGCATCGCCTTCAGCGATGCGCGGTAGTAGTCGATGGCACGCGCTGTGTCTCCGCGCGCCTGTTCCATCCGCGCGCCCAGAATCAGGATGCGCGGGTCGTTGGGGAATGCAGCCAGCGCGTAGCGCAGCCAGGTCTCGGCGAGCTTGTTGTCGCCCGCCGCCAGGGCGGCGCCCACCGCCGCCTCATAGTCCTCGGCACTGGCCGAGGCCATGTTCTGCGCCTTGTAGATAATCACAGCCTGCTCCGGCTGCCCGGCGCGCGCGTATCCGTTGGCCAGCGTCTTGAGCACCGCGGGATTGTCCGGGAAGGCGCGCGCCGCCGCGTTCAGAATGGCCAGTGCGCGCCGCGAATTCCCTGCCGCGGCTGTCTGGTTGGCGCGCCGCACCGCCCAGTTGGTCCAGATCGCCTGCACCGCGCGGCTCTGTTCCTGGGTCAGATCGGGCCGGCCGCCCAGGGCCATCAATTGGCGATAGAGGCCCGCTTCGTCCTCGCTGTTGTACAGCAGCCACGCGTTCTGTATGTCGATCCCGGCGGGCGGAGCGGTGTGTTGCGCCGCGTAAAGTTGTTGCACGCGGTTGAGCAGCGCCAGGGCCTGCTGCGATTGGCCGAGCGCCTGGTAGACCGATCCCATGGTCTGCAGGTAGTTCACATTGCTCTCCAACTGGGCTCGCGCCACAGCGGGAATCTGTTGCGCCTGCGTGGCCGCCTCCTTGTCGCTGCCCGCCGCGTGCAGCGACCCGATCAGCCCGGCCCAGGCATCCGTGCGGCTGGCATCATCGATCAGCAGTCGCCGGTAGATTGGGGCGGCCAGCTTGGGGTCTCCGCGCTCCATGTGCAGGGTTGCAAGCTGCATCTCCATCCCCACGGACGGCTTCTGTCCCGCGCCGATCTGCTCCGCCGTCGCCTTCTCCAGCAGGTCCTCCGCCACATCCAGCTTCTTCTCCGCCTGGTAGATGGAAGCCACCGTAGCCTCAAAGCCGGGATCGCGCATGGCCGCCGCATAGCTCGACGGAGGCATTCCCTCCACCGTCGCCAGCGCCTCCTGATCGTGCCCCATGGCGTGCTGCACCCTCGTCAGCCCCTGCCACGCCGCCGTATTCCCGTGGTCCAGCGCCAGCACCTGGGAGTAGAACGTGGCGGCCTGCTCCAGGTGGTTGGAGGCCAGCAGAATGCCCGCCAACTGGACCTGCATGTCGGCCTTCAATTTCTTTGCATCCGCGGCAAAGGGCAGTTGCAGGGCTGCTTCCAGCGTCTTCTGCGCGTCGCCATCGCGGCCCGCCGCGGAGTAGCAGGAAGCCAGCGCGCGCATGAAGGCGGGGTCGCGCGTCAACTGGGCATGCACCGCCGCGGGGATGCGCGTGTCGGTGGCCAGCGCCAGCGCAGCGTTGCCCGCCGCAACCTGCGCCAGAAACAGCCCGCGCCAGCCCTCCACGGATGCGGGGTTGGCCTGCACCGCGCGCTCGTAAAGCGGGACCGCCGGTCCCGGCTGTTGCGCCTTCTCGAGCGTTTCACCCAGAGCGGTAAGCGCCTCCGGACTGCTGGGGCGCAGAAGCAGCGCGGCCTGGTACTGCCTCTCCGCCATCGTCAGGTCGTTATCGTTGAGCGCCGTCTGGCCCTCGCCCATAAGCAGCCAGAAGCGCGCGGTCTCCAGCGCCTCGGTCAGCCCCTTGTCGTTCAAGTTGCCCTGCCTGGCCTGTTCCAGGTAGCTGATCGCGCCCAGGAAATTCCCCTGCTGCATGCGGATGTAGCCCATGCCCGCCAGCGCGCGAGAATTGTTGGGGTCACTCTCCAGAATCACTTTAAAGAGCACCTCCGCCTGGTCGATGTGCTTGGCGTTCAGCTCCTTGTATGCTTCGACCTCCATCGCCGACCGTGCTTTGAGGGTCGCAGGGGCTGCATGCGGCGCTCGTTCAGTAGGCAGCGCTTGTAAAGTGGGCGCCGCTTGTGCAATGTACTGCGCTTGCGCAGCAGGTTGCGCTGGAATGCTGGGTTGCGCTGGCGCAGTGGGCTGCGTTTGTGCAGCGGTCTGCACTTGTGCGGAGGGCTGCGCTCGTACGGCAGGCTGAGCTTGTACAGCAGGCTGCGCTTGTGCGCTGGGCTGAGCTTGTAACGTGAGCTGCGCATGTCCAGCAGGCTGCGCTGGAACTGGGGCCTGCGTTTGTGCGGTGTGCGCAGTGGGTTGAGCTTGTGCAGCAGGCTGCGCTTGTACGCTGGGCTGCTGAGCTTGTGCAGTGTGCTGCGCCTGTGCCGCAGGCTGCGCTGGTACGCTGGGCTGCGCTGGTGCGGTGGGCTGCGCTGGAACTGGAGCCTGCGTTTGTGCAGTGGGCTGAGTTTGTGCAGTGGGCTGCGCTTGTACTGGAGCCTGCGTTTGTGCAGTGTGCTGCGCCTGTGCCGCAGGCTGCGCTGGTACGCTGGGTTGCGCTGGTGCGGTGGGCTGCGCTGGAACTGGAGCCTGCGTTTGTGCAGTGTGCTGCGCCTGTACAGTGGGCTGAGCTTGTGCAGCAGGCTGCGCTCGTACGGCAGGTTGAGCTTGTGCGGCGGGCTGAGCTTGTACAGTGGGCTGCGCTTGTACAGCAGGCTGCGCTGGAACTGGAGCCTGCGTTTGTGCGGTGTGCTGCGCCTGAGCAGTGGGCTGCGCTGGAACGCTGGGATGCACTTGCGCAGTGGGCTGAGCTTGTGCAGCAGGCTGCGCTTGTAGAGTGGGCCGAGCTTGTGTAGCAGGCTGCGCTGGTACGGCAGGCTGAGCTTGTGCAGCGGGCTGAGCTTGAACGCTGGGCTGCGCTTGTGCCGCAGGGTGCGCTTGTGCAGCGGGCTGCGCTTGTGTGGAGGGCTGCGCTCGTACGGCAGGCTGCGCTGGTACGCTGGGCTGCGCTGGCAGCGCTGCCGCATGCTCGCTCTCATCCGGCTGAGACTTCACTCCCTGGGCCGCACGCAACGCCTCGGCGAGCTGTGCGTCGGGATGCTTCGCCAGATAGGCGCGAATCTCACCGGCGAAAGCCGGGTCCGACGAATCCCAAAGCAGCGACTGGCGCAGCGCCTCGTCCGCTTGCCGGTCCGCCGGATAGCGCTCCAGGTACTTCCGCCCCTCCTCGCGCGTCTTGGAGTTGTAGGTCAGAATGCGTCCCAGCGCAATCTGGTATCGCGAGTCGTTGGGATACGTCTTCACCAGCGCCTGCAGTCCGGCGATCGCGTGCGGCCGGCCGTCATCGGTCGCCGATTCCGTCTCGTAGTACACCAGCGCCCACTCGCCCGGCGGAGGCGTCGCGCCGAAGATCTGGCGGTAGATCGCCATCGCCGCCGCATACTTCCCTGCCTCGGTCAGCTTGCTCGCCTGCTGCAGTTGCGCCATCTGCTTCTGCTGCGCGCTCAACTCTTCCCCGCCGGCGGCGTTGGACGCACCTTGCTGCACCGCCCGCAGCCGCTCCAGATAGCTGTTGGCAAGCGCCGTGTTGCCCGCCGCCCGAGCCGCCCGCGCCAACCCTCCCAGAGCGTCCGCGTTGTTCGGGTCCATCTGCAGCAGCTGCTTCCAGGTCTGCTCCGCCAGGTCCATGCGGCCACGCGCCTCGTATCCATAAGCCTTGTCCAGCAGGGCCTGCGTTGTGACCGGAGCAGCCTGTGTGCCCGATGGAGCGGGCTGCCCTTCAGATGGAGGGGCCTGCAAAACTGAAGCAGGGGTCTGCGCTCCGGCGGGAGAAGCATGGGTTGGGGGCAGAGCAGGCAGCGTTGCCGGCGGTGAAGTCTGCGTTGCCGGCGCAGAGGACGGCGTTGCCGCCGGTGTAGCCTTCGTTGCGGGTGGTGCAGCCTGCACCCCCGCAGGAGAAACCTGCGTACTCGGCTGAGAGGACTGCGCTTCCACCCGGACAGGGGACGCTGCCAGCGCCACGCCGCCAAGTAGAATCGCAGGGACCCAGAGCCGGATTACACACGTTTTCATCGTCATCGTAGTCTGTGCGCTGCCCGACGCCGCCAGCAACCAAGGCCGGCTAGGGCCAGGGTTGACACTGCGGCTATGCCTGAAGACTACCGCCTGTGCTTCCGTCTTGTACCGTGATTTTGGCATCCAGACTCACTCATCTGAGGATAACTCGGACACAATTCCATTTTTTTGCGTTTCCGCGCCGTCCCAAACCCCCTGCGCAGGATGCACGAAGGATGGTGCAGCCATTTTCCCGCAAGATGGAGGAGAAATTATCAGATCGGGAACGTGGTTTTAGTCGCTGCCCTGCAGCCGGGCCCGCGCGCGCCTCCTCACCATCGCCCAGATCCGGGCCGCCATCGCAAAGCAGAAGATTGCCACCACCAGGACGATCAGCCAGGGAAACTCCGTCAGCACGATCGTCACGCGGGCGAGCAGCGGAATATTCCCCACCCGGTAGACGTCGCTTCCGATCCGGTAGGACGCGAACCGCGCACCGTGCAGCACGCTCACCGACTGCGAGATATCGGACGACTGCGAGTTCTCCAGAAACGCGGACAGGAAGTTCGCGCTCGCCTCTGCGTCGCGCAGCGCCACCACCACCACCGAGCGTCCCGAGCCGCGCGGCCACTCGGCGCCCTCGATCAGCGCATCGGGCAGGCCGCCCACCGTCTCCAGCTCGCCCGACTGCACGTGGTCGGAGCTGCGCACGCGCCACCAAGCGTTCTTGGTGTGGTGGAAGAATCCCTCCGCGTCGCGGATGTGCAGGCCAGTCTCATCCACTCCCACCGGCAGGGCGGCGTCCAGCGTGCGCAGCGCGGACTGGTCTTCCGCCGTGCCCAGCACCAGGGTGTCCTTGCGGCCGTCGCCGATCATGCCCGCCGCATCGGTCACGCTCACATTCAGCACCGGCGTTCCGGTCTGCGCGCCGAAGTGGCCCATCAGGGCGAGGAAGAGCTCCAACTCGCCGGTCGTGGGCTGTTCGGGAAGCACCACCGAGGTCTCGGCCAGGTCCGCCATGCGCGTGAAGGGGTACCCCGCGTTGGCAAACAGCTCCAGATTGGGCATCACGGTCCAGTGCGGAATCTCCGCAATATCGAGATACGAGTCCTTGAGCACCGCGCCCTCCAGGTTGCTCGACGCCGCCTCCTCGCCTGGTTCCTGTTTCGCCCTCCGCATGACGAACTGCAGCAGCATCGTGTTGCAGAACGGCCGCATGTCCACCACCGGGATGGGCACCACCGTCTCCACCACCATCGACGCCTTGCCGGGTTGCGGCATGGGCGTCGAGCCGACGTAGGCCCCATTCATCGTCACCTGCAGCGTGCTCTGGCTGCCCAGCGGAACGCCGTTGTAGCGGTAGCTCAGATGCAACGCGAGGTCCTGCGTCTGCCCGTAGTAGAGGTCGGGCGGCAGGCGCATGGTGACTCGCAGCGGCGCGGAACCGTCGCCTTGCAGCTCTCCAGTCCCGGCCATCTCGCCAATCCCGGTGTTCCGCTCCGTGCTCAGCCAACGCGGAGCGTCGTCCGGCTGGCGCGGGCCGGGCATCTTCAGGCCCGCGAAGCTCACCTGGCCTCCATGCAACAGCTTGCGCTGCAGAGCCAGCCCAATCGCCGCCTTCACCAACCCGTCTGCGTTGCCCCCGGTCACCAGCAGCAGCTTCGAGTTCGGGTCGGCCGGGTTCGCGCGCAGCGCCACGGTCGGCACGGAGGTAGCCCCCAGGCCCAGCGAAGACGGAATCTCCCCCGCCCGCTCGGCAATCACAATCGCGTTGCCTGCGGGAATTGTCCCAATCGATACAGGGAACCGCACCGGATGGTCGTCCGTCACGATGCCAAGCCAAGACGCAATGATTCCCGCCGCGCGCATCGCCTTGGGCGATGGCGGCGTCAGAAAAACGATTTGCACCGCAGGATGCAGGTCCACCGCGGAGTCGTAGAACGGACGCGGAAGCTGGCTGAGGTCATTGGCCTGTGCCGTCGCCGCGCCGGCCGCAGTTCCGGGTGCGCTGGGCTCTCGTGCCGTCTGCGCCGCGCGCGCGTCGTGCGGCCAGACGCCGGCAAGCACGCCAAGCAGAACCATCGCGACCACGCTGCTCGCCAGCCCGCCCTTGGGAAGACTCTTCTTGTCGCCCATCCTGCGATTGCCCATCAACGACCATACCGTCTGCGACAGGCCGTACAGCGACAACCTCAGGATGCGGCCCAGGCTGCGCATCGGATGGTCAGCCTCGCGCGCCTCGCACCTAACCAGCCAGGTGTCCGCCCGCGAGTAGAGAATCATGGTCAGAGCTTCGGTCTCCTGCAGGTTGAGCGGATCGAATTGCGCGCGCAGCATCTCTCCCTCGATGGTGATGACTGTGCCCGGAAGCGTCGCCGTCCCATCCAGCACGGGGAAGACGAACCGGACCGGATCGCCCACCTTGGCGTGGATGGGGCCGTGAATCCTGGTGTGCGTGCCGCCGCTGGATAGATTGCAGGTGATGCCCTGGGCCACCGAGCCGTCGCTGAACAGGACGTCCGATGGCACCTCCCTGGCCATGCGCACCGCCTGGCGGCGCTGCCGGCTCTCCCACGCAACCGCTGTGGCAACCCCCAGCAGCACGACGCTGAACAGAAGCCACAGAACATTCATGAAGATCGTCCCCGGATGGCCGCCATCGTAGATGCTGGCCGGCCAGTTGACGAAAGACATCCACGGCGCAACATGGAACGCGGGAAACTGGATCGCCCTGGGGATGGCGCACAACAGCCCGAAGAGATCGAAGCCCAGCAGCACCAGGAACGGCCGCGCGATGCGCGCGTCGAAGTACTCGTGGCTGATCACGCCGCCCTTGGCCGTCACGTTGAAGCTGCCCGTCCGGCTGCCGAACAGCGCAAGCACAGTGGGCAGAAAGATGTAGGGCGCCAGCACCGTCTCGTAGATATCGTTCCAGAACGAGTGCCGGTGGCGTCCCTGCACGCGTGAGTTGGTCAGGTTCGACAGCACCAGGTGCGGCGCCGCATAGGCCATGATCGTCAACCAGTAGCCCGGAATGTTTACCCGTCCGAAGATCAGGTAGATCAGCGGCGCGGTAAGAAAGATCAGCCTCGGCAGGGCGTACAGGAAGTGCGACATCGCATTGAAGTAGCAGATCCGTTGCGCCGGCTTCAGCCCCGGCGCAAACAGCGGGTTCTCGATCCTCAGCACTTGCACCATGCCACGCGCCCAGCGGATGCGCTGCCTCACATGACCGCTCAGCCGCTCGGTGGCCAGGCCGGCCGCCTGCGGAATGTTGATGTAGGCCGTGTTCCATCCGCGCATCTGCATGCGCAGCGAGGTGTGCGCGTCCTCGGTCACGGTCTCCACCGCGATGCCGCCCACCTCGTCCAGAGCGCTCCGCCGGAGCACCGCGCAGGAGCCACAGAAGAACGCCGCATTCCAGAAATCGTTGCCGTCCTGCACCACGCCGTAGAACAGCTCGCCCTCGTTGGGAGTGATGCGGAACTGGCCCAGA
Source organism: Acidobacteriaceae bacterium (assembly GCA_049513335.1). GTDB lineage: Bacteria > Acidobacteriota > Terriglobia > Terriglobales > Acidobacteriaceae > Edaphobacter. Next base: position 13,612 of record JBEKWE010000041.1, on the reverse strand, counting down.
TTGCGCTCGAATGGGTCGGGCGAGTAGAAGTGGTGCGGCGTCTGCAGCAGGCCCAGCTTCCGGTCGCGCAGAAACCACCCCATCGTGATCTGCAGAAAGCTGCGCGTCGGCACATGGTCCGAATCGAAGATCGCAATAAACGGGGAGATGGTCTGGCCCAGCGCATGGTTGATGTTGCCCGCCTTGGCGTGCAGGTTGTCGTCGCGCGTTATGTATCCGATGCCCGCCTCTTCGGCGAACGCGCGAAACTCCTCGCGATGGCCGTCGTCCAGGATGTAGACGTTCAGCTTGTCGGCCGGCCAGTCGATATTCATCGCTGCCAGCGCCGTGAAGCTCACCACGCTCAGCGGCTCGTTGAGGGTGGGGATCAGCACGTCCACCGCGGGCCATTGCTCCAGGTCGTCCGGCAGCGGCACTGGCATGCGCCCCAGCGGCCACAGCATCTGCATATACCCCAGCAGAAGCACCACGAAGGCATAGCACTCCGCAAGCAGAAGAGTCCCCACGAAGAACGCGTCCAGCGCGCTCCAGTGCGTGCTCGGATTGCGGAAGAATGCAACCACGGTTGACACGCGCCAGAAGCCGTAGCGAAACGTCGAGTAGACGGACAGCAGCATCAGCGTCAGCGTCACCGGGTACGCACTCGAGCCGCGGTCCATCCATATCGCTAGCAGGATCGTCAGCAGGGCCAGAATGAGCTGCTGCGGCCAGGTCAGGGGGAGCACCCCGGTAAAGCAGAAAAAGAACGCCCCGCCCGCCAGCACCGAGAACCGCAGCACCCGCATCGCAGTGCTGTCGGACGACTCGAACTCTCTCCACAAAGGCGAGCGCGTCACCGTTCACCCCTTTGCAGGTTGGCGATCTCCGCCGTCGCGGGTGGAGAGACGCTGCGCAGCCACGAAGCGACATCGAAGTAATCCTGCGACACCGGCGCGTCCGGAGCGTAATCCACCACCGTCATCCCCTCGGCCAGCGCCTCGCTCACCGCCGGCGAGCGGCGAATCACAAAACGCAGCAGACGGTCGCCCAGTTGGCGGCGCAGTACCTCGCGAACGTCCAGGTGAAGAGGAAGCGACGCATCGAACTGGTTCAGCACGTAATAGGGGAGCAGGGGCCGACCGTCGCAGTCCGCGATGGCATGGAAGACCCGTTCCACCGCGTGCAGACTGATGGCCGAGTTCATGTCGCCCGCCATGGGCACAAGCACGATGGGATGCAGGTCCGCCATGCGCCGCACCAGCCAGCTCGATCCCGAAGAAAGGTCCAGCACCACGCGCTGGTTGCCCTGGCCATTGCGCAGAATCTCCTCGGTCAGCGTCTTCTGCTGCCGCTCGTCTCCACTCATCGCCGCGGCGTCGTACGTCACCAGCGAGACCGGCGCGCCGCTGCTCCCCTCCGGCGGCAGGAAGCTATGCACCTCCCCGGAGCGAATCACTCGCACCCCAAAATAAAACGGAAGTAGGCCGCGCGAGGTTGTGTCGGTCAGCAACACCTTCTCCCCTTGCAGCGAGAGAGCACGCCCCAGCGTCGCCGCCAGGCTGGTCTTGCCCACCCCTCCGGCCAGCGAGAAGACCGCCAGCAGCGGCGTCCGCGCGTTGCCTGGCCTCTCCGGCTGCAACGCGGGCAGCTCCGGCCCAGCCTCTTCGAAGGCCCCCTTCAGCGCAAACCAGCGCGCCGCAACCCGCTCCCGCGAGTCCTGCAGCGTCTCCCCACCAGGCGCCTCACGCTTGCCTTCGGGCATCTCCCCCGGGTAGGCCTGCCCGATCGCCGGCAACAGCCGTGTCGGCGGCGGGGCCTGCAGAGCAAAGAGCCACGCCGGCCCAGAATGCACAGCGTTGGCGCCGGCGCTTTCGGCATCAGTGCCCTCGACCCCTGAGCCGGACCGCGGCCGGTCTTCCCCAGGCCCAGGCTCGGGCCCGCCGTCTGCTCCTGGATCGAGCGGCGCTTCGGAATTGAACTGCGGCGCCAGCCCGGCGCTGGAAGCCGGATTCGGACCTCCAATCGGCCCGCGTGGCTGAGGCCCCGCCAGTTGACGCCGCCACTCCTCGGACTCCGCGTAGCGCAACGCTTGGCGCCTGGCTGACGCCTGGGCCGCAGCAATCTCGCGCTCCTCGCGCAGAACGACGGCTGCGGCATGGGCCGCGGCCTCGGCCCGGCGCGCCGCCTCCATCCGTTCCGCCGACGCTGTTCGCGTGGCCTCCTCCGCGTCTTCCAGCGACTGCATACGCAACGCCCGGCTGTCGCTCGCGTCCTGCAATCGGGCCGCCGCCTGCGCCGCCAGCTTTGTCCGCTCAGCCGCCTCGGCCGCCGCTTCCGCCGCCGCCTGCGCCCGCAGCTCACGCTCCCGCAGCGTCTGCGCTGCGCGATACCGCGCCTGCGCGCGGTACTCCCTCCGCGACGCCGAAAAATCGCGATACTTCGCCCCTTGCAGATTGGCCCACAAGTAAAGCGCGGCCACATCCTCCGGCGTTCCGGCTACCGCCTGTTCGTCGCCCGCTTCTGTGCCGCTAGAGTCCATTGCTGCTCCGGTTAGGCCCTCTGCCGCATCGTGATCGCAGCCAGCTAATAAGACCCGTTATAAGTAGGGCGGCAAACAGGGCCGCTCTGACGCATCGCGACCAGCACCAGCCACTTTCTATGAGTCGATACAAATGGCAACCGATGTTCCGTCTGACGCATCGCGACCGGCAGCAGCTGCTAATCACCGCTCCCGCGCTGAAGCGCCGTATGCTCCGTCTGACGCATCGCGACCAGCACCAGCCGGTCTGGCGTACTCGCTTCCATCGATTGCACTTATGCGCAGTTATCCAGCTTTTTTTAGCCTACGTTGGCTCCCATGCCAAGTCAATGAGTCCTCTATACGACTTAAGTGTCACTCCGTAAGCTATTGTTTTCAAATATTTAGCGGATTCCCCCCGTAATTGCGGAAATTCGCGCCCACACTTCGCTCCGCTTACATGCCTCTGTCCATCCCCAACGGCCCCCAAATTGCTTTCGGCAAAATTGCTGGCAGCCGCGTCGGCCTCGCTCTGCAAGACGCCCCCTCCGCCGCTCCCCACAGTACTTTTTCGCGGCCCCTCCATGCACTGCTCGCCGATCCCCACGCACGGCCCTTCTGCGCCCTCTCCGGGCGTCCTCGTCAATCGTTTTTCCAGGCCCTCCCGGACGCCTCGAAGCCCGCTCGATATGCTACCGTTGGAGTGTGGTTCGAGAGCGTAGCTCAGTTGGTAGAGCATCGCCCTTTTAAGGCGTTGGTCCTGGGTTCGAGTCCCAGCGCTCTCACCATCCATCCCATCCCTTCCCGAAGAAATACGCCGGTTGCGGCGGGGGAAAGATTCGCTCATCGGCTTTACAGGCTGCGGAAATACCCTGTTTTGCTTAAGGGCACGGGTTTACCCGTGCCGTAAGTGCAGCAAAATTAATGGGGCTTTACCCCCTGAGGTCAGCTTTTTACCCAAACCACAACGATTGCCGCCGCCTTCAAACTCACTTTGATGTTGGGCCGGGACGGAACATGTCCGTTGGGGCCCATCGGTCCTGTGACATCGCGCACCGGCCCCACTCCGGCGCTTGCAGTATCATTTGATTGATTGAAAATTCTGATTGAGAGGTTCTTGCGATGCGCATTGGAATGTTGACCGGGGGCGGGGACTGTCCTGGCCTGAACGCTGTGATCCGTGCGGTGGTGCACAAGGGCGTACTGCACTACGGCGATGAGTTCATCGGCTTCATGGAGGGCTGGCGCGGCGTGCTGGACGACCGCACCATGCCGCTCAGCATGAAGACCATGAGCGGGATGCTGCACCGCGGCGGCACCGTCCTGCGCTCTTCGCGCACCAATGTGAAGAAGATCGAGGGCGGATTCGAGCGCTGCCTCAAGGTCATCCAGGACGAGAAGCTGGACGCTCTGATCGCCATGGGCGGTGACGATACGCAGTCCATCTCCGTCGAGCTGGCCGGGCGCGGCGTGAACGTCGTCAGCGTGCCCAAGACCATCGACAACGACCTCAGCGGCACCGACGCCTGCTTCGGCTTCGACACCGCTGTGATGATTGCCACCGAGGCGGTCGACCGCCTGCACTCCACCACCGAGGCGCACAGCCGCGTGCAGGTGGTCGAGGTCATGGGCCGCGACGCCGGATGGATCGCCGTCACCGCCGGCATCGCCGGCGGAGCCGACGTCATCCTCACCCCGGAGAGGCCCATCGACATGGACGACGTCGTGCGCCTGCTGCGCGCGCGCTGGGAGTGCGGCAAGCGCTTCGGCATCGTGGTCGTCGCCGAGGGCGCGAAGTTGCCCAACGTCGAGGGCCAGATCACGGTCGGCGACAAGCTGGACTCCTTCGGCCATGCGCGCCTCAGCGGCATCGGCCAGGTCCTGGCCGAGGAGATCGAGAAGCGCACCGGCTACGAGACGCGCTCGGTCAACCTCGGCCACACCCAGCGCGGAGGAACTCCCACGGCGTACGACCGCATGCTGGCAACCCGCTATGGCATCGCCGCCATCGACATGGTACATGAAGGCAAGTTCGGCCGCATGGCGGTGCTCAAGGGAACCAGGATCTGCGACATCTCAATCGCCGACGCAATCGCCCAGACGCGCACCGTGGGCGAGGACATCTTCGCCGTCATCCGCGGCCTCCAGCCCGCGAAGTAGAAGTAATAGCCGCTTGCCCGGAAGGGCACGGCTTTAGCCGTGCCGAAATGTGTGCCCACCTCGGACTCCGCGCTTGCTGGATTGTTTCACGATCCAGCAAGCGCACAAGAGTACCGGTACGCAGCCCTCTTGTTTGTCATTCCGCAGCGCAGCCGGGGCCCCCGGCCAGTTTTGCTGGCTGGGGTGGGGAGTGGAGGAATCCGCTTTTTGTCTCCCCTCGAACCTCGAAACCCAGAACCTCGAACCTCCCCTTGTTTATCAATCAGTTAGTAGCTAAGACATGCACCCCTGCATGAAGAATTAGAATCATGTTGCCTGGGCCCTCATTTGGGATTACAAAAGGGATTGCCGGGTTTGTCGGGGATTTGCCCAGGTATCTTCGGGTTTTCCGGTATCTTCGGGTTTCCAGGGAGCGTTCTTCCATGGCGGGTGCTGTCCAGCAGATGATGCGCGAGGTGATGGATATTCGTCAGGCGGCGGAGTATCTGGGCATCAGCGGGGACACACTCTATCGCTATGCCTCGGAGGGCTTCATTCCGGCCTTCAAGCTGGGCAATCGCTGGCGCTTCAAGCGCAGCCTGCTGGACGCCTGGATGGTCCGCATGAGCGGCCCCAAGGCCACCTCTTACGTCTCCGTCATGCCGCGCGAGAAGAAGCCCGCCGGCCGCGCAAGGTAAAACAGTGGGTAATCAATAGTGGGTAGTGGCCGCGCAAGCAGCCAGATCTCATCCCTCATGCCCCCATACGCATACGCCTGACCTTCGCTACTCACTATCCACTACCCACTACCCACTGTTCTTCAAAGTGAACGATGTGATCTCCGGCGGGCAGTTCAGCCGGAACGGCAAACCCACCGTGCCGATCCCGCGGTTCACATAGAGCTGCATCTGGCCCAGCCGGAAGAGCCCCTGGACGTACTTTCTGCCGCCATCCACGCAATGCAGCGCTCCGACAATGGGCAACCGGACCTGCCCTCCGTGGGAGTGCCCCGCCAGCATCAGGTCGACCAGCGCCCCGCGCGGGTGGGCCAGTACCTCGTCGGCGTAGTCGGGGCCGTGTGACATCAGCAGCACCGGGCCATCGGGCTTTTCGGGGATGGCGGATTCCAGGTCGGGGATGTGGGTCACGGGATCGTGGATGCCGCAAAGCCAAAGGCGCTGCCCCGCGCGCTCGATGGCGACATGTTGGTTGACCAGCAGCGGGATGCCAACCGCGGCCAGGATTGGGCGGATGGTGGGCGCGCCCAGGATGGAGTCGTGATTGCCCATGACGGCGAAGCGCAGCGGGCAGGCCAGTTCGCGCAGCTCCTCGGCGCAGCGATGCATGGCCTGGTCGGCGAACTCGCGGCCCAGCGGAGTATTGCTGATGTAGTCGCCGGTCAGCAGCACCAGGTCGGGCGCCAGCCGGTTCACCTGGCCCACCACGCGGCGCACGAACGAGGGCTCGGTGTACTCGTCGTAGTGGATGTCGCTGATCTGCGCGATGCGGTAGCCCTGGAACACCTCGGGCAGCTTCGCCAGCGCGAGGTTGAACTTGACGATGCTGATCTCGTGGCGCGCAATCTCGCCGGAGTAGAGCGCCAGCCCGCCGGCAGCGGCTGCCGAGCCAAGCAGGAAGTTGCGTCGGGTCAGCAGCGTCTTCTGCTCTGCCAGCGGTCGTTCGGCGATATTTACAGCCATGGTCCATGATACCGGGTTTCGCGCTTTCGCAGAGCGCGGAGGGTTTGCCAATTGCTCTCTGCGCCCTCTTCGGTAGAATTGATCGGATGAGCTTGAATTCGCGCAGGAAGAGAGCGGCGGGTGCGGCGCGGGCGGCGGGAGTCGACGCGCTGCTGGTAACCAATCTTCTCGATGTGCGCTGGCTGTGCGGCTTTACCGGCTCCAGCGCCGCCCTGGTGTTGCCCTGTCCTTCGCGCAAGACATCGCGCCCGGCCCGCCGCGCCATGCTCTTTACCGATGGCCGCTACATCGCCCAGGCCAATGACGAAGCCGTGGGCACCCAGGTTGTCATCGCCACCCGGCCGCCGCTCACCGAGGCCTGCGAGTGGATCGCAGCCGCGCGCATCAAGCGCTGCGGCTTCGATGGGACACAGACCACCGTGGCCGGCCTGGCCTCCATGCGCATGGCCGTCCCGGCAAAGAAGCGCCGCACTCTCTTCGTCGCTGTAGATCCGCTGGTGGCCCGCCTGCGCCAGGTCAAGGACGCCGGCGAGATCGCCAGCCTGCGCGCCGCCGCCGCGCTCGGCTGCCGGCTCTTCGACCACATCCTCACCTTCATCCAGCCGGGCATGAGGGAGATGGAGGTCGCCGCGGAGCTGGAGCACGCGGCGCGCCTCGCCGGGGCCGAAGGAATGTCCTTCGAAACAATTATTGCCAGCGGCCAGCGCTCTGCCCTGCCCCATGGCCACGCCACCCAGGCCCGTCTGCCCCGGCGCGGATTCGTCACCCTGGACTTCGGCGTGCTCCTCGACGGCTACTGCTCCGACATGACCCGCACCATCCACATCGGCCGCGCCACCACAGCCGAGCGCACCGCCTACGACGCCGTGCTGGAGGCGCAGGAAGCGGGTGTGGCCGCTGTCCGCGCGGGCGTCGTCACTGGTGATGTCGATGAGGCAACACGCTCCGTGCTGCGCCGCGCGGGCCTCGACCAGTGGTTCACCCACTCCACCGGCCACAGCCTCGGCCTGGAGATCCACGAGGAGCCGCGCCTCGCCGCAAAGAGAACGGAGAAGCTCAAAGCCGGAATGATCGTTACAATTGAACCCGGTATCTATATGCCGGGAAAGTTCGGCATCCGCATCGAAGACACGGTGCTGGTCACACGCTCCGGCTGCGAGATTCTAACTCCAAGCCCCAAGGCCTGGATCGAGTTGTAACAAATCAGGTTCGAGGTACAAGGTTCGAGGTTCGAGGTTCGAAAAGACTAGATGCACTGAGCGCCGCTTGCAGCGCGAGGAAGAGGGACGATGGACAGCAATAAGCTGAAGGAGTTGCGCGAGCTGGTCGATTTCCTGAAGGAAAACGGCATCGCCGAATTCGACATGGAGCGCACGGACCTGAAGGTGCGCATCAAGTTTGCCGGCGCCGCCGGAGCAAGCGCGGCCGAGTTGGCACAGGCGCAGCAACTGGCCGCAAGCGCAACCGGCACAGTCCCAGGCCTGGGCGCGGCCTCCGCGGAGGGGTCCGCCGCGGCGGATTCGGAGAAGCTGCACGAGGTCAAGTCGCCCATCGTGGGCACCTTTTACGAGTCGCCCTCGCCCGGCGCGCCCGCCTTCGTCAAGGTCGGCGACCAGGTCGAGCTGGGCCAGGTGCTCTGCATCGTCGAGGCCATGAAGCTGATGAACGAGATCGAGTGCGACGTGGCCGGCGAGATCGTCCGGCGCATCGCCGTCAGCGGCCAGCCGGTGGAATTCGGACAGCCCCTCTTCGCCATTCGCCCGCGATAAAAATCAGAGTTTGCAATATGGTGTAACCGAGGAGAGAGTATGAAGCATTTCTTGAGAACACCTTTGCTTAGTCTCATCGTGTTGCTGTTGGTCCTAGGGACGATGATCTGCATGGATTGGAGATCGACCCGAATTTTCTTGCTGATTCCTGCATTTCTACTTGATCTCTTATTCTTCGTCGTTCTGCTGCGAATCAGATTGCGCGAGCGCAACCGGGACGGCGATGTTGTAAGTCACTCAAAGGCGGAAAATGTTTCATAAGATTTTGATCGCAAATCGTGGTGAGATCGCGTTGCGGGTGGTCTCCGCCTGCCGCGAGATGGGCATCCGCACCGTTGCCGTATACAGCGAGGCTGACCGGCACAGCCTGCATGTCAAGTTTGCCGACGAGGCCATCTGCATCGGGCCGCCCCGCGCCGCCGAGAGCTACCTCAACGTCCCCGCCGTCATCTCCGCCGCCGAGATCGCCGACGTCGACGCCATTCATCCCGGCTATGGCCTGCTCAGCGAGAACGCCAACTTCGCCGAGGTCTGCCGCGCCTCCAACATCAAGTTCATCGGCCCGCCACCCGAGGTCACGCGCCTCATGGGCGAAAAATGCACCGCGCGCCAGACCATGAAGAAGGCGAAGGTCCCCATCCTCCCCGGCTCCGACGGCGTACTCGCCGGCGAGTCCGAGGCCCTGGAGTGCGCCCGCTCCATCGGCTACCCCGTCATGCTCAAGGCGGCCGCCGGCGGCGGAGGCCGCGGCATGAGGATCGTGCGCTCCGCCGAGGAACTGCCCGCGCTCTTCCAGCAGGCCTCCGGCGAGGCCGCGGGCGCATTCGGCAACGGCGACCTCTACATGGAAAAGTACCTCGAGCGGCCACGCCACATCGAGTTCCAGGTGCTGGCCGACGAGCACGGCAACGTCCTCAGCCTGGGCGAGCGCGAGTGCTCCATCCAGCGCCGCCACCAGAAGCTCATCGAAGAGGCCCCCAGCCTCATGGTCTCGCCCAAGCTGCGCGCCGAGCTGGGCCAGACCATCCAAAAGTGCATGAGGGACGTCGGATACTGGAACGCCGGCACCGTCGAGTTCCTCATGGACGAGGACGGCAAGCTCTACTTCATCGAGATGAACACCCGCATCCAGGTGGAGCACTGCGTCACCGAGATGGTCACCGGCATCGACCTGGTCAAGGCGCAGATCCGCATCGCCGCCGGCGAAAAGCTGTCGGACGGCACCATCACCGCCTTCAACCTGCCCGGCGGCAACGGCGTCCGCGTCGACACGGCGCAGTACGCCGAGGGCGTCGTACCGCCCTACTACGACTCGCTCATCGCCAAGCTCATCTGCCTCGGCACAAATCGCGAAGAGGCCATCGCCAAGATGCAGCGCGCGCTCTCGCAGTTCGTGGTCCAGGGAATCTATACCTCGATCCCACTCCACCAGCGAATCTTCGACGACTCCGAGTTCCGCGCCGGCCAGTTCGACACCAAGTTCATGGAGCGCTTCTTCGCCCGCCAGGCGGAGAAGGCAACTTCAGAGATAGAGGCGTAACACAACCGCCGTTCGAGTCGTCATTCTCTTTATCGAGTCGTCATTCTGGCGAAGCCAGAATCTCCGTAGTTCGTCGTTGCTTGTTTCACCCAACGGCAATGCCGCCGATCTACTCAGTCGCACCCGTCGTGCTCGTAATCCTGACTCCCCTGCGCCATAACAGCAATGCGATCCTATAGCCAGCCCAAATGCTCAGGAACATTCCGACCGTGGCAACAACCACCTTGCCCGTAGAATCGAAAGGATGGACGTAGAGAGTGAAAAAATAAATCACCCCGCGGAGGAGTGTGAATGTAGCACCACCAAAAATCACGGCATGCATGAACAGATAGCGCTTCTTGCCCATCTTCATTTGTCTGATCCACAGTTCGCGCTCTCGTTCTACCCTGCTGACTGCGTTCATGCTCTCGAACATCAGGAAGTACCTCCTATAGTCCGGGCTTGCTTCTTCGCACTGCGCCAGGAATATCCTGCATAGAGAGCGCCGGCAACACCAGCGCCTGTGGCATCTCCAAGTACCGCCGCTATGGTGAGAGGATCATGTAGGAGAGGTAGAAAAACGCTGACAAGACCGCCCAGAGCCCCTATGCTGGCAGCGATAAGAGTCCACTGAAGGATGTATAGAATAAATCCCATCCGTTGCATCCGTTCCCAGCGATCCCGCGGACTCAGATTGGCGGTATAGATTCCGAGCTTCATCGCCTTACACCTCTTGCTGCATCTCTCAAGCTGCTATCTTCAAATCCAAAATGATTATCAATCCTTTGTACGTCATTGTCGATGCAGAAGTCCTCGCCGCCCACGGCGTCTCACTCGCCGCCGTTGCCAGTGAACTCCGCGCCGCCGGCGTCACCTTGCTGCAGTACCGCGATAAAAACGGCTCCCCGCAGGAGATTCTGCGCGCCTGTGCAGTCCTGCGCAAAGCATTCGCCTCCAGTCCCTGCCGTCTCATCCTCAATGACCGCGCCGACCTCGCCATGCTCGCCAGCTTCGACGGCGTCCACGTCGGCCAGGGCGATCTCTGCCCCGAAGATGCGCGCCGCGTCGTCGGCCCAGACCGCATCGTCGGCGTCTCCACCCACACCGATGAGCAGGTTCAGGCCGCGAATCAAACCTCAGCCGACTACATCGCCATCGGCCCCGTCTTTACCACCGCCACCAAGCTCAACCCCGACCCCGTCGTCGGCCTCGAAGGCGTCCGCCGCGCCCGCGCGCTCACCACTAAGCCGCTGGTTGCCATCGGCGGCATCACCCGCGCCAACGCCCGCAGCGTCACCGATGCCGGCGCAGACTCCGTCGCCGTAATCTCCGCGCTCTTCGCCCCCAACGAAAGCCCCGCTCAGGTCGCGCGCGACTTTCTCGCCCGTCTGCGGTAGAACTGAGGGAACGTGAATCGCTCAGGCAAAACAAAAGTCTATTCCTCCGAGGTATCCGCATGAAGACATCTGCCATTGCCGCCGTATTCCTCATCGCATGTACCGCTGCCGCGCAAAGCGTGCCCGACATGAAGCCCGGCGACACCTGCGAAAAACTCCGCGCCACCTATGGCAAAGAATCTTCGCAGAATGGGCCCGCTCACGTCTGGCAACAGGACGGCGTGACCATCCGTGTGCTGGTCAAGCCCGGCGGCCCGTGCGTCGCGGGCTGGGTCGAGTACTCCATCCAGCCCGGCCACACCTTCAGGACGCGCGATGGAATCATCCTCGGCAAAGACACCATCGCCGAAGCCAGAGTGAAGCTGAAGGGCCGCATCGACGCCAACAGCTACATGTCCCTGCGCGGAGAGGGCAAGGCCTACGGGCAACTTGAGGTTGCGCCCACCGCGGGCTACCCGTTCAAAGGCACCTACAGTTGGCTGCTTAATCCGGCCGTCGCGGATAAACTCAGCGCCCCGCCCAGGCTCACCGACTTCACCGACGAACCAGCCATCGTCTACTCGATTGATTCCGCCGCCTCGCAGTAGACGCCCTCAAATGATCTCTACCAACGACCAAACCGATCCCGCCGCAGCCCCGCACTTTGTGCGCGGCATAGGACTTTTTTCCGCCACCGCCATCGTCATGGGCTCGATGATCGGCTCCGGCATCTTCATCGTCTCCGCCGACATGAGTCGCATCGTCGGCTCGCCCGCTCTGCTCATCGCGGCCTGGCTGGTCACCGCGCTGATGACCCTCATCGGCGCGCTCAGCTACGGCGAACTCGCCGCCATGATGCCCCGCGCCGGCGGCCAGTACGTCTACCTCCGCCAGTCGCTCGGCCCGCTCTGCGGCTTCCTCTACGGCTGGACGCTCTTCCTCGTCATCCAGACCGGAACTATCGCCGCGGTCGGCGTCGCCTTCGGCAAGTTCCTCGGCGTCTTCTTCCCCTCGGTCAGCGCCAGCCACTGGCTCTGGCACATCGCGCATGTCCCGGCAATCCCCATCGGCCCCATGGTCCTCGGCAACATGGACATCGGCCTCAACACCGCAAATCTCGCCGCCATCGTCATCATCACCCTGCTCACCCTGCTCAACACCTTCGGCGTCAAGCTCGGTGCTTCGGTGCAGAACGTCTTTACCTCCGCGAAGGTCCTGGCGCTCGCCGCCGTCGTCCTGGTCGGCCTAGTCGCCAAAAACTCCGTTGCCATCGCAGCCAACTTCGGCACAGACTGGCATAATTTCTGGGCAGGCGCGGGCTGGCACACCACCCACGCAGTACAGGTCGGCGTCGGAGGCCCAACCGCATTTGTCGGCCTCCTGACCGTCGTCGCAGTCGTGCAGGTCGGCTCGCTCTTCAGCGCCGACGCATGGAACAACGTCACCTTCACCGCCGGCGAAATTGAGGATCCCCGCCGCAATCTTCCCCTCAGCCTAGCCCTCGGAACCGGCGTCGTCCTGCTTCTTTACATCTTCTGCAACTTCGTCTACCTCAGCGTTCTCCCCATGGCAGGCTCGCCCGGCGCAGCCACAATCGCCGGCCGCGGCATCCAGTTCGCCACGCAGGACCGCGTCGCCACAGCGGTCATGGAATCCGCTTTCGGCCCCATCGGTGCCAAGCTGATGGCCGCCGCAATCCTCATCGGCCGTCACCAGCCGCTCCACGGCGTCCAACTGGCCGCGCAATCGGCGCACACGCTGCAACAGCTTCACCTTTTCCCGATCGTGAATGGACATGGGATGCCTCCTCTTGACAATACCCACCCCCAGTATGGTATTAACCCAGTGGGGGTATAGTTGCTATTCCATTCTATCCCCGCTGCCCTGCGCCACGCATCTAACCAGGAAGGTTCTTCCATGCTTCGCTTCTTCGGCCTGCGCCCTGATTCCCTCCGCGCTGCTCGCGCGCTCAGCCGCCTGGCCCTCGGGCTGGCTCTGGCTGCCGGCGTCGCAGCCGCGCAGGCGCCCGATTCAAGCGCAGGCCAATCGACCGCCGCCGCCTCCAGCCCAGGCACTCCCTTAACGATCTTTCCCCATTCAGACACCAGCCGCTATTGGATCTCGGGCCAGGCAAACGTCATTTTGCAGGGTCATCCGGCCTTCGCGGCGAAATACTCCGGACCCAACAGCCTCACCGCATGGGCGCAGAGCGCCACCACGCACGTTCTCACGCTTTATACCGGCTACAAGCTCTCGCATACCACTGAAGTCTTCGCCGACATGGAGGATGCCACGGGCGATGGCATCGGCAACGCGAACGGCCTGGCCGGCTACACCAACCTGGATTCTGTGCGGTTATCGGACGGCGTAGCTCTTTCCAAGGCGCCCTATCTCGCTCGTTTCATGTTGCGGCAGATCATCCCGCTCGCTCAGGAGCACGTCGATGCGGACCGCGACGAGCTGCATCTGGCAACTTCTCTTCCCGCGCGCAGAATCGAATTTCGCCTCGGCAAGTTGGACCTGGTGGATTTCTTCGATCTGAATACCTGGGGCTCCGACAGCCACTTGCAGTTCCTCAACTGGACGGTGGACAACAACGGCGCGTATGACTA
>JBEKWE010000040.1:0-20292 GCA_049513335.1 Acidobacteriaceae bacterium | reverse complement strand
AGAAAAAAGACAAGACCTACACCATGGTCTATCTGGAGAACGAGTATGTGAAGATCGGCATCCTGCCGGAGATTGGCGGAAAGATCTTCGAGGCGGTGGACAAGACCAACGGCTACGACTTCATCTATAACCAGCACGTGATCAAGCCGGCGCTGATCAGCCTGCTGGGCGCGTGGATCTCAGGCGGGATCGAGTGGGACCTGCCGCACCACCACCGCGCCACCAGCTTCCTGCCCATGCAGTACAAGGTGGAGGAGAACGCCGACGGATCGAAGACGGTGTGGATCGGCGAGCTGGAGCTGCGCGACCGCATGGAGTGGACGGTGGGCGTGACGCTGCGTCCGGGGAAGTCGTATATGCAGGCGTCGTTCCGCATGAGCAACCGGACGCCGGTGCCCACCTCGATGCTGAGCTTCAGCAACGTTGCGGTGCATGTGAATGACGACTACCAGGTGATCTATCCGCCGAGCACGCAGTTTGTGACCTACCACGGCAAGCGCGACTTTACGACGTGGCCGATTGCGACGACGAGGTTCATGGGCGCGGACTACACGGCGGGCGTGGACGTGAGCTGGTACAAGAACCATCCGACCGCGAGCAGCATGTTTGCGTGGAACTACTCGGACGACTTCATGGCCGGGTACGACCACGGGAAGAACGCGGGCATCATGAGCATTGCCGACCACAATGTGGTGCCGGGCAAGAAGTTCTGGACGTGGGGCGACAGTCCGCAGGGGCACGTGCAGGACCATCTGCTGACGGACACGGACGGGCCGTACATCGAGCTGATGGTGGGCGCGTACAGCGACAATCAGCCGGACTATAGCTGGCTGCAGCCGTACGAGACGCGCATGTGGAACCAGTATTGGTATCCCTTCCGCGACATCAATGGGGTGAAGAACGCGAACCTGGACGCGGCGGTGAATCTTGAGGTGAAGGACGGCACGGCGACCGTGGGATTCTACTCGACCCAGGCGCGGCCCGCGGCCACGGTGACGCTGAAGCTGAAGGACCGGGTGCTGCTGAAGGAAAAGATTGCGATCAGCCCGGCGCACGCGTTTGTGAAGCAGGTCAAGCTGCCCGAGGGCGCGGACGAACACGATCTGCGCGCGGCGATCAGTGCGGACGGGCGCGAGCTGGTTGCCTACTCGCCGATCCGGCTGCAGAAGGAGACGATGCCATCGCCGGTGGTGGACCCGCCGCCGCCCGCCGAGGTCAAGACCACGGAAGAGCTGTACCTCGACGGCCTGCGGATGGAGCAGTTCCGCTCGCCGACGGGCGATCCCAATGCGTACTGGCAGGAGGCTCTTCGGCGCGATCCCGGCGACATCCGGGTGAATACGGTGCTGGGCATCGACGCGATCAAGGGCGGACGATTTGCCGATGCGGAGAAGCTGCTGCGCAAGGCGCTGGAGCGCGACACGGCCAGCTACACATCGCCCAAGGACGGCGAGCCGATCTACTACCTGGGGCTGGCGCTGAAGTCGCAGGGCAAGCTGGATGAGGCCTACGCGGAGTTATACAAAGCGACGTGGAGCGCGGCGTGGCGGTCGCCGGGCTACTTTGCTCTGGCGGAGATCGACGCGGCGCGAGGCGACTTCAACGCGGCGCTGACCGCCGACGAAGACGCGCTGGAGGCCAACGCAAATAACATTCGCGCACTGGCGCTGAAGGCCGCACTGCTGCGACACACTGGCCGTAACGCCGAGGCGCTGGCCGCGGTTGCTGCGATTATGAAGATTGATCCGCTGGACGTGCATGGGATGGCGGAGCAGTGGCTGGCCACGAAGTCGGCTGCAAGCGCGGCGGTGCTGGCGACGACGGTGAGCGCGCATCCCGCGACCGCGCTGGAGGTTGCTGCGGACGATATGGATGCGGGACTGTGGCAGGACGGCACGGAGTTGCTCAGGCAACTTGCCGGCACGGCGCAGGACAAAGCTAAAGTTTCGCCGCTGGTCTACTACTATCTGGGCTACTTTGCCGGGCAGATGAAACAGAGCGACAAGGCGCGGGAGTACGACTTGCTGGCGAAAAAAGCTTCGCCGGAGTATGTCTTCCCATTCCAGATGGAGATGATCGCGGTGTTGGACGACGCGATGCTCGTGGACCCGAAGGACGCGCGCGCGCCGTACTATATGGGCAACCTGCTGTACGACTGGCAGCCGCAACAGGCGCAGGCGCTGTGGGAGAAGTCTGCCGCGCTGGGCGCGGACTTCCCGGTGGTCTATCGCAACCTGGCGATGGTGTATACGCGGCAGGGCAACCAGCGCGAGAAGGCGCAGGCCGCGCTGGAGAAGGGCGTGCAATACGGCGGCAACGCCACGGTCCTGAGCGAGCTGGACAAGATATATGAGGAGGAGGGAGTCTCGGCAGCCAAGCGCCTCGCCGTGCTGGAGGCGCACCAGAAGGTGATCGACCGCGACGAGGCGATCGCGCGCGAGGTCAACCTGCTGATCTTTGCCGGCAAGCCGGACGCGGCGATTCAATTGCTGCGCACGCGCTTCTTCCGCGCGTGGGAGGGCGGCGGAGCGTTCTCGCTGGGCGACTCGTGGATCAACGCCAACCTGGAGCGCGGGCACCAGCAGATGGCCGCCAAACAGTACGCGCAGGCGCTGGCTGACTACCAGGCGGCGCTGCAGGTTCCCGACAATCTTGCGGAGGCGACCGGCAACGTGAGCGGACGGCGCGGCGAGATTGAGTATTGGATCGGAACTGTGTACGAAGCGATGGGCGATTCCGCGAAGGCACGCAGCGCATGGAACGATGCAGCGAGTACGGGTTCGGTAGGCGCAGGCGGGCCGGGCACGAATGGGCCGATGCGCAGCCGGGCGAACATCGGTGGCCTGGCTGCCGGAGTGCGTGTGGAGCAGGCCGCGCCGTACTATCAGGCGCTGGCGCTGGAGAAGCTGGGGCAGGACGATCGCGCCAAGGCGATCTTTGCGCAGCTCATCGCAACCGGCTCCAAGTCGCTGGGCAATGAGACCGGGATGAAGGGTCCGGCGCAGGCTATGGCGACGCCGGCGCAACGCGCGCAGGCCGCGGACGCGCACTACCTGGTTGGCCTCGGCCAGCTCGGGCTGAACAACCAGGACAAGGCGCGGCAGGAATTCACACTCGCGTTGGAGGCCAGTCCCGACCACTTCGCCGCGATGCGCGCGCTCAACGACAAGACGCCCTGAGGCAGGCGGGCCGAATTCGATATTGGAGATGAAGGGACAGCAGAAGTCTTTTTACGTTCGCTGCTGTTGCATACTAGACTTGAATAAGGAAGAGTGGCCGAGTGGTTGATGGCTCCAGTCTTGAAAACTGGCGTACCTGAAAGGGTATCGGGGGTTCGAATCCCTCCTCTTCCGCCATCTAGTCTTAGATTTTTTATTTTGTTCAGCTTAAATCGAAGAAACCGCGCGTTTCAGGGCGAAATCTACGAGTTTGTGGCACCAGAGAATCTCATCAGTTGCTGGAATGCCGCCAGTGAAATGGCCTTTTCTCTGATCGGACCCTCGAAGGTCCGTTTCTTGCAATTCACCGATTGATACAGGGGCACCCGACACGGGCAAATCGAGCCATGATTCGGACCAGAGACGCTGCGCAGAATCAACCTGTGGAGAATTCAACGTAACGAGTGATCTGGTCGCCTGCCACAACGGCGTTTCACAGGACTAACCCGGCAGGGTGCGGAATAATTCGGCTAGAGCATCTTCGGAATTGGTGTAGGCCGAAGCCACGGCATTCCAGTGGATTTTCCTCAAAAAAATCCACCTTGTATGATCTTCGAAAAGTTTACGTGTATTCCGAAAATGCTCTAAAACCGGATGGATGAGCTCATTGGCCCGCTATCGCCAGCGGATAATCGTACTTCCCGAGATGAGCACAGTGCATCGTTGATGCTGGGCGATGTGCCCTCCCCTGGGCGGTGTCACGCGGTACAGTCGATTCCTTGTCTTCCGGCAATATTTTCTGCAACCAACCATCCCATCGGGTCATCGAAGAGTGATCTCCTATTCGGATACTGTTGCGAATGGAGTTGGCACAGCTGCGGAGTCTCACTCGTTTGAACTGGTTCTTGACACCAATGCGTTCCTCACAGAAAGTCTCTATCAGAGTTCCCATGGCCCTCGGACACTCCGATCCAAAGGCAAGAACCGGACTGGACATCAGTGCAGCCGAAGATGGTTACGTTGTTTACCAGCCGGAGTTGGATCGGGTCCATCATCTGAACCACAGCGCGGTTCTCATCCTCGAGTTGTGCACGGGGAGGAACTCGATGCGCGAGATCGCCTCGCTTATTCAGGAGGCGTACTCATTGCCCGATCCTCCCTTTTCCAAGGTCGAGGAGACGGTAGCGAATTTGCTTGCACTTGGGCTCCTGGAATCGAATCGGTGCATGAACCCGGGCCCCTGGAATCAAATCAGCTAGGAGGTTTTATGTCTAAGGACGGAATCGGCAATCGTGTCTTGAATCACGTGGACCCAAGCCGGCGCGATTTTGTAAAGCGCGTGCTGGCCGGTGCGGCTTTTGCTGCGCCGGTGGTCGCATCGTTCTCCATCGAGAGCTTGTATGTCAATGCGGCCTACGGGCTGAGCTCATCCTCGGGGTCCGCATCATCTTCTTCGGCATGTAATATTTCGGGCTCTTGTCAATGCCTGGCCGATCCAGGCTATGTCGGCCCGGCGGTGTTTCAGGCCTACGTCGAGGACACCAGCGGAAATACTCGCGTGAACGGTGAGCTGTTTCTCCATATCAGCGGCGACTGCCACGACAACGAGGCCGCCGACATCCGGCTGCGAATGACCCCGGACGCCGAGGCCACTGCGGCGCATCTTACCATCAATGGCCAGGAAGTGGCGACGATTCCTCTGGAGGACAGCCACGAACACGGCAAGCATGACCTCACCGGCAAGATCAAAGCCTCGGATTTGCTGAACCTGTGCGATTTTGACGCTCTGTTGCAGGCGATGGCGTCGCAGCAGGTCGTTGCCGTGGTCCAGGGAACTTATTCCGGATGGTGCTTCAACGCACAGGGATCGGTTTCGCCGGCCTCTGCCAGCCCGATCATCGAGATCAAAGCGTAACCTCGATGACCGGCTGCACGCGTGAATCCCAGCGCTGCGAATTCTGGACGCAGGGCGAGGAATATCTGCGCCCTGCCTGCTGCACGCAACATCTCAAGGACCTTCTTTTCTATACCCATGACCTGCTGCGGCGGCACGGCATCCCGCACTGGCTGGATTTCGGCGCCGTGCTGGGCGCGGTGCGCGGGGGCGAGTTCGTCCCTTGGGACGGGGATGTGGACTTTGGCATTCTGCGCCACGATCTGGAACGCGTGCGCATGCTGGAAGACGAAGTCGCCCGCGCCGGCCATTATTTAAATATGAACGATCCGCTGGTCTGGCGCGTGCAGTTGAGCCGTACCAATAGCCTGCACGCCGATCTCTTTCCCTGGCGGGAGGAGGACGGCGTGCTCAAGATGAGCTGGCCGGGCTACCCCGATGAATGTTGGGCCTTTCCCCAGCGCTATCTCGACGAGGTGCAGCCGGTGGAGCTGTACGGACATGCCTTCCCCGCGCCCGCTCCTCTCCATGAATTCCTCGAACGCTATCGCTACGGGCCCGAGTATCTGGTCCCCCGCCGGTCCGAGGAACTCGCCCAGCGAACGCAGATTATCCCGTCGGTAAAGCGGTTCCTGGGACGCCGCATCTTTTACGACCGGCTGCGGCACAACCTTGGTTTGCTTCAGGAGACGCTCGACGCCACGCCATTTCGCGGCTGCTACCAGATGACGATGGAGCCGGCGCTCAACAACCAATCCATCGCGGACAATTCGCCGGACGCTGGGTTTGCATATCCTCGGAGCGATCGCGCGCGCTTTCTCGATGTTCTTCCAGTCCTGCAAGCGGCCGGATTTTCTCTGATCGAAGATCTCCGGGCCAACGACGGCGATGGCGCGCACACGCGCCTGGGCAAAGATGGCGCCTGCTTCGATTTCGCCGCCTGCGAACCACCGGGAGGCACGGCATGAAAGCCATCGTGCTGGCGGCTGGGCATGGCGCGCGCCTGCGTCCACTCACCGATCGTTTGCATAAGAGTCTGCTGCCGGTGGGCGACAACACCATTCTCGGCCGCATACTCGATGGCCTGCTTGCCATCCAGGTTAGGGACATTTTGGTGGTGACAGGCTATCGTTCCGGCGAAGTCGAGGCATATCTTGCCCAGCGATATCCGGATCTTGCGCTTCGCTTTGTCCATAACGAACGCTATCGCCAGACTAACAATATCGTCTCCCTGGCCATGGCGCTGGACCAGATGGAGATCGATTCGGATGTCATCCTGGTGGAGTGCGACGTGCTGTTCGATCCGTCCATATTGGCCCGTCTGCAATCCTCGGAGCGAGGCAACATCGCCCTGGTCGATCGCTATCGGCCGGGCATGGATGGGACCGTGGTGAGCGTCGAAGCGGGAACGATCACCCAGGTCTTCCCGCCTCATCTGCAAACCGAGGATTTTGACTATTCCGACAAGTACAAGACCCTTAATATCTACCGCTTCGATCGCGATTTTTGCCGGCAACGCCTTCAGCCCCTGCTCTCCTGTTACGCCAACGTGATTGATAGCGGCTGCTATTACGAGCTGGTGCTGGGCATGTTGATCAACATGCAGCGCGAAACCGTGCGCGCGGAGGTCATCGATGGCAGCCAGTGGGCCGAGGTAGACGATCCCAACGACCTGGCAGCAGCCCGCTTCACCTTCGAGCCCGAGCTGCGCAGCCGGATATTGGACCGCGCAAAAGGTGGGCACTGGAACTTTCCCGTGCTGGATTTCACCTTCATGCGCAATATGTACTTTCCCACGGACGCCATGATTGCTGCCATGCGGCGCGCGTTGCCGTCTCTGGTGCGCTCGTACGGCTCGGCCCAAGAGGTGCTCAACGAGAAGCTCGCCTATGTGTTGCAATGCCATCCCGAACGCGTGCAATGCCTGCACGGGGCATCGCAAATCTTTCCCAGGCTCTCTGAGTTGTTCCATCCCCGCCGCACCCTGATTCCGGCGCCCACGTTTGGCGAATATCCGCGCTGGTTCGCAGAGAGTGAGGTCTACTTCGATGCAGTGGGAGTGGACCGCGACGCACTGGCCGCGCGCGCCGGCAAGTACGATCTGGTGGTCGTGGTGAACCCCAACAACCCAACCGGAACGGTGCTTCCCACTGAATGGCTGCACGCTCTGGCGGCGCAAAATCCGCAGACGATCTTTCTGGTCGACGAGTCCTTTGCCGGCTTTGCGGGCCAGCCAACGCTTCTGGACCGCCTGGAGCGCGCGCCGTTGCACAACGTGCTGATTGTGGCAAGCCTCAGCAAATCGCTGGGCGCGCCGGGGCTGCGGCTGGGCTATGTGTATAGCTATGATACGGACCTGGTAGCCCGAATTGGGGCAGACCTTCCGATATGGAATCTTAGCTCCACGGCCGAGTTTCTGCTGGAAATTGTGCTCAAGTTCAAACCCGAACTGGCTGCGTCCTTCGAGCGCACCGCAGCTGATCGCAGCGAGCTTCAAGCCGTGCTGCAGCGCATCGACGGCGTCCGCCAGGTCTATCCCAGCGCCGGAAACTTTGTGCTCTTCCGACTGGATCACGATGATCCGGGACGTGCGACCGCGCTGACCGAGTCCCTTCTCGCCCGCCATTCCATCTATATCAAGGATGTCTCTGCCAGGTTTCCCGAACCCGCGCCCTATGTGCGCGTAGCCGTACGGCATCCGGCAGAGAACCTGCGATTGGTCGAGGCACTCTCTGCACACCTGGAAGGGAGGATGCCGTGAGCGCACAGACCTGGAAGGAGGTATGGGACGCACGGCGTCTCGACCCTTCGCGGCCTTCCATGTTGTCGCGACTGCTAGCAGCCGACGGCATGGATACTGGCTTCGGCAGCGTAGAGGAGGAACCCTGGAGCAAGTATGTGCTCCAATCTGCGGACACCATCGGCATCAGCGCCCAGTCAAGCGTCTTCGAAGTCGGATGCGGAGCTGGGGCGTGGCTCTACGAATTGGGCCAACTGGGATGTGAAATCGGTGGCCTGGACGCGTCTTCTGCACTGATCGGGTACGCCCACGAGCATCTGCCTTCGGGAAACTGGCAGGTGGGTGATGCTTCCACGCTGGCGACTGAGCCACGCTACGATTTCGTCGTCTCCAGCGGTGTGTTCCTCTATTTCCCATCGCTAGAATACGCGCGAGATGTGCTGCATCGGATGGTTGCCAAGGCGAAAGTGGGTGTACTGGTGCTGGATGTCCCCGATCTGGCAACGCGCGATGCCGCGCTGGCAGAGCGTCGCCGTATCGCGGGGGAGGACTCCTACCGCAATCGCTATGCCGGCCTGGAGCATCTCTACTTTGACCGGAGCTGGTTCCAGTCGATACTCGAATCGCTCAGAGTTCCTCGCTTACGAATTGTGAACCAAAGCATCGATGGCTATGTCAATTCCCGATACCGGTTCAATGTCTTCGCCTGGCTGCGGTAGAGTGCTGCATTTTCTCTCGTGGGGCGGGCGCAGCGGTGCCGAACGCCTGGTGCTGAATCTGTGCAAGGCCACGCGCAGCCTCGAACCGGCTGCGTGGTTCCCGCGCGAGGGTCCGATGGTTGACGAGTTCCGGCGCGCCGGAATCCCCTGCCTCAGCACGCGCGATGTTCTGGGCCGACCCGAAGTCACGCGCAGCCAGTTCTCTCTGCTGCACATTCACTGCGGCATCTACGAGCCCGCCGCTTATCGCGCGGCCCGCCGTCTTGGCATTCCCACGTTGACCACATTGCACACCCATACGGCCCTGCCGGAGCTGGATGGTCCGCTGGTTTGTGTCGCGCCGCACACGGCCGCGATTCAGGACCCCGGCAACTGCGTGCGCGTGGTCCCGAATGCCGTGGATACTACAGAGTTCGCTCCCGGACCGCCAGCCATCCATGAGCGGACTGTCATCCTGCGTGTCTGCCGACCCGACCGCTGTGCGCCATGGTTCTGGAATGCGATGCGGCATGTCCTCGACCGGCACACAAATGCAGAGTTGTGGATCATAGGCGAAGATGGCCGTTCCGATGCCTCTGTCCGTTTCCTCGGCTCGCGTGCTGATGTAGCCGATCTGCTGCGTCAGGCGGATATCTTTGCCTACGCACCGTTCCCCGACACGGGTGGCCACGATGTGTGCGTCCTGGAAGCTATGGCCAGCGCAGTGCCACCGGTGTTGACGGACGTGGATTCCGTGCGCCAATCCGTCCGCCATATGCACGATGGCATGCTCGTTCCGTTTGGCGATGTGCTGGGCTTTGCCGCCGCAGTCGAACGGCTGATTGAAGATCCCTCTCTTCGTTCATCACTGGCGCGAAATGCCCGCGCAACCGCAGAGCAGCGTTACGGTCTGGACCGCCTTGCAGTGGATTATCTTAGTGTGTATCAGGACATTCTTCATGCTCCTCCACCGCAGCCCGCGGACTACATTCGACGCAACATGCGCGCGTTCGTGGCCGAGCGCATGCGCATCGCCAACTTCGAGAGAAACCTGATTTTGCTCCACGATACGCTGGCGGAAACTGCGATGGCCGATCGCTACTGGGTCATTGGAGGTCTACTCATCGGCTGGGCAAGGGAAGGTCGTGTACTGTCGCACGACTGCCAGGATGGCGACTTCGGCATCTTGCAGCAGGACCATGAAGCGTTTCTCAGATCGGTGCCGGCGCTCGTCGCCGCCGGGTTCCAGCCCGTCGCCCGCTATCTCGACAATCGCGGAATTCCGGTGGAATATACGTTCCGCAAAGACGGCGCGCGGTTCGACTTCTTCCTGCACGAGCCCGTGGGCGACCACCTGCGCTGCACCTTCTTCGGCGTATCACCGGGCCCCGGCGATCCGCGACCGATTGAAATGATCAGCCAGCTTCCGCATTACGGCCTGGCGCCGATGGATTTTCTCGGCCGCGCGTGGCTCAAGCCGGAGGACCACGAAGAATTTCTGACCGCGGAGTACGGGGACTGGAGATCGCGAAGGCCCGCCTTTGACCATCGCACCGACGACCGAAGCGTCATCCAGGTAAATTGGTGGATGAACGCAACATGCTGTGAGTTCACGATTTAATCCACGAATGAGGTTATGCAGCGCTGATATTCACATATATTCGTGCTTCGCACAGTTCACTCCCAGGGTTTGATAATGGTTGCTGCAATGTTGCGTTTTGCGTGGCGACGATTTGTAACGGGGAGTCGGCATGTGGCTAGTGTTTGAGTGCCAGCACCATATAACGGCACTATCAAAGCCGTTTGGTCCATAGTAATTATTGCGTTCTGCTCGGCCCAACTGAGCGGGACTTTGTCGAGTAGCGCCGCCAATGTCAACTCTGGATTCTGTCGCCCCTTGACGATTGCCTCCACAATCTCAGGCGCCAGGAATGCGCCCTGGATGATCCGTCTGACGTAGCGCTCAGGGAGACCTATGGCCGCGGCGATCGCACGCTGATTTTTGTATTCTCCTGCGACGATTAACCGTATCCATTCGTGTGCGCGGCTGATGGCCTTGATCAATGCTGGCACTGCATTGACTGGGACCCGATCCGCTAACCTGGGCGGAATGACCAGTCGCATTTCGCCGCCGCAGCGCTTCAACCTTGTCTCGATCGTCAGAGCGATGGGCTGCTGGTTGAGGTCATCCATGGTGTCCTGCGTATGAAGATCCGTTCCGTTAGGTCCGAGAAGCTGCTCGCGCAACTTGGCCCTGTCGATTCGAACCTCGACCGATCCTTGATGGACCGCAATTTTTCAGCACACGATGATTGGCGCCGGATGGATCAAGGGTTGGACCCACATGGCAGATGCGATCGATCGATGCGAATGAAAATGCTGAACGGGGCGGGCGGATTTGAAGGGACGCCCCACTGCTCTCAACGCAGCTCATCGAGGCTAAATCATTGATAAAACGTGGTGGTGAGCTATCGATTGTCAGCCAGCCGGGGGTTGAACATTCGTCCCGAGAGCATATTTGTGGGTCACATACGCGGCCTTTGCGGAGGGGATCGCGTCTTAAGATTCGACAGCTTAAGATCGAGACCAGATTACCGGGATGACATGTTGGCGAGGCACAACTTCACAGCGAAGATAAGCCGATTGGCTCGATGCGTTACTACTTGATGCAACTGGTTCCCTCCTAGGCGGGAGCTTTGGCTGTCTGAACGACCACGGGAGTGCACCAGGATGTCTGATAAGGAAGGGTTGAAAGCTGTGCCAGGGGCTTGCCGAGTTGCCATAATCGGCGGCGGACCCGGTGGTTTAATGACGGCGTATCAGCTGCAACAGCGATGCAGTGTGCCGTTTGCAGCCACCATCTACGAGGCGAGTTCGCGGCTGGGCGGCAAGATCCTGACCAAACAATTCGAGTCTGCGCCAGTGGCCTACGAGGCGGGGGCGGCGGAGTTGTACGACTATTCGCATATTGGCGAAGACCCGCTGCGCGAACTGGTCGACAAGCTGGGGTTGACGGTGAGGCCAATGAGCGGCACGTCGGTGGTCATCCACGACAGGTTGCTGCGCGATGTGGATGACGTTGGCCGCGTCTACGGAGAACCAACGCGGCAGGCGCTGCTTGCATTCGACGAACAGGCCAAGGAGTGGTCGAGCCCGCAGGAGTACTACGACTCGGACTGGAAGGAATCGAACGACGATCCGATGACGCGCAGGAGCTTCTACGACGAGCTGGCGCGAGTTCCCGACGAGGCCGCGCGCCGGTATCTTCGCACCCTGGTGCACAGCGACCTGGCCACGGAGCCGCATCGCACCAGCGCGGCGTACGGGTTGCAGAACTATCTGATGAACGACGCACGATACATGCGGCTGTACACGATCGAGGGAGGCATAGAACGGCTGCCCCAGGAGCTGGCGGCGCGGGTTAAAGCCAGGACATTGCTGCGCGAGCCGGTGGTGCGGGTGGAACGCGCCGGGGACGAGAGCCTGCGCGTCCTGTCTGTTCGCCATGGAAAGATGGCATGCGAAGAGTACGACTTTGTGGTGGTGGCGCTGCCCAACGCATGCGTTCCGCTGATCGAATGGGGCGGGGACGCGCTGGGCGAAGCGATGCATCGCCACTGCGTGCGCTACGATTACCCGGCGCACTACCTGCGCATCAGCGTGCTGTTTCGCGAGATCTTCTGGGAGAAGACGTTCCAGGAATCCTACATAATGCTGGACGCGTTTGGCGGGTGCTGCCTGTACGACGAGTCGTCGCGCAACGGCTGCCGGAGCGCCGGCGTGCTGGGCTGGCTGCTGGCCGGTGACGAGGCGATGGTGGCCAGCAATCATACCGATGAACAGTTGGTTCGCAGGGCGATCGATACGCTGCCTTCCTTCCTGCAACGCGGGCGAGAGCTGTTTGTGGAGGGGCAGGTGCATCGCTGGATCGGCTCGGTGAACGGGCTTCCGGGCGGCGTGCCGGTGCTGGACATGGAATCGCGCCACATTCCGGAGCCTGCGCGACCAAACCTCTTCGCGGTTGGCGATTACCTGTTCGATTCGACGATCAACGGCGTGCTTGACTCCGCCGACTACGTTGCGGAGTGCCTGACGGAGAAGATCGAGGCGCGCATTGGTTCGCGAACTCCCGAGAGCGTGTACACTGCGGCTTTATGAGCGAAACTGTGCAAAATCTGCGCGAAGCTGCCCAAGCCCTCGGTCGCGGCGCGAGCCAACGTCGCATTCGCTTCGTCGATGCAATCGCGGACGGCGATGCGGTGTTGATGAGCTTTCAGGACCCGTCGCCGCGTTATGCCGTTCTGGACGCGGCCCCTGCTACGGCAAACCGCGCAGATGCGGACGAGCTGCGCGGCGATGAGCTGGATGTAGTGCTTTTGCCATTGCCCGCTGCGCCGTCCGGGACGCAACCAGGCTTTGCAAAATGGCTGGCGAAGACAAACGGTGCGGGCGCTCCGCCGCCGGTCTACGTCAAGCTGCGCGGAGTCGAGCTGATGTGGCGTCCCGGCCATGCCATGCTGCAATGCGACCCCGAGCAGGCTGAATTGCTGCTCTCCGCCGTCGTCGAATTCGCTCATTATGAGCGGGAACTGCGGCGGATCGAGGGCGAGATTGCGGACACATGGGCAGAGCTGGAGCAGGACAAAGCGCTGGCATTCGATGTGACGCCTGACGATCTGAAACGCAGCGACGTGGTCGGCGAACGCATGAATCGAGTGCTGCAGCGGCGCATACGCCTGGCGCGGACCGAACCGCATCTGTACGATCCGGAGGCGAGCTTGCCGGCGGCCAGCCAGAAGCTGGGCGAGGAGCTGCGCGACAAGGCGCGGACCGATGCCAGACTGGAGAACGTCGACGCGCAGCTCGAGGTCTTCGAGGGCATCTACGAGATGAGCGGACAGCGAATGGGCGAGTATAGGGCCGCGCACGAGGAACACGTGCTGGAGTGGATCATTATTGCCCTGCTGGCCGCGGAAATGCTGCTGCTGCTGGCGCAGATGGTGTGGAAGCCCGGGGTCTAAACGAAGAGCAGGCCCACTGCGACCCGGAGGGCGCCTGAAGCTTAGCCAGACGCTGCGGCCAGTCGGTTGGGGACCAAAGAGAGGGCTAGATTATTATGCACTGGGCGCGGCCACTACCCCACCCATGCGCGGTAAGACTGGCGCGAGGATGGGGCACCCAGGATGAGGTTGTGTAGGGACACCCGCCGACGGCGACGGCCTCGGCGGGCGGCATTTCGCTGGCAGGTTGCGCCAGGAGAGAGAAGAACGGAGTGCGTCAGCGGTCGATCCGGGTCAGCAGCTTGTCGACAACCGCCATGTCGAGCGGATATCCCATGCCGGGGTCGGTTGGCGCAGCAACGTAGCCGTCCGCGTCGACGCGGAACTTGTGCTTCACATACGGACGGTCCGCGTACTCCCACGGCCACACCATCTCGAACCAGTAACAGTTGGGCAGGGCCAGTTCCACCTGGAAGGCCGCGGCCATGTCGAAGAAGGTGCCCCAGTTGTGCGGCGTGCATGGCATGCCGAAGGTGTCGGCCAACTGACCCACCCGGAACGATCCGGTGATGCCGCCGACGTTGTCCGTAATCAGCCGCACGATGCCCATCGCGTCGCGCTTGATGTACTCGCCGAAGTCGTAGATGTCGGTAAGGAACTCGCCAACCTCGGTGGGCACATCCAGGTGCTTGCGCAGTTCAATCAGCCCCTCGAGGTCGGTGGTCTGCATGGGGTCCTCGAAGGAATCGTAGCCATACTCGTCGAGGGCGCGGCCGACGCGCAGCGCCTCGTAGTAGTTGTATGCCTGAACGGCGTCGTAGAGCAGGGTGAAGTCGTCTCCCACTGCCTTGCGCACTTCTTTGATCTCGTCGATGTGGCCCAGGTAGGAGGGAATGCGGCCGCCGTCTTTGTGCTGGCCTCCGCCGGGGTGGATCTTGTAGGCCTTGAATCCCGCAGCCTTGGCCTTGAGGACGTCCGGAACGTAGTCCTCGACCGTGGCCAGGTGCTGTGAGCTGGCATAGGCCAGCACCTTGTCCTTGGCGCCTCCCAGGATCTTGTAGATGGGACGGTTCACCGCCTTGCCCAGGATGTCCCACAGGATGAAGTCGCAGGCCGCGGCATGAACATTCGGCCCCGGAGTTCCGGTTCCATGAGGCCGGCTGTTAAAACCGGGGTTGAATCCTCCGATAAACGCACCTCCTCTGCCGCCTCCGCCCATTCTTGCCGGTGCCGGCGCTGCGGCACCTGCTCCCGCGGCGCCAGCTGCGGTCGTGGCTGCGGCCCCTGCGCGCCCTCCACCAGCCGCACCGGCTGTTCCTGCTCCCGCGCCGCCGCCGGGCCGGTTCGATAGCGGAATATAGGAGACGGTGGGAAGAACATCAAACAGGTTCTTGCCAACACAGTTGGCCTTGGCGAAGTCAACCCACCCCGGCGGGTTACCCCGGTTCCCCAGGGTGAAATTGCCCTCAATTCCGCTAGCGGTCACCATAGAGGCGATCTCGCCTCCGCCGCTTAGACCTGCCCCGGAGTTCCGCCAACTCGACGGATCGAGGACATAGATCTTCGCCTCCTTGATGGTGAGGTCCGGCATATCGCCGGCTTTAATTCCGGCCGCCTGCGCGGCCAGGTTGACTGGGTGGGCAAGCACCGCGGCTCCCGCTGCCGCCGAAGCTGCAAAGAAACTGCGCCGTGATAGTTCACGTTTTGACATACATTTCCCTTCTGGCCACATTTTTTTCTTTGGCCTCGCGGCGCGCACCAGCGTATCACATCGTTGTGGTGGTCTGCCCGATCTGTTGTCCCATCGATAAGGGAGAAGGCGTTGTCAAGGGCAACGCTTTCCTCAACGCTGCGATGAGCAACACTGGAAGGCGGTGGTTTGTAACCCAGCGAGGAGTGTGGCTCCTGTACACTTAAAGGCAACTACCTCTGCCGTTGCCCGCCTGGGCGACGCGCGAAACAAGTCGGGACGTGGCGCAGCCTGGTAGCGCGCATCCTTGGGGTGGATGAGGCCGCTGGTTCGAATCCAGTCGTCCCGACCAATTGTTAAGCTGATTCACGTCACGAACCTAGACTCAATGGGTGGGCGCCACGTACTCCTTGGGCAGCGCGCCGCCCTCGCCCTCGCTGAAGAAGAAGCCGTTCATCTGCTCCACCAGAAACTCCTGCGCCTCGCGCGTCCAGGGCTGCAGGCGGTACTCGTTGAGCAGCATCTTCTGCCGCTCCACCCACTCGCTCCACGCCTGCTTGGAGACGTTCTTATAAATCTTCTGGCCGAAGTCGGAGTCGAACGGCGGCTCGTCCAGCCCTTCCATCTCAGCCTTGTACTTCGAGCAAAAAACCATGTGCGCCATGTGTGTTCTCTCCTGAGTCTCTATTGATTGTACCGGGGATTATCTGCGCTTGCCTTTGGCCTTCTTGTCCCGTCCACGCGCCCTGGACTTCGTCTTGTCCGCCTTGCCGCGCCGCTTGCCCGCGCGGGCCAGAGCCGAACCTTTGCCCTTGTTGCCGGTCGGCTCCGCGGCCTTCGCGGCATTTCCTTTGCGCAGCGGCTTCGGGACGGTCTGCTCAGTTGAGGGCACAAGCGCGAACTGCAGCCGCCGATGCTCGCGGTCGATGCGGTCGAGCAGAACATGCACGCGCTGGCCCATCTTGAAGGCCCGCCCGGAGCGCGTGCTGACGATCTGCTTGTCGGTGTCGCGGAAGACAAAGCGCTCGTCCGAGCCCCATCCGCTGAGCGACGCGATGGGAACCAGGCCCTCGATGAAGAGATCGTCCAGCTCGACGAAGAAGCCGTACTTGGTGCAGGAGAGGATGATGCCCTGGAAGTCGTCGCCGACGCGGTCCTCCATGAAGCGCATCTTCTTCCACTCCATCAGCTCGCGTTCGGCGTCGTCGGCGCGGCGCTCAGCCTGGCTGGACTCGGCGGCGATTGCGGCCAACTCCGGCTCGGGGATCGGCTCGGACGTATACGGCTCCGGCCTTCGCGTCGCGAGTTTTACATTTGTAACCGATTTAGTGTTTAGTCCCCATGGCTGCGGGTCCGTGCTCAGAATCGCGCCGCCGCGCGTGTTGGCGCCCGCGCGAATCAGGTCGCGGATGAGGCGATGGACGATCAGGTCCGGGTAGCGCCGGATGGGCGAGGTGAAGTGCGTATAGCAGGGGCTGGCCAGCGCAAAGTGGCCCTCGTTCCGCTCGCTGTAGCGCGCCTGCTTCAGCGAACGCAGCATCAGGTAGCTCAGGATGCGCTCCTCCGGCTTGCCCGCGATCTTCGCGGTGAGCCGCTGATACATCTGCGGCGTCACGGGAATCGACTCGGCGATCTCGTGCGAGCGGACCTCGCGCCCGCGCCCGCTTCTGCTAGCGTCGCGCCGGTCGGACTTCATCGTCATCCGCTTCACAGGCAGGCTGGAGAATCCCAGCGAGTAGCCAAATCCGCTGGCCGTCTCCTCGAAGTCGAGGATGCGCTTGGGGTCGGGCGTCTCGTGGATGCGATAGATGCCGGGAATTGCGTTCGACTCGATCCACCGCGCCACGCACTCGTTGGCGCTGAGCATGAACTCCTCGATCAGGCGGTGCGCCCAGCCGCGCTCGGAGCGCACGATCGACTGCATGTTGCCCTCCGGATCGAACTCGATCACCGGCTCCGGAAGATCGAAGTCGATGGAGCCGCGGCGGTGGCGCTTGGCATTCAGCTTCAGCGCCAGCTGGTACATCTGCTCAAAATTAGTTGCAAGTTCAGAAAAGTGTACGCGCACGGTCTTGTCCGCGCCCGATGCCGCATCCGTTTCGCTGTCCAGAATCGCCTGCACCTGGGTGTAGGTCATGCGCTTCGCGCTGCGGATGATTCCCTCGCAGAGTTCGTAGCCCAGCACCTCGCCGCGCGCATCGATCTCCATCAGGCAGCTCAGGACAAGGCGGTCCTCATCGGGCCGCAGGCTGCAGATGCCGCTGGAGAGCTGCGGCGGAAGCATGGGCACCGCGCGGTCGGGGAAGTAGACGCTGGTGCCGCGCAGGCGCGCTTCCAGGTCGAGCGCCGTCCCCGGCCGGACGTAATGACTGACGTCGGCGATGTGGACCTGAAGCTGCCAGTTGCCGCTGGCCAGCGGAGTGACGAGCACCGCATCGTCGAAGTCACGCGCCGTCTCGCCATCAATGGTGACAATCGGGAGCCCGCGAAAGTCGCGGTGTCGCGCAAGTTCAGCCGGCGTCAACGAATCGACGGTCTGCGCCGCCGACGCGCTTGCCTCCGCCAGCACATTCGCGGGAAAGACGTGCGGCAGGTGGTGCTTGCGAATCACAATCTCAACGTCCACGCCAAAGGCATCCGGCGGGCCGAGCACTTCAATCACTCGACCGCGCGCGGGACGGCCAGGAGCAGGGAAGTCGGTGATCTCCACATCGACCGCAAGCCCCTCCAGCGGCGTGTGGCTCGGTGCGTCCGAAGAACCGTGGCGCTCCGCATCGCTCCACTTGCGCTGCTGCGTCTGCGCCTCTTCGCCCAGTACACGATGCGGTGTTTCAGTGGGCGTTGCGGGAAGCTCCGCGCCGTCTGGAATCAGGACCGCGCCTCCGCCCGGCGCGCCCGTCATGCGCTCATCCAGCGGCGTAACGTAGTTGCCGTGCAGCAGCGGCGCATCGTCCCACGCGCCCCGGCTGCGCCGCGCCCGCGCGTAATGAAAGATGCCGACCACGGTAGGATTTCGCCGCGTCAGCACGCGCGCAATGCGGCCAGAGCGACGCCCGTCGCGGCCCGGCGGGGCCTCATCCACCAGCACCTCGTCGCCCTGCATCGCGCCGTTCAGCTCTTTTGGCGGAATGAACAGATCGTCGTCGCGGTTGGTGCTGCCATTGGGCCGCACAAAGCCGTAGCCATCGCGATGCAGATCGAGCCGACCCGCAAGCAGCCGATCGCGCGTGGCGCGCAATGGCTGCCGTTCGCCGGATATGGCATCGCTTCGCGTTGGTCGCGCAGTCTTCTCGAAGGATGCCTGCGGCAGCGCCCACTGCTCCAGCTCGGTCTTCACCAGCTCGCCGCGGGCGGTGATTCGCGCCAACTGCTCCAGCAGCAGACGACGCTCGCGCCCACCGCCCAGGCCCAGCTCGCGCACCAGTTGCTTGTATCCCGCGCGACGGCCCGCCGAGCGCTCGATGCGCCGGAGCAGCTCGCGGTCGGTCTGCGGGTACGGAGTCTTCGCCATCAGGCTTAGAATACAGTGCCGCAGGCGCTTAATACCGCGCCGCCCATTCGCGTGCGCACCGCACAGCAGCAAGCCTACTTCGCCGCGGCCATCAGCAACACAACCGCCTGGTCCAGCGTCGTGCCCAGCGGCACCAGGGTGAAGTCGGTTTTCACCTCGTCCTCCTGCTGCCCGATGGTATAGAAGAAGAGCGCGTGGCCGCGGATGTGCACATGCGTCTCAGTGATCTCCCAGTAGCCCGGCGCCACCTGCCTGCGCTCCACGTCGAAGGTGCTGCCCTGCTTGATGCGCGCCAGCAGGCCGAAGCCGATGGTGACATCGCTTTGCAGGCGGCCCTTCATGGTGCGAATGCGATGCTGCGCGCGGTCGACGATCAGCGTTCCGCTCATCTCGCCCATCACGCGCGCCTCCATGTCTGGCGGATGGAAGTTTGGGTCGGGCCTGAAGCTGAGCGTCGTGCTCTCCGGCGTCTCGCTCACCACG
Source organism: Acidobacteriaceae bacterium (assembly GCA_049513335.1). Lineage (GTDB taxonomy): Bacteria > Acidobacteriota > Terriglobia > Terriglobales > Acidobacteriaceae > Edaphobacter. The sequence goes on along the minus strand of JBEKWE010000040.1, from coordinate 1,118 downwards.
CTCCACAGAAAGGCCTGCGGCAGCAGGTTCATCAGCTCCACCGCGCTCTTGTCGTCGTGCTCCCCGTTGGCCCGCTGCTTCCTCTGTTCCGCGGGATCGTGGATGAACTTCTGGATGTGCGCGTCGTCCTCCGCCAGCGCCTTTGCCGAGGCGGGCCTTCCGTTCTCCTGCACATGGCGGCTGATGGCCCCATGCTCGGTCTCGACGATGATCCACGAGTTGCCGCCCGCCTCGCTTCTCAGGTAGTGCCAGTGCGACTGGTCGTCGCGGTTGGCCGCAAGCTCGGCGTTCACCGCCTGCTGCACAATCGGCTTGGCGTCCTGCGCCCGCGCCTGCGCGCCCAGCGCTGGCGCACAGAGTATCGCGCACAGCATTCCACCACAAAGTTTTGTACTCAACTTCATTCATCTCCTTAGACGCGAATCTTTCGCAACGAGTTGATGGAGCAACGCTCGGCTATTCGGACCAGCTCACTTGACCCACTCCACGCGCACGCTCTTCTTGCCCAGGCGCAGCACAATTGATTCGTCGCGCTTCACGCTCTTCAATAGCTTCTCGCTGAACTTTTCGCCGTTGACGCTCACTGCGTTCTCGCCCAGCTTGCGCGTCGCCTCTGCGGTCGAACTGGCCAGGCCGGCAAGCTGCAACAGCTTGGGCACGCGAACCACCGCGCCCTCTTTCAGCCCCAGCTCGACGACCAACCCCTCCGCCGCCAGCGAAATCTTCACCACCGGCGCGTCTTCGGCGACGGCGCGCTGTTGAAACTGTTTTGCCCAGTTCTCCGCCGCCGCGTCCGCCGCCGCGGCCGAATGGAAGTCGCGCACAATGCCCCACGCCAGATGTTTCTTGGCCTGCATGGGATGCAGCTTGCCGCCTGCCACCTCGGCCTGCAGCGCGGCAATCTCGCTCAAGCGCAGGTCGGTCAGCAGCGTCCAGTACTTCCACATCAGCTCGTCGGAGATGGACATCATCTTGCCGTACATCTCGCTGGGCGGCTCATGGATGCCGATGGCGTTGCCCAGCGACTTGGACATCTTCTGCACGCCGTCGAGGCCCTCAAGGATCGGCGTCATTAATACGATTTGCGGCGGCTGGCCGTCCTTGCGCTGCAGCTCGCG
>JBEKWE010000039.1:0-20309 GCA_049513335.1 Acidobacteriaceae bacterium | reverse complement strand
GGCGACAACGTGGAGCTGGAGGTCCTGCTGCACACTCCGGTGGCCATGGAGAAGGGACTGCGCTTCGCCATCCGCGAGGGCGGAAGGACCGTCGGAGCAGGAACCATCAGCGAGATCATTGCGTAGGGAGGCGTTCCGCAGGAAGGTTGCAGATGCAATGAATAAAACAGCGGGTAGTGAGTAGTGATTAATTCAAGACTAACGAGGGCTGCCAGTACGTGTAGAAGTCCATGGCTGGCAGTCACACCAAACGATCTTTGAGTAGCGAGAAAAGAGACGCAAAATGGCTGGACAGAGAATCAGAATCCGATTGAAGGCGTACGACTACCGGGTGCTGGACACGTCGACCGGTGAGATCGTCGATACCGCGAAGCGCACTGGCGCACAGGTTGCGGGCCCTATTCCGCTGCCGACGATGAAGAACAAGTACTGCGTACTGCGTTCGCCGCATGTGGACAAGAAGTCGCGCGAGGCATTCGAGATACGCACTCACAAGCGGCTGATCGACATTCTTGAGCCGACCCAGCAGACGGTGGACGCGTTGATGAAGCTCGATCTTCCCGCCGGCGTCGACGTTGAGATCAAGACGGTGCAGAAGTGACCGCGTTTACGAGGCGTCCGGGCCTCGTACGGTCATCCTGAGGAGCGGCAGTGACGAAGGATATGTTTTGGATATGCAATACCTACAGTGCCAGGCGCACCACCCGGGCATGATGAGGAAAGGAAAACACGATGTCAGTTACAGGAATTCTCGGTAAGAAAGTCGGCATGACCCAGCTCTTCGACGAGCGTGGCGACGTTCACCCGGTCACGGTGCTGAAGGCAGGGCCATGCGTCATCACGCAACTCAAGACATTGTCCAAAGACGGCTACGATGCCGCTCAGATCGGCTATGTCGATTTCATCAGGGCATCAAAGGTCAACAAGCCCATGACGGGCCACTTTGCCAAGTCGAATGTGCCTCCCGTCCGCATGATGAAGGAAGTCGCGGTTGAAATTACCAAGGAAGGCGAGGACGCCTCGGTCAAGGCCGGTGACCGCATCATGGTTGACATTTTTTCCGATGAGAAGTTTGTCGACGTCATCGGCACATCGAAGGGGCGCGGGTTCGCCGGCGTGGTTCGCCGCCATCACTTTGGGGGCGGTCCCAAGGCGCACGGCCACATGTTTCAGGTGCAGGGATCGATCGGCGCATCTTCCTATCCTTCGCGCGTACTTCCCGGCCAGCGCATGCCCGGGCACATGGGCCACGAGCAGGTTACGGTGCGCAACCTGCGCATCCGCGGCATCGATCTGGAGGATAACCTCCTGATGGTCGAAGGCGCAGTGCCCGGCCCGCGCGATGGATATGTTTTGATTTCGAAGGCAAAGGCCCCGCCGCGCGAACGCCGTGGGTTTGCCGGAGGAACAACGCTCGATCCGCTGAAGGCTTCGAAGAAGGCTACGCCGAAGAAGAAGTAAAAAGGCAGCCAGTTAGCAAGTTAGCTAGTTGACGAAAGACAGAAACAAACTCTGCGCGGAGAACAGACCGGGTTACGCAGACAAACAAAGTCACGGCCCGCCGCGTCGATGGCAGGCATGAAGAGAGAAGAGCGATGGCAAAGATCAAAGTAGTCAATCTCGCCGGAAAGCAGGTCGGCGAGTTCGAACTCCTCGACGAGGTCTTCTCGGGCGAGATCAACGACACGCTTTTGTGGGAGTCGGTGAAGCACTACCGCGCCGCGTTGCGTCAGGGCACCGCGTCCACCAAGACACGCGGGCTGGTTTCTGGCGCTGGACGCAAGCTGTGGAAGCAGAAGGGAACTGGCCGCGCGCGCATTGCGTCGATTCGTAGCCCACTGTGGCGCTCGGGCGGCACGGTCCACGGGCCGAAGCCGCGCAGCTACGAGTACGCCTTCCCTCAGAAGAAGCTGATGGGTGCGCTCCGCTCGGCCATCGCCGCGAAGATTGCGGACGGGAAGTTGACGGTGGTTGAGTCGTTCGAGCTCCCCGAGGCCAAGACCAAGCTCTTCCGCGCCGCGCTCGACAAGCTCGATGCGGGAAAGACGACATTGCTGGTCGAGTCCAGCCAGAAGCTCGGGGAGAATCTCTATCTGGGATCGCGCAACCTATCGGGGGTCGAACTTGTGCTCAGCTCCGAGGTGCATCCCTACGACCTGCTCCGCTACGAACACGCCATCTTCTCGAAGGATGCGATCGAGGCGCTGCAGAAGACGCTGAAGAAGTTTGCTTCGAAACGCAACAAGGCAACAGAGGAGCGCAGCAGCAACGCGCAGAAGGAGGTTGCGTAAATGCCAACCCTCTATACAGTGATTCGCCGTCCGCTCATTACCGAAAAAGGGATGGGGGTGAAAGAGACCCAGAACACGCTGGTCTTCGAGGTTGATATGAAGGCAAGCAAGACAGAGGTCAAACAGGCCGTCGAGACGCTCTTCAAGGTCCAGGTGAGCGGCGTCCGCACTTCCACGGTGGAAGGAAAAGAACGCCGACGGGGCAAGTATACCGGCTATCGCCCCGACTGGAAGAAGGCCTATGTCCGCCTGAAGGATGGGCAGAAGATGCCGGAGTACATCAATAGCATGTAAGTCCAGTTTGTAGTGCTGAGTTGATAGTTGTGAGTTGAATGCAGGTGCGACAAGTAAGTCGCGAAGATCCGAAAGAGAACTAGCTAACAGCTACGAGCTAGCAGCTAGGAGCCAAGAAAAATGCCGATCAAATCATTTCGACCGATTACCCCGACACTCCGCTTCCAGACGACGCTGGTGAACGACGACCTGACGACAGACAAGCCGCATAAGCCACTGCTCTCTGTCAAGCCGCGCACCGGCGGACGCAACAGTTCCGGTCGCATGACCATTCGCCACCAGGGCGGAGGCCATAAGCAGAAGCTACGCCTGATCGATTTCAAGCGCGACAAGTATGGCATTCCAGCCACCGTCGCGACGATTGAATACGATCCGAACCGCAGCTCGCGCATTGCGCTGGTCAACTACGCGGACGGTGAGAAGCGGTACATTATTCAGCCGATCGGACTGAAGGTCGGGCAATCAATTATGAGCGGGCCGGACGCCGATATTCTGGTGGGCAATGCGCTTCCGCTGAAGAATATCCCACTGGGTACGATCGTGCACAACATCGAACTGCGACCGGGCAAGGGCGCGCAAATGGCGCGTTCGGCTGGTGCACAGGTCAATCTGATCGCCAAGGAAGGCGACTATGCACTGCTTAAATTGCCCTCGGGCGAGACGCGCAAGGTGCTGGTGGAGTGCATGGCGACGATCGGCCAGGTGGGTAACACGGACCACGAGAACGTCTCCATCGGCAAGGCGGGGCGCAATCGCTGGAAGGGAATCAACCCTGCCAACCGCGGCGTCACGATGAACCCGGTCGACCATCCGCACGGCGGAGGCGAAGGCAAGACCTCCGGCGGACGACACCCGGTCACACCCTGGGGCCAGCCGACGCGCGGATATAAGACGCGGAATAACAAGCGGACGGATGTATTTATTGTGAGCCGTCGCAGCAAGTAAGAGAATCGGGCATTATGCACTGTGCAGTTCAGGAAGTGCAGGTTGTGAACAAGCAACACCAAGTCTCACAGCGAAGAGATTCGTCGTATTCAGCAGCGTAACCGCAGCAGAAATCTGGAGTCATCGATATGGCACGTTCAGCAAAGAAGGGTCCATTCATCGACGCGCATCTTCAATCGAAGATCACGGTGATGAACCAGTCCAACGACAAAAAGGTTGTGCGCACATGGTCGCGCCGCTCGACGATCTTCCCGGACATGGTCAGCCACACCATTGCCGTACACAACGGGCGCAAGTTCATCCCAGTGTATGTGACGGAAAATATGGTTGGCCACAAGCTGGGCGAATTCTCCGCAACGCGAACATTCAAGGGTCACTCCGCGCGCGCAGCCGAGACCACCGTAAAGCCCAAGCCGGCCTAGAGTTCGTTGTAGTTGACACGATGATGTTCCACAAGCAAGGCGCAGTAGTTCGTTTGAAGGATCAAAGATATGTCGAAGATTGCAGCAGGCAAAGTTCGAGAGTTCCGCGCAGAAGCCAAGTTTCAACGCAGCAGCCCGCAGAAGGCGAAGCTGGTTCTCGACACCATTAAAGGGATGCGCGTGGAACGGGCGCTCAACACCGTGCACTTCTCCACCAAGAAGATGGCGCCGGTGATCGAGAAGGTCTTGCGCTCGGCTATCCAGAATGCGACCCACGTCTCACAGGAGCGGGGTCTCGATATCGATGTCGATAACTTGTATGTCCACACTGCGGTGGCGAATGACGGTCCGCGCATGAAGCGCATCCGGCCCGCGCCAATGGGGCGCGCGTTCCGGTACCAGCGCAGGATGGTGCATATTCTCATCACGGTTGCGGAGAAGAAATCCTCGACGCCAGTCGTGACGGTTGCGGCTGAAGCTCCGGCGGTCAAAGAGACGCCGGCCAAGCCAGTTGCCAAGAAAGAAACGACCAAGAAAGCTCCGGCCAAGAAGACGGCAGCAAAGAAGACAGCACCAAAGAAACCAGCAACAAAGAAGACAGCAACAAAGAAACCAGCAAAATAACTACGGCCAGGAATTGAATAGTGCCGGGATGTTACCGGTAATTAAATGCATTGCAGCAAGCCCCGCCGGCTCAACCGGCATCGGGGTGAAGGTTAGGGAAGCTATGGGACAGAAGGTCCATCCGTATGGGTTTCGCCTTGGCGTCAACAAACCGTGGAAGTCACGATGGTTCGTCGAGCGCGGTTATGACAAGCTGCTGGTCGAGGACGTCAAACTGAAGGCAGAGCTGCGCGAGAAGCTGAAGGCCGCCGGTGTCAGTTCGGTGGAAGTCGAGCGCCCCGGCAACAAGCTGCGTCTCATCATCCGCACCGCGCGTCCGGGCATCATCATCGGCCGCAAGGGCGCCGAGATCGACAAGCTCAAGGTCGACATCCAGAAGCGGACCTCGCGCGAAGTGTTTATAGACATTCTGGAGGTCAACAAGCCAGAGCTCGATGCGCAACTGGTTGCTGAGAATATCGCGCTGCAGTTGGAAAAGCGCGTCAGCTTCCGTCGCGCGATGCGCAAGTCGGTTGATTCTGCTTTGCGCTTTGGATGCAAGGGCATCAAGGTCCGCGTCTCTGGCCGGTTGAACGGCAATGAGATTGCGCGCTCCGAGTGGTATCTGCAGGGCCGACTGCCGCTGCACACCCTGCGCGCCGACATCGACTATGGATTTGCCGAGGCGCACACGACCTACGGAATTATCGGCGTCAAGACATGGGTCTATCGCGGCGATATATACGAACAGAAGAAGCGCCGCGACCAGGGCACGACGACTGGCGTGTTCTAGGAACAGTTGCAGGTTTCGGGTTGTTAGTTGGCTGGGCTGGGAATTGATAGGTTTGATTTGCAAATAGTTATGAGTTAGAGGGTTTTACTTATGTTATTGCCAAAGAAGGTCAAGTTTCGCAAGCAGCAGCGCGGTCGCATGTGCGGCAAGGCGTGGCGCGGTTCGGATCTCTCGTTCGGTGACTTCGGCCTGAAGGTGCAAGAGTGCGGTTATATTACCGACCGCCAGATCGAGGCCAGCCGTATCGCGATGACGCGGTTTATCAAGCGCGGCGGCAAGGTATGGCTGCGCATCTTTCCCGACAAGCCGATTACCAAGAAGCCCGCGGAGACTCGTATGGGCAAGGGCAAGGGCGCCCCCGACCACTGGGTCGTGGTCGTTCGCCCGGGCAAGATTCTGTTCGAGATGGAGGGCGTTACGCCCGAACTGGCAAGGGAAGCCATGCGCCTGGCTGCCCACAAGCTGCCACTGAAGACGCTGTTCGTTCAGCGCCACACCGTCAAGGCGACCGTGGCCGTCAAGTAGCGATTTCGGCGAAGGACCAGGCCGGCATATAGAAATTGCAATGAAAGAAGAGAAAAATGGAACTCGATAAGATACGCAACCTTACCGACGAAGAGCTACCCGCCCAGCAGACCAAGTCCGCCGAGCAGCTCTTTCGTCTGCGCTTCGAGAAGAGCCTTGGCAACAATGAGGGCGTCAAGAAGCTGCGCACACTGAAGCTCGACATCGCCCGCATCCAGACCGTGACCCGCGAGCGCGCTCTGGCCTCCGAGAAGATTGCATCGTCGGCCGCCATTCGATCGGCCCCGGCGGCGAGTACACGCACCGCGCGCAAGAAAGTGAAGAAGGACTAATTATGGCAGACACAACAAACACAGCAGCTCCGGAAGCGCAGGTCTCTCGTCGAAACGAGAAGGTCGGCATGGTTGTCTCGACCAAGATGCAGAAGACCATTGTGGTCGAGATAGAGATGCGCAAGGCGCACCCCAAATACAAGCGGGTGATGAAGTCGAACAAGAAATTCTACGCGCACGACGAGTTGAACTCGGCGCGGGTTGGCGACGTTGTGCGCATCCGCGAGGCGCGGCCACTATCGAAGCTGAAGCGCTGGTCGCTTGAGGAGATCGTGCGCCGCTCCTCGCTCTCGCAACTCGACGAGACGGAACCTGTCGCGGAAGCCAAGTAGTTTGGAATTGGAGCGGAACTTTTTGTTTTTGCGATGTAGACGAGAGCTTCAAGGGGGCTGTAGCCCCGGGTTTTTAGGCTTAGGAGAACAATATGTCAGTCCAGATGAGAACGATGCTTGACGTTGCCGACAACTCCGGTGCGCGCAAATTGCAGGTGATCCTGCCGCTCGGCGGCGGCCTGGGCAAGAAGGCCGGCCTCGGCGATGTGGTGACGGCGGCGGTGAAGGAAGCGTCGCCCGACGGAACGGTCAAGAAGGGCAAAGTGGTGAAAGCGGTCATCGTGCGCACACGCAAAGAGTATCGACGGCGCGACGGCACCTACATTCGCTTCGACCAAAACGCCGCCGTGGTGATCGACGAAGCCAACGAGCCGGTGGGCACGCGCGTCTTCGGCCCAGTGGCACGCGAGCTGCGCGAGAAGAAGTTTCTCAAGATTGTTTCGCTGGCGCCTGAGGTGATTTAAAGGCAGTTGTAAGTTGCTGGTTGTTCGTTGTTAGTTGAGAACAGGAACGCGAGGGCCTACAGGCCAGAGGTTCAATGCGGATTCCGGCTCCGACAGATTGCCGAGGCAAGAGGAGATAGCGATGTCGACGAAGCACAAGCCCGTCACGACAAGCAAGATTAAGATCAAGCGCAACGACACCGTTGAAGTGATCGCCGGCAAGGACAAGGGCAAGCGTGGCCGGGTGCTTCGCATCATGGCGGACAAGGACCGTCTTCTGGTCGAGCACGTGATGATGATCAAGAAGCATGTGAAGCCGAACCCGCAGAGGAACATCAAGGGCGGCATCGCCGAGCAGGAGTCTACCATCCACATCTCGAATGTGATGCTGGTGGATGGCGAGGGCAACAAGACGCGCGTCGGGACGAGGCTTGAAGACGGCAGGAGAGTACGCTTCTCGAAGGCAAGTGCGAACACGATTCCAGAGAAGAAAAAGTAAGGCATTATCAGCAATTTGGTACATTTTGTTGAACAAACAGGTTCACCCCACGAATCGGTACACGGGCTGCCAGGCCCACTCCGGAAACCGTGGAGAAAGCGAAGTCGATCATGGCGGCACGATTTAGAGAAAAGTACCTGAGCGAGATCCGTCCGGCGATTGCCAAGGAGCTTGGCATCACCAACCCGATGGCGATCCCGAGGCTGGAGAAGATTGTCGTCAACATGGGGTTGGGCGAGGCCACGCAGAATGTGAAGATCATGGACCCGCTGGTGGCCGACCTGGCGTCGATCGCCGGGCAGAAGCCGGTCATCACCAAGGCCAAGAAGTCGATTGCCGCCTTCAAAGTGCGCGAAGGGATGCCGATCGGCGCGGTGGTGACGCTGCGCGGCGACAAGATGTACGAATTCCTCGACCGGTTGATTTCGATTGCTCTGCCGCGCGTGCGCGACTTCCGCGGAGTATCGTCGAAGAGTTTCGATGGACGCGGCAACTACACGCTTGGCCTGCGCGACCAACTCATCTTCGCTGAGATCGACTACGCGAAGGTGGACAAGCTGAAGGGCATGAACGTCACTATCGTCACCACCGCGGCCGACGACAACGGCGCCCGCGCCCTGCTGAAGGGCTTCGGAATGCCGTTCCGGGTTGGCGCATAAAACCCCGGCCCTCACAGTCGTAACAGAATTTGCAACACGGATAGAGAGCAAACACTATGGCAACTACCGCAAAGCGCGTCAAGGACGCAAGAAAACCGAAGTTCAAATCCCGTCAGCACAACCGCTGCCAACTGTGCGGCCGTCCCCGCGCTTTTTTGCGCAAGTTCGGGATCTGCCGCCTCTGCTTCCGCAACCTCGCGCTCAAGGGCGAGATTCCGGGCGTCGTCAAGTCAAGCTGGTAAACGTACCGGCGCGCCAACCTGTATACTTATTAGGTTGTCGTGCCGTTTCACCCTTCCAGAGACCTCATCCGCCAAGGATGCTGAAGTCTGGGAGTAGTTGGTTTTCGAGATGCAGCGCATCGCTCCATCGAATGGTTGCAGCAACATTTCCGCTGGTTCTCGCCGGGATACGCTCGGTTGAGCGAACGGGGAATGAAGGAGAATGAATGAACCTGACCGATCCAGTAGCTGATTTTTTGACGCGCATCCGCAATTCCATCCGCGCGCGCCACCAGAAGCTCGACGTGCCCGCCTCCAAGCTCAAGAGCGAGATCGCACGCATCCTGAAGGAGGAGGGCTACATCGCCAACTACAAGCCGACCGAAGAGGGCGGCATGAAGGTGCTGCGCGTATATCTGAAGTACGGCCCCAACAATGAGGCGGTCATCCGTGACTTGCAGCGCGTCTCGCGTCCCGGATGCCGCGTGTATCTTGGCCGTGACGAGATTCGCCGCGTGCAGGGCGGACTCGGCATTTCGATCCTGACCACGCCGAAGGGCGTGATGACCGGCCGCCAGGCGCGCCGCGAGGGCGTTGGCGGAGAGATACTCTGCGAAGTCTGGTGAAGCTTGCCGCATCGTGCGGACGCGCTTCGCCCATTCTTTGCGGGTTTGAACGATTTGCTCCGGCGCGGTTCGCCATCGCCGGCTTGAAGTTTAGAACGATGGGCCCATGCCCAGGCTGCAGTGGAACTCAATACGCTTCACATTGAGCGACTCGCAAGCCACGAAGGAATTTCGAATGTCACGTATCGGCAAGAAGCCAATTCCCATGCCAGCCGGCGTCAAGTACACGGTCAGCGCAGATGGCAACACGGTGCTTGTGGAAGGCCCCAAGGGCAAGGTCAGCGCCATGCTTCCCGGCGGCATTACCCTTGTGCAGAAGGACGGCAGCTTGATCGCTGAACGCCAGAACGACAAGCAAGCCGCGTTCCATGGACTTGCGCGCGCGCTGGTCTGCAATGCTGTCGTCGGAGTCACCAAGGGCTGGAGCAAGGAGCTCGACATTGTCGGCATCGGCTACCGTGCCGAGCTGAAGGGCAAGAACACGGTCGTTTTTACCCTCGGATTTTCGCACCAGATTGAGTTTCCGCTGCCCACCGGCATCGAGGTCGTGATCGATCCCAAGCAGACGCACCTTACCATCACCGGCATCGATCGCCAGAAGGTGGGCCAGGTGGCCGCCGACATGCGTTCGCTGCGCAAGCCCGATCCGTACAAGAACAAGGGCGTCCGCTACAGCGGCGAGAGGCTGAAGAAGAAGGTTGGCAAGACCGGAGCGAAGTAGGCCGTACATAGCGGGCGTCTGAGCCCGCTGCGGTCATCCTGAGGAGTGAGAGCGACGAAGGATCTAACAATAAACCCGAACGTCTCCAGCACTCTGGCGACGCCGATAGGAAGGAAAGCAAGACTATGCTGAAACCCCGCGAACGCAACGTCATCCGCCAGCGCGTGCATGCCCGCATCCGCGAGAAGATGTCCGGCACTGCCGAGCGTCCCCGCCTCAACATTTACCGTTCGTTGAACCACATCTACACGCAGTTGATCGACGATCTCAATGGAGTCACGCTGGTTTCAGCGTCCTCGTTTGGCAAGAAGACCGAGCAGAAGCACTACGGCGGCAACGTGGCCGCTGCCAAGCTGGTCGGCAAGCTGATCGCCGAGCGCGCGCAGGAGAAGGGAATCAAGAAGGCGGTCTTCGACCGCGGCGGATACCTATACCACGGTCGCGTGAAGGCGCTGGCCGAAGCGGCCCGCGAGGCCGGTCTCGAGTTCTAAGCTTTCAGTTTCAGGTTTCGTGGCGTCCCAACGGGCAGCCAGAAAGAGGTACGGCAGATGGCAATGATGAAAAAAAAGTTCGACGCGAACCGGCTCAACCTGAAGGACGAGGTGGTCTCGATCAATCGCGTCACCAAAGTGGTGAAGGGCGGCAAGAACATGTCCTTTGCCGCGCTGGTTGTGGTTGGCGACCCGGGCGAGGGCGTCGTCGGGTACGGCTCAGGCAAGGCCAAGGAGGTCCCACAGGCCATCCGCAAGGGGATCGAGGCGGCCAAGAAAAACCTGTTCAAGATCAACCTCACACAGACCACGATCCCGCATCAGGTGCTGGGCCACTACGGGGCCGGCTCGGTGATGCTGAAGCCCGCGCCTGAAGGAACGGGCGTCATCGCCGGCAAGACCGTGCGCGCCGTCATGACCTCGGCCGGCGTGCAGAATGTGCTGACCAAGTCGCTTGGATCGGCCAATCCGCACAACGTTATCAAGGCCACGTTCGACGCTCTCACCCAGCTTCGCAACAAAGCCGAAGTCGCCGCCCTGCGCGGCAAGACGGTAGAGGAGTTCTAGCCATGGCCAAACCTGCTGCTATCGCAAAGATCAAGCTGCAATACTTCCGCTCGAAGATATGCACGCCAACGAAGCACAAGCTGGTCATCCAGGGGCTTGGCTTTACCCGGCTTAACCAGATCGTCGAGCGCGAAGACACGCCTTCGGTGCGCGGAATGGTGGCGAAGGTGCCACATCTCGTCCGCGTCGTCAAATAAGTGCTGGTTGTTGGTTGCTAGTTGTTGGTTGCAGATATAAAGGCTAACAACTAACAACTAACAACTAACAACAGCTTCACCATATGCGAGTCGGCGGGCCATTGAGCTGCCGGCGTTATAGCGAGGAAACAGGAAATGGCAACCCGCAATCTCTCCAATCTGCGCGCCCCCAAGAAGGCGAACGAAAACAAGAAGCGTGTCGGCCGCGGCATGGGTTCCGGCATGGGCAAGACATCCACCCGCGGGCACAAGGGACAGGGCTCGCGCTCCGGCTCGTCGCTGATGCGCGGCTTCGAGGGCGGCCAGATGCCGCTGCACCGCCGCCTGCCCAAGCGTGGCTTCACCAACGTCTTCCGCGTGGAGTACACGGTCCTCGGCCTGGACCGCGTCGCCGAAATTCTGGCGACTGCTCCGGGCACCGAGTTCACCCTGGACAAGATTGTCTCTCTCGGCCTGCTGCGCAGGAAAGGTGGCCTGATCAAGGTGCTTAACAACGGCAAACTGACCGGGCCGGTTACCATCCACGCGCACAAGTTTTCCAAGACCGCGCAGGAGGCCATCGAGAAGGCCGGCGGCAAGGCAGTTCTGATCGGTTAACGAATCCCCGCCGAGTGCATCTGCCCGGCGCATTCAACTAGGATAGGGGTCCATCCCGTGGAAGCGCGGCCCGCAAAGGCCGGCTCCAGGCAACAGCGAAGAGGTTCCGATGTTTGAGAAATTCGCCAACATCTTTCGTATTCCCGATCTGCGCAAGCGTGTCCTCTTCACGCTTGCCCTGCTGGCGGTCTATCGCCTGGGGGCGTTCATTCCCACGCCAGGCATCAACTCAGAAGCGCTAGCTCTGTACTTCAACTTGAACTCCAGTTCGCTGCTCGGCCTGGGCGACCTGTTTACCGGCGGCAACCTTCGCCGGCTCACCATCTTCGCGCTTGGCATCATGCCGTATATTACGGCATCGATTATCTTCCAGTTGCTCACCGTAATCTATGAGCCGCTGGCCAAGCTGCAGAAGGAAGGGGAACTGGGCCGACGCAAGATCACACAGTGGACCCGTTACGTCACCGTTCTGCTGGGCGTCATTCAGTCCTTTGCCATTGGCCTGACGCTGATACACGCGCAGCCTCCGATGATCACCATTTCGAGCGGCTACTTTATTCCGATGTGCGTCATTACACTGACGGCCGGCACTGCCTTCATCATGTGGCTGGGCGAGCAGATCACCGAGCGCGGCATTGGCAACGGCATGTCTCTGCTCATCTTTACCGGAATCGTGGTCGGCCTGCCGCGCGGCATTATGGACATCTATACCAAGGCGCACGACATGACATGGGGTCCATTGACCCCGTTGGTTCTGGCCGTCCTCATCGTTGGCATGGTCGCCGTGGTTGCGTTCATCGTCTTTGTGGAACGCTCCGAGCGCCGCATCCCCGTGCAATACGCCAAGCGCATCGTGGGACGCAAGATGATGGGAGGCCAATCCACCCACCTCCCGCTGCGGGTGAACTCGGGCGGTGTGATGCCGGTCATCTTCGCCAGCTCGATCCTCTCCGCGCCGCTGCTCTTCTCCAATGTAAGTTTTTTCGGCAGCGGCCCGCTCAATGAGACGCGCTTCCTGGGGCCCATTCTTCAGGGCCTGATGCCCGGTGAGCCATGGTATGTGCTCCTCTACATGGCTGCGATCGTCTTCTTCGCGTACTTCTATATCTCGATTGTCTTCCGGCCGGACGACATCGCCGACAACATGCGCAAGTACGGCGGCTTCATTCCCGGGATCCGTCCCGGGCGTCGCACCTCGGACTTCATCAACGACGTTCTCACCCGCATCACGCTGGTTGGCGCGCTCTATCTGATCATCATCTCCATCATCCCGACGATGCTCATGAGCGGCATCCACTTCAACCATCTGTGGCTGGTCGGACGCTTCTTCGACGTTCTCCCTGCTTGGGTGACCAACGGGTTTGGCTTCAACTTTTACTTTGGCGGCACCAGCCTGCTGATCGTTGTCGGCGTAGCCATGGACACGGTGCAGCAGGTGGAATCGCAACTCATCATGCGTCACTACGATGGCTTCTCTCCCAAGAGCGGGCGCATTCGTGGCCGGCGCAGTTGGTAGGACGGGCCCATTGACGCAACCATCCTCATCGCATCCGACGGCCCCGGCAGGGAATGACTTTCTGCCCGGGCCGGTCCTTCTTTTAGGCGCACCCGGCGTTGGCAAGGGTACGCAGGCGCAACTGCTGGTCACCAAATACGGCATTCCGCAGATCTCAACCGGCGACCTGCTGCGCGGCAACATCGCGCGCGGCACCGAGCTGGGGCTCAAGGCGAAAGAGATCATGAGCGCCGGGCTGCTGGTGGACGACGAGATCGTCAACCAGATGGTGCTGCACCGCCTACAGGAGAAGGACACCCATCGCGGTTATATCCTGGATGGCTATCCGCGCACGCTGGACCAGGCCAAATTTCTCGACCATACCATTGCCGGTCCTATCTTTCTGCCGCGTCTACCGGTCATCGCCATCAGCATTGTGGTGGCATACGATCAACTGCTAAAGCGCATTACGGGACGACGCATCTGCCCGGAGTGCAAGCACATCTACAATCTTTACTCGAATCCGCCCAGGGTCGCGGGAGTCTGCGATCTTGACGGCGCCAGGTTGACGCAGCGCGGGGACGACACCGAGCCGGTCTTTGTCGAGCGTATGAAGACCTTCGACGCGCAGACCGCTCCGGTTGTGGCCCACTATCGCGATCAGGGGCGCTTCGAGGAGGCGGACGGCGACCAGAGCGTGGAGGCCGTCAACGCCGCGATCGAGCGAGCCATCATCAAGCTGCGCCGTGGGCCACGCTGACACCGTACAACTGTTCCTATGGCTATACTCATCAAGACCGCTGCCGAGATTGAAAAGATGCGACGCTCCGGCCAGGCGTTGCATCAGGTGCATGAGGCAGTCCGTCCGTTTGTGCTGCCCGGCGCCAGCACCATGGACCTGGAGAAGGTTGCGGCAGCCAAGATGGATGAGCTGCACGCCATCTCCGCGTTCAAGGGCTATCGCGGCTTTCCTGCTGTGCTCTGCACCTCAATCAACGACGAGGTTGTGCACGGCATTCCATCGGCCACGCGCATCCTCTCCGAGGGCGACATCGTCTCGGTCGACTGCGGCGTGATTGTCGATGGTTTTTACTCCGACTCTGCAGTGACCTATGCGGTGGGCACGCCCAGCGCCGCCACCAAGAAGCTGCTCGATGTTACACAGGCCTCGCTGGAGCGGGCGATCCAGGAGGCGAAGGTCGGTGGGCGCCTGGGCGACATCTCCGCCACGGTGCAGGAGATGTGCGAGGGCGAGGGCTTCGGCGTGGTTAAGGAGTTCGTTGGCCATGGAATAGGCAAATCCATGCACGAAGACCCCCAGGTGCCCAACTTCGGCACGCGCGGCAAAGGCCCGCGCCTGAAGGCCGGCATGGTGCTGGCCATTGAGCCGATGGTCAACGCCGGCGGGGCTGCGGTGAAGGTGTTGCCCGACGGTTGGACCACGATCACGGTCGATGGCAGCTACAGCGCCCACTTCGAGCACACGGTCGCGATCACCAAAGACGGTCCTCGGGTGCTGACTCGCTAGGATTTCGGCCCCATTTCGGGGTATACTTAAAGATGCTGTGTGCGCAGGCACATGGTAACAGGGCGTTTGGGCCGCGTTCGATGCGTCCCCGCCTATCGAAGGAGAGCGTTTGTCGAAGGAAGATGCAATTGAAGTGATGGCGGTGGTGGTTGAGACGCTGCCCAATGCGCTGTTCAAGGTCGAGCTTGAAAACAAGCACCAGGCTCTCGCCCACGTCTCCGGACGCATGCGCAAGAACTTCATCAAAATCCTCCCCGGCGACCGCGTCGCGATTGAGCTTAGTCCGTACGATCTCAATCGCGGACGCATCGTCTACCGTTACAAGTAGACGCCCGTAACTCCACCGAGACCGCCGCGTTTGGCTTCTAGGTAGGTCAGGGCTTTAGCCCTGACATTCAAGGGTTATGCAGGTATGGGGCTTTAGCCCCTGGGGCATGCCTTCCGTTCGGTGAGCATCAAGTTTTAAGAAGGGATTCAAATGAAGGTCCGCGCGTCCGTCAAGAAGATTTGCGATAAGTGCAAAGTCATCCACCGCCGCGGCGTGGTTCGCGTTATCTGCGAAAACGCCAAGCACAAACAGCGTCAAGGCTGAGGGGTTCTTGTTTTACCTCGAACCTCGTACCTAGTACCTCGAACCTGTAGTACCCGGCCCCGCCAGGCTAGTTAGCCGAAGTCAAGGCTTGCGTTGAACCCGGCGGACACGACCGCAATCCGATAACCCCGCTCCCTTGGCCACACAGCGCCACGGGCACAAACGAAAAGGAACCTTATGGCACGTATTGCTGGAGTCGATGTACCCAATCAGAAACAGGTGCGCATCGGACTCACACACATCTTCGGCATCGGCCACTCGCGCGCGGCAAAGATCCTTGCCGAGGCGAACGTCGATCCATACGCCAAGGTTGGCGCTCTCGAAGAGGACGCGCTGAACCGCATCCGGCACGTCATCGAGGCACAGGGCGAGATCGAAGGCGACCTGCGCAAGGACGTTTCGCTCAACATCAAGCGTCTGATCGAGATCCAGTCCTACCGTGGACTACGCCATCGCCGTTCGCTGCCCGTCCGCGGCCAGCGCACCCACACTAACGCCCGCACCCGCAAAGGTCCCCGCAAGGGCACGGTTGCCGCCAAGAAGAAAGCGACGAAATAGCCCATGGCGAAGACACAGAACAAGGCAGCCGGCGCCAAGACCGCAGGCAAGAGCAAAAAGTTCAAGAAGCGGGAACGCAAGAACGTCCCATTCGGGCTGGTCTATATTCAGGCGAGCTTCAACAACACCATCGTCACCATTACGGACCAGGCGGGCAACACAATCAGTTGGAAGTCGTCCGGCTCGCTCGGTTTTCGCGGATCGCGCAAGGGAACTCCGTTTGCCGCGCAGCAGGCCGCCGTCGGCGCAGCCAACGCAGCGCGCGACCACGGCCTGCGCTCGGTCGATGTGCGCGTCTCGGGGCCCGGATCCGGACGCGAATCTGCGATCCGCGCCCTGGCTTCGGCCGGCGTCGAGGTGCGCTCGATCCGCGACGTTACACCCATGCCGCACAACGGCTGCCGTCCGCCCAAGCGCCGCAGAGTCTGATCTATGCCATTGTCCACACTCTTCGGTGCAAAGGATTCCACTCTCCGGAGAGTGTGGACCTGTGGTTTAGTAGTCTTTTTGTATATCGCTGGAAGGCTAATCTTCCATCGTTTTGTCTCTCACAACAGCGCTCGTTTCGCCCAGGACATATGGGTTGGCGTTTTGATATTTGTGGGGTGCTGTTTCGCTATCTTAACGAGAGGCAATTCGGAGAACGAGCAGTCAATCACTAACACTGGATCGGGATCAGAAGGGCACTAGCCTGTAAACCGATCGTCACCTGAAGTAAAGGAGCAATACGAATGGCACGTTATACAGGACCCGTCTGCCGCCTCTGCCGCCGCGACGGAACCAAGCTCTTCCTCAAGGGCGCGAAGTGTTTCTCCGACAAATGCGCGATTGAGAAGCGCAACTTTCCTCCCGGCCAGCACGGCCAGTCTCGCAAGGTGAAGAAGGTGGTGGGCTACGGCCTGCAACTGCGCGAGAAGCAGAAGGCCAAGCGCATCTACTTCACGCTGGAGACGCAGTTCCGCGCCTACTACCAGAAGGCCGCCAACAAGACCGGCGTCACCGGCGAGCTGCTGTTGCAAATGTTGGAGACACGGCTGGACAACGTCTGCTACCGGCTCGGCTTTGCCATGAGCCGCCGCCAGGCCCGGCAGATCGTTCGCCACGGACACATCCAGGTGAACGGCCGCAAGGTCAACATCCCCTCGTTCCAGTGCAAGGTGGGCGACGAGGTCAAGGTGCGCGAAGGCTCGAAGAAGCTTGTCATTCTGGAAGAGTCGGGAAACTTTGCCAGCGGCCAGCGCGCCGTGCAGTGGCTCGACATCAACCGCGAGAACCTCTCCGGAAGACTGGTCGCGCTGCCCACACGCGAGGACGTCAACCTGCCGGTGAACGAGCAGCTTATTGTCGAACTGTATTCCAAATAGCTTTTAGCGGTTAGCTCTTGGCCTTTAGCTGGAAACTAGAAGCTGACGGCTGCGTTACATACAACCTGGCCTGCAACCGAACCACCCCGCCTTCGCAAAATGCATCGCGAATGAGCCGGATAAAGGAGAACCACCCATGCTATGGAGAGGCTTCCAGAAACCCAAGCGTCTTGCCGTCGACACCGATACACTCACCGAGAAGTACGGGAAGTTTTCCGCGCAGCCGTTTGAGCGCGGTTTCGGCACCACGATCGGCAACGCGCTGCGCCGGACGCTGCTCTCGTCGATCGAGGGAGCGGCCGTCACCGCTGTGCGCATCGAGGGCGTGCTGCACGAGTTCCAGTCCATCAGCGGCGTGGTCGAGGACGCGACCGACATTGTCCTCAACCTGAAGCAGATTCCCTTCAAGCTGGCGGGCGAAGGCCCCAAGGCCCTGTACCTGCGCGCCGACGCGGCAGGCGTCATCACCTCCGGCATGATCGAGGCCGACGGCGACGTCGAGATCCTGGACAAGGACATGTACATATGCACCGTCAGCGAAGGCGGCAAGATCGACATGGAGATGCGCCTGAAGCGCGGGCGCGGATACATCTCCGCCGACAAGAACTTCGACGCCGACCTGGGCCTGGGCTTCATCCCAGTCGACAGCGTTCACTCGCCGGTGCGCAAGGTCAACTACCTTGTGGAAGCCGCGCGCCTCGGCCAGATCACCGACTACGATAAGCTGACGATTGAAATCTGGACCAACGGCAGCGTCTTCCCCGCGGACGCACTCGGCCTCTCCGCCAAGCTGCTGAAGGACCACATGAGCATCTTCATCAACTTTGAGGAGGAGATGGAGACGGGCCACGATCTGCAGGACGGGCCGGCGCTGCACAACGAGAACCTGAATCGCTCGGTGGAAGAGCTGGAGCTCTCTGTGCGCAGCTACAACTGCCTGAAGAACGCCAATATTGCCACCATCGGCGAGCTCATCCAGAAGACCGAAGCCGAGATGCTGAAGACCAAGAACTTCGGCCGCAAGAGCTTGAATGAGATCAAGGAGATCCTTGCGCAGATGGGTCTTTCGCTAGGCATGAAGATCGACGAGCAGGGCAATCCGCAGCCTGGGCCGACTTCGGTGCTGCCTGCGGCAACTCTCGCTGCCAGCTTCGGCGACTTCGACGACGACGAGGATGACGACGACGAGGACCTCGACCTGGCCGGCGAGCCTGAGAACTTCTAAGGGTGTTTCGGAAACAGGATTCGAGCGATATAGCGCGGACGCTGTCCCCGACAGACTTCGAGACTGAGCAGACTCGTTAGAGCAGCCTGGGTCGTCGCTCGCGTGACCGACATGCCAAAGGAACTCGATAGGGTGGACTCATCCTCGGATTATCCGGAATGAGTCCACTCCTGGTTTAGAGGGTGGGTGCTGCTGACGGTGAAGTGGCCGGCAGAATCGCGGCAACTGGGGTCGTCGTGGCCGGTGGGGTTGCGGCCGGGGCCGCCGGTGGCGTAATGCGCAGGGCCATGCGGGGGAAGGCGAAGGTGCCGCCAGCGTCGTCGATGATGTTGACCTGGCAGATGTAGGTTCCGGTCTTCAAGCCAGTGAGCGGGACATCGAACTGGAAGGCCACGGCGTCTCGCTCCGGGATATTGATGGCGGTCGCCTCCACCAGCGGCGTCTCATAGACCTTGACTCCACCGAGCAGGAACTCGATGCTGGTGAGGACGTGGACGGGAACGGCTTCCTTCTTGGTGAGGCCGGGATTGGCGGCCTGCGTTGCCGCCTGGGTCGCGGACGTGGTGGTGGCGTCCTTGTCCTTGGTGGGACTGTAGACTTCGTAGAGGAAGAAGAGGTGCTGGTCCTGGCGGAAGACGTGGGAGACGTTGGGCACCCACTCCTGGCCGTCGCGCACCAGCGGGTCGAGGCTCTTCTTGATGGTGTTTGGCGTGCGCTGGCTGGACATGACGACAGAGCTGAGCTTGAGCGGAGTCTTCTTCATGTCGGGGACCTGGATGTCGGTCTCGAAGCTGCCCATGTTTCCGGACTGGTTCTCGCGCACCACGAACTTGATGTGGTACTTTCCGGGGGCGAGCGTCCATCCGGTGGAGTACTGCACGTTCTTCTTGAGCAGCATCTGGTTGGCATCGAGGTCGAGTTTCACCTGCGTCCCTGGCGGCAACTGGCCGACCGTGATGTTCTGTGCGTTCTTGACCTGGGCCCGGATGTCGATGGTGGCCTTGTCCTTGTCCTTGACCTGCACTGCGTTAATCTGCGAACCGGGGATGACCAGCGATACGGGAACGTAGAACTTGCCGTCCTCCAGGCGGAAGTAGAGCGCCTGTAGATAGATCGCGACATCGGTGGCGGGGACATCACTGCGCATCTGCTCGTCGAGTGCCAGCTCGCGGTCCTCGGTCTTGGCGTGCTGGAAGTCAGCCGGCGCGTAGTAGCCGGGCCGGTACTCGAGCTTCGCCTCGGGATGGCCCTGCAGCGTAATTGTGAGGTGTCGATAGCTGCCATCGCGCGCGACGTTGGTGGAGCGGTAGCCGATGATGTAATAGGCCTCGGTGTCGTGCTGAACCTGCTGGAAGGCCGGCGCGAAGTCGTTGGAGTCGACGAAGAGCTTGCCTCCGGTGTCGCTGGCCAGCGTGCCCAGCGTCTCCTGCGAGCTGAAGTTGGAGGTCAACTGGCTTTGCATGGATGCGCCGCTGTAGGCGCCTGTGCCGCGCCGGCTGCCCTGGCTGGCGTCTCCGACGGGGTTTAGGGCCTGCAGGCCGCGCGTGTCCACGGCATACATTGCTGTGTCCGCCTTCACGCACTCGTTGGTGGCGGCGCGGATGCTTGCCTGGTTCTCGATGCCCTGACGGGTGAGGCCGCCGGAGAAGTACAACATGCTCTTCTTCTGCTCCACCTTCTCGATGGACTTGCAGATGGTGCGGATGGCGTACAACTGGCGGTCGGTGTTGAGGGCGTTGAACTCGCTGTCGTCGGCGGTGAAGCTGGAGGAGTCGTCGGAGGCGGCGGAGCTGTCTGTGCCCTCGTTGCCGAGGTCGAAGCCCGAGCCCTCGGTGCCGTCGTACTTGCTGACGGCGGCAATCAGCGCGGCCTTGTCGTTGGTAAAGTCCTGGTCCATGCTGAGGCCGGAGACCAGGCTGACGGACGCGGCCAGGTCCGCCGGGGCCATATGGTTGTTGATGTAATCCTTTGCCGCGTCCACGGCGCGTG
>JBEKWE010000038.1:0-21130 GCA_049513335.1 Acidobacteriaceae bacterium | reverse complement strand
GTTGCGTGACCACTGAATCCGTTCCTGCAAACAGCCCTGAAACCAAGAGCGGCCTTCGCCGCGTCCACCGCGCCCTGCTTTCCGTTACCGACAAGAGCGGCCTGGTCGAGTTCGCCCGCACGCTGGTGTCGCATGGAATTGAACTGGTGTCGACCGGCGGGACTGCGCGCGCGCTGCGCGAGGCAGGGCTGACGGTGCGCGACATCAGCGACCTGACGGGATTTCCGGAGATGCTGGACGGGCGCGTAAAGACGCTGCATCCCAAGGTGCATGGCGGCATTCTGCACATCCGCGGGAACAAGGAGCATGTGGCCGCGGTGAGGGAGCATGGGATCGAGCCGATCGACATGGTGGTGGTGAACCTGTACGCGTTCGAGAAGACGGCGGCCAAACCGGGCGCGGCGTTCAGCGACATTATCGAGAACATCGATATCGGCGGGCCGTCGATGGTGCGTTCGGCGGCGAAGAACTTCGAGGACGTGGCGATTGTGACGTCGGTGGCGGATTACGCGGCGATTGCCGAGGAGCTTGCAACGAACGCGGGGTCGCTGGGTCGCGCGACGCGCTGGCGGCTGGCGCGCGCGGCCTTTGCGGTGACGGCGGCCTACGCCGCGGGGATTGCAACGACGCTGGAGAGCATTGCCGCGCCGGCGGCGCACGGCGAGGCTGCGGTCTTCGACACGGAGGCGATGCCGCAGACCGTCCTTGTGATCGCTCCGCTGAAGACGGTGCTGCGGTATGGCGAGAACCCACACCAGAAGGCCGCGCTGTATGTCGATGGGAGCGGGCGCGGAGTGGCCGCGGCGAAGCAGTTGCAGGGCAAGGAGCTGAGCTACAACAACCTGGTCGATCTGGACGCGTGCTGGGAGCTGGTGGGCGAGTTCGACGCCGCCGAGGAGGCCGCAGTAGCGATTATCAAGCACACCAATCCATGCGGCGCGGCGACTGGAGCGACGGTGGTCGAGGCATACCAGCGCGCGCTGGAGTGCGATCCGGTCTCGGCGTTCGGCAGCGTGATTGGCGTCAACAGCACGGTGGACGCGGAGGCCGCGGAGGAGATTGCGAAGTTGTTTGTGGAGGCGATCATTGCGCCGTCGTTTACGCCGGAGGCGGTTGCGCGCTTTGCTGCGAAGAAAAATTTGCGGCTGCTGGAGATTGCGCCGAGACATGACGAGGCGGGCAGGCCGGCGCGCGCGCTGAAGCAGGTTTCGGGCGGGTTCCTGATGCAGGACGCCGACCGCGTCCGTGTCCGTGAGGCCGATCTGAAGGTTGCGACCAAGCGCAAGCCCACGGCGGAGGAGATGCGCGCGCTGCTGTTTGCGTGGAGCGTGTGCAAACACGTCAAGTCGAATGCCATTGTCTACGCGCGCAGCAACCAGGGACACGGGCAGACGGTGGGCATCGGCGCGGGACAGATGAGCCGGGTGGACGCGGCGCGTTTTGGCGCGATGAAGGCGATCCTTCCGCTGGCTGGGACTGTTGCGGCGTCGGACGCGTTTTTTCCCTTCCCGGACGGACTGGAGGCGGTGGCCGCGGCGGGCGCAACGGCCATCATTCAGCCCGGAGGGTCGGTGCGCGACGCCGAGGTGATTGAGGCGGCGAACCGGCTGGGCGTTGCAATGGTCTTCACGGGGATACGCCACTTCCGGCATGGATAAGAGGGCGAAGGCCACGTCGGAGCGGCTGGTCGCTATAATGGACGTATTCTTCTGAGATGGCAGGGTCGCCGCTGCCAACAGCATCCAATGCAAGCCGCGCACCGTCTAAACAGTGATTGCGTCCTCGACGCCGCCGGACAGGAACCTTTGACCATGGCCATGCTCTCTTGTGCTTCACGGATTCACCGCCTCCGGCTGGCCTGGGTCGCCGCGCTGCTGCTGGCTGCGCCAGTGCTGCCGGCCGCCGCGCAGCAGGCTACACCTCCGGCCAGCTCGAAGCCGCAGGACGCTCCCAAGCAGATGGATCCTCCGATGCAGCAGACACTGCAGCGGAGGCATGGGTCTGCATCGCAGCCCGCAGCGGACCAGAGCAAGACGGCGCCCGACCGCTCCAGCGCCTACTACCACTACGGTCTGGCCCATCTCTACGAGGAGATGGCGGTGAACGCGGGCCGGCAGGACTACGCAACCCAGGCGGTGGAGGAGTACAAGCTGGCGCTGGACGCCGATCCGGACTCAATTCTGCTGCAGGACGGACTGGCCGACCTCTACTTCAAGCTTGGGCGCATCAAGGACGCGGTGAACTCGGCGCAGGACCAGTTGAAGAAGTACCCGGACGATGTAAAGGCGCACACGCTGCTGGGGCAGGTGTATCTGCGCACGCTGGGCGACATGCAGGGCTCGCAGGCGGGCGAGATGCTGCAACTGGCGATCGCCGAGTACGAGGCCATCGCTCGCCTGAAGCCGAGCGACCTGGAGACCAAGCTGCTGTTGGGTCAGCTGTATGCGCTGAACCACGACACCGCCAAGGCGGAGGCACAGTTCAAGGCCGCGCAGAAGATCGATGCCGACTCCGAGGAGGTGGTGCTGCGCATGGCGGCGCTGTACAGCGCGGAGGGGGATGCGCAGCGCGCGGCAGACACGCTCTCCGCGGTCCCGGTGGGCGACCGGACGGCGCGCATCGAATTTGCCCTGGCTGCCAGTCTCGACCAGTTGAAGAAGCCGAAGGAGGCTGCCGCGGCCTATCGCCGTTCGTTGGAGATCGAGCCGGACAACACGGATGCACGGAGCGGCCTGGGCAGTGCCTTGCTGGAGGACGGTCAGCTGGATGAGGCGCTCAAGGTATTCGAGGAACTGGCGGCCGACAATCCCCAGGACTCGCAATATGCGCAGTGGGAGATTCGCATCTCCGAGGTGCAACGCCGCCAGGGCCATTATGACGAGTCGCTGGCAACCCTGGAAAAGGCAAAATCGCGGGTGCAGGACGCTCTCGAACTGCTTGAACTGAGCTACAACGAGGCGCTCAATTACGACGCGCTAGGCAAATTTGAGCAGGCGACCGATGTTCTGACGGAGGTCCTCGACTCCTCCTCACACCCCGATGGCAGGTACTCCGAGCAGGAGAAGCAAAACCGCGCGATCTTCCTGGATCGTCTGGGCAGCATCGACCGGGAAGAGAACAAGACAGCCGAGGCCGTGGCGGCATACAAGCAGATGGTCGACCTGGGCGGAGAGTACGTGGAGCGTGGCTACGGGGACGAGGTCGACGCCTACCGCGATGCGCGCCAGTGGAAGGACGCAACCGCGGTCGCCGCCGAAGCCGCGAAGGCCCTGCCGAAAGACCGCGTCATTCAACTTACCTACGCCAGCCAACTGGTCGATATGGGACAGGTGGACGAGGGACTCGCCCTGGCCAAGGCCCAGTTGAGTGGAGGCGCGGACGACCTCGAGGTGGAGGAACGGTATGCCGATATTTTCATTCGCCTGAAGCGGTTCAAGGAGGCGGGCGAGCAGATCGACCATGCAGACAGCCTGGCCACCAAGCCGAATGAGAAGTTCTACGTCTACTTCCTGCGCGGAGAGTTCTACGATCGCCAGAAGATGTACGACCAGGCGGAGGTCCAGTTCCGCAAGGCGCTGGCCATCGACCCGCATCACCCAGGGGTGCTGAACTACCTGGGCTATATGCTGGCGGACCAAGGCCAGAAGCTGCCCGAAGCGCTCAAGCTGATCCGCGAGGCGGTCGAGCAGGACCCGCAGAACGGCGCCTACCTGGACTCGCTGGGCTGGGTCTACTTCAAGCTGGGTCAATACCCCGAGGCGGAAGAGAACCTGCGCAAGGCCAACGAGCGCATCAACACGGACCCTACGATTCACGATCACCTGGGCGAGGTGTACGAGAAGACCGGAAACCTGAAGATGGCGGTGGCGCAGTGGGAGCGTTCGCTGACCGAGTACGCGCACTCGCTGGCTGCCGACGCCGACCCCGAGGACGTGCAGAAGGTGCAGCACAAGCTGGAGAATGGGCGCGTCAAGCTGGCCAAGCTGAACCCAACCCCCGAGAAGGACGCGAAGTAACGGACGCGCGGCCAAACGGATTTCGTTCCGCCGGTTACACTTAACTCACTGTGACTTTGAAGGGTGCGAAGGACTTCGAGCTTCATCGCTGCGCTGTCTCCGGTGACGCGAACGATCCGCTCATCCAGCGCGACTACGCCGCGCCGGAGCGGGCATCGCGCACGGCGTTTCAGCGCGACCGTGAACGCATTGTGCAATCGCGCGCGTTTCGCCGCCTGGCGGGCAAGACGCAGGTCTTCACCAGCCGCGCCAGCGACCACTTCCGCAGCCGGCTGACCCATACCATTGAGGTGGCCCAGATTGCGCGCAGCGTGGCCCAGGAGCTGGGACTGAATGAAGACCTGGCCGAGGCGCTGGCGCTGGCGCACGACATCGGCCACCCTCCCTTCGGGCACGCCGGCGAGCACGCGCTGGATGAGTGCCTGAAGCGACACGGCCGGCGCTTCGACCACAACCTGCATGCGCTGCGCATCGTGGAGCACTTCGAACTGCGCTACGCCGCGCATCGCGGGCTGAACCTGACGCTGGGCGTGCGCGAGGGAATCATCAAGCACTCGCGGGACTATAGCGCGGAGCAGTATCCCGAGCTGGCCGGCTATCTGCTGGACCGGCGGCCACCGCTGGAGGCGCAGATCATCGACCTGGCCGACGAGATTGCGTATCTTACGGCCGACCTTGACGACGGAGTGGAGTCGGGGCTTCTGGAGATCGAGCACATCCGCGAACACGTCGATCTGCTTGCCCAAAGCTATGCGCAGGTGGAGCGCGAGCACCCAGGCGTGGAGGCGAAGTTCCTCTTCAGCGAGGCGCTGCAACGGATGCAGAACATCCTGACCGACGACCTGATGGCAACCACGCTGGCCAACGCGCTCGCGATCGGCGCCAGCAGCCTGGACGAGGTGCGCACGCACCCGGTGCGACTGGCCAGCTTCTCGCCTCATGTGGAGTCGCTGCGCCAGCAGGAGAAGCGCTACCTGTACGAGACGCTGTATACCTGCCATGCGCTTTCGCTGGAGCACGAGAAGGCCGAGCAGGTGGTCACGGCGCTGTTCAACTTCTGGATTGCCGAACCGCTGGAACTGCCCTCAGGCTATGTGGAGCAGATCGAGACGGAAGGGCTGGCGCGCGTCGTCGCCGACTACATTGCCGGGATGACGGACAGCTTCATCCTGCTGCAATACGCGCAGGTAAAGCGCGCCGTGCGCCGCTAAACGGATTCCAGTCTTCGATCCTCGGAACAATCGGCCCTAGTTGGGGTGAAGAACATTCCCGTTGCCTTCGTTCTGGTGTGAGAGCAGGTCCGCAGCAGGGAAGGGATGCTTGTTCTCCAACTTTCCGGCGCGCAGGATGGTTGCCGTGGCCACCGGCTTTACCGGACGGGAGAAGAGAAAGCCCTGGATGATGTCGCAACGGTTCTTGCGCAGGGTGGATAGCTGTTCGGCTGTCTCCACGCCTTCGGCGACCACTTTATAGCCGAGCGCATGAGCCATCGAGAGGACCGCCTCCACGATGGGGTGAGTGCCCTCGGGCTCATTCAGGTTTTCGATGAAGGAACGGTCGATCTTCAGCAGGTCGATGGGCAGGCGGTGCAGGTAACTCAGCGAGGAGTAGCCCGTACCAAAGTCATCGATCGCGATGTGGACCCCCAACTTCTTGAGGCGATTCATCTGGCGCGTGCTTTCAGCGATGTTCTGCATAACAATGCTCTCGGTCAGCTCCAACACCAGCAGCGACGGCGTCTGTCCGGTCTCCGCCAGGATCCGTGCCACCGTGTCGGCGAAGTCGCTGCGATCAAACTGGATTGCGGAGATATTGACCGCGATCGGGACCATGATATGGCTGATCGCCTGCCACTCCTGACATTGGCGGCAGACCTCGCGCAGCACCCATTCTCCGATGGGCACGATCAGCCCTGACTCCTCGGCAATGGGAATAAACTGAGCGGGAGAGATATCTCCGAGACGGTTAGAGTGGAATCGGAGCAAGGCTTCCAAGCCAACCAGAGTGCCATCTGGGAGGCATTGCGGCTGGTAGACCAGGGAGAATCCGCCGGTCTCGAGGGCGAGGCCCAACTCCTCCTCAATCTCTCGCCGTTCGGCAGGTCCTCTGTCCATGTCCGAGGTGTAGGAGAGGACGCCACAGCTGGTG
Source organism: Acidobacteriaceae bacterium (assembly GCA_049513335.1). GTDB lineage: Bacteria > Acidobacteriota > Terriglobia > Terriglobales > Acidobacteriaceae > Edaphobacter. The sequence continues at coordinate 14,966 of JBEKWE010000038.1, read as the reverse complement.
AATTTAGCAGCATACATGGCGCGGTCCGCGTGCAGGGCAAGAGTGTCAACGGAGTCGCCGTCCTCGGGAAACAATGAGACGCCGATGCTGGCGCTGATGCTGATCTCCATGTCGTTGATCTGCATGGGGAGTGCCAGAACATCGAGAAGTTCGATGGCCGTCGTCTCCGCCACCTGGCGATCTTTGACGTCTTCGAGGATGGCCATGAACTCATCGCCGCCCATCCGTGCCAGCGTATCACTGGCGCGAAGTCTGCCGGCGAGGCGGTGTGCGGCCTGTTGCAGGACCGCATCTCCGACGGGGTGGCCGTGTTGATCGTTCACATGCTTGAACTTGTTAAGATCGATCCATAGAACTGCGGTCTTGTGTCCGGCCCGGAGAGCACGACTGGTGGCGTTGGAGAGACGGTCCTCGCCCAGTCTTCGGTTTGGCAATCCGGTGAGGCTGTCGTGATATGCGTGTTCAATCAGTTGCGATTGCAGGCGGCGGCGATCCAGCACCAAGGCTGCCATCTGGCATGACATCTCGATCATTTCAACAGCAGCGGGAGTGGGGCTGTCCATCAGCAGGGTGTAAACGGTAAGCGTTCCCAGCGGAGTGGAGTCGGGTGCGAAGAAGGGCGCGGACCAGACGGACTGGAGGCCGTTGGCGCGGAGCAGCTCGCTCCACGTCTTGTGTTCCCGGCTGAGTTCCTTGACCAGCCACAAGCGCCCCGCTGCGAGAGCCGCGCTCTCCGGCGCATCGGCAAAGTCTAGGGGGATGTGCTGAAGATGTTGCGCCAACTTCTCCTTCATGCCTGAACTGGCCGTGAGCTTGAGCTGTCCAGCCTCGACGATGTGAACTGCACAGAGCCAGGTTGAGCGAAATTCGGCGACGGTGTCTGCCAATACCTTGAACATCTCCGCGCTGGATTCGTTGCGGGCCAGCATCTCAAGGACACGATTGTAGCCGCGGTTCAGGCGCTCCGAGCGCCGCCGCTCCTTGGCCTCAGTCTCCAGCTCACGGGTGCGCTCTTGTACCCGCTCTTCCAAGGCCTGGCGCTCGGCAGACAGCTCCGACTCAATTCCAAAACGAGCCAATTCCTCGCGGCGCAGTTGACGGTGAAGCCGGCCCGCATAGGCAAGGGTCAGCAAAATCATCAGCAGAGCGCCCGCCTCCCAGAAGACTTTCCAAGTGCGGAGTTGCTGCAGTTCGTCCAGACGGCTGACGTTTTCCTCGTCCAGGCGGTCCACGCCGCTGCGTAGCGATGCCACCGCCTGTCGCAGGTGAACGACCGCGGAGGGCACGAGCAGCTCCTGGCGCGTATCTTCGTTTCGGTCTGCGGCCGATGGGGTGCGAGCCAACACAGCAACCGCCTGCTGAACGTCAGCGGTTTCGCCGGGCAACTCCGACGATGTGTCCGACAAGAGGTTCGGAGAGGTTGCTGCGGGGTCCAGCTCCTGCAGAATGTTTGCGAGCTGCCGCTTCTGCTCTGCGATGGAGCGGGGAGCCGTCTGGGAGAGTTGATTGAGTTGATCGGCAACCTGATCGATCTGGTGGCGGCTATGAACCAGATCTGCGTGCCTGCCAAGAACATCGTGATAGATGCTTTGCATGTGGCTCATGATGGCCAGCCCCACACAAGCTGCTACAAGCTGAATTGCCAAGATTACAAGGAAACCCTTTCCGGCGCGCTGCGATGGCGGTTGATGCTGTCTCGAATAGGAACTCATTGGTATCACCCGTAGGAAATACCCTAAGTTCTCCATCGGAGAATTCCATGAATCTGGCGTCAATAGAGCAATTGCATCTCTACCACTTTAGTGGCATCGCGACACTGCATTTTTTTTAGGTCACCACTTAGTTGACGTGGGAGTTAACCCTTGCTGAACAAGACGCAGTTCCTGCTGGGGAGTCTTGCGGGCACGATTTCTGAAGCGGGTTCTTAGAATTAAGTTGCCCTGAAGAGGATTAAGGGCATCCAACCGATAGAGCATTTCTTCTGGTGGCGTACTCCGAAGACGAACTGCGCGCGCCGTTTTGCTCCAAAAAAACGGCCTTTGTGGAACTCTTCCAGGGTTAGGAACAGGAGAAATGCCCCAGGCACAAGGAGCAACCCCCATGAACGATCGATGCGTACGCCCGCTGGCGAAGCTGGCTGTTCTGCTTGCCCTGCCCATCGCCGCCGCAGCGCAGGCGCCGCAGCAGGCTGGAACTCTCGCCATCGCCGGCCAGCCCGAACACGCCTCTCTGGTCCAGATCAACGGCAAGTCCTATGTGGATGTCGAGTCGCTGGCTCGGATCACCCACGGATCGATCCGGTTTCAGGGCAACCAGACCATCCTGACCCTGCCTGCCCCGGCGAGTACGACGGTGCAGCCGGCCCAGCCGAACCAGCCTGCGCAACTCTCCGAAGGCTTTCTGCGGGCGGAGATTGAAGAGTTGACTGCGATCCGTGAGTGGCGTGTCGCCATCGTCACCACTGTTCAAACCAACAATCCCGTCACTGAAAACTGGGTGGGCGGAATGCGCCGGTCGGCCGACAGCAGGCTGCAACTGGCAACTGCCGCGGCAACCACCGATGCGGACCGCAACGCAGTCGCATTGCTGCGCAACGAGTTCACCAACATGCAGCAGATGAGCGATCAATTCCTGGCGATGCACGCCAACTCCAGCTACTCCGCTCCGGACTCCTTCGACGACAATTCGATGGACCAGAAGATCCTGAGCTGCGCACGCGGTCTCGCCTCCATGGCGGCGACCAAGCAGTTCCAGGACGAGGCCTCCTGTCACTGAAGCGGCCCATCCCATACTTCGCGGGCCTGAAGCTGAGAGACAAAACGCCCAGGCCCGTTGAATCAACGAGGCCCAGGCGTTTCCTGGGGGAGTGGCGCGAACTTTGTATGCCCGGGCGGTCCGAGGCACTGCGGCTTTAGTGGAAGTAGGCGGCGTTCTTCTCCACGAATGCCGCCTTGTCGGCGGGGAGCTCGTCGATGGGGAAGATCGCATTCGACGGGCAGACCGTGATGCAGTTGCCGCAGTCGATGCACTCGTCGGGATTGATGAACAACTGGGTCACAGAATCTGCGCCAGCCTCATCGCTCAGGGGACGAACCGCGTTCGAGGGACACTCCACCGCACACAGAAAATCCTTCACACATGCATCGGTAATTACGTACGCCATGGTCTCGCTCACTTTCAAGGGACGGGCCGATTGATCTCCGCGGGCGATTTGCTGGCGGCCCGCTCCCTCATTTCCGGGAACCCAATTCCAGAGTATCGGCGGAAGGCCGCATGGTCGGTGACACCAGTCACACCCCTGTGGGCCGATCAGCGCAACGGCTTGCGGGGCGGGCAGATGCATTCCCCTGCGCGCAGATCCATACGGTGTTTCTTGCGGATGGATTGGAATGGCGTCCCCAACGGGATTCGAACCTGTGTCGCCGCCGGGAACTGGCGGAGTCCTGGGCCACTAGACGATAGGGACGCATGCAAGAGCGAAGAGCCAAGCGGGCCTGGAGGGCGCCACGCAACCGGATTCAACTCAATCGTACACCAGGGAAAGATAGGCGCGCTCAAGTTCCCGGTGCAACATTCTCCCGGAGGAACCGGTTGCATTGGTGGAGGAATGTGAACCCAGCGAGAGGGGTTTCAGACTGTGCGACCAAGGATTTCCGGACAGGATTCCACTCCGGCGATTCCTGAGCGGCGAGTGGAGTGAAAAAACGGCGGAGCTGGTTTGCTCCGCCGCAGTTTGTTGCCAAGTTGATGTCAGGCGCTGCTTCACGCAGCGTGCAATCGGCTAGCGATGCTGGCCGCCGCCGCCGCCGCCGCCGCTGCCGCTGCCGCCGCGAGCTGCGCCGCCGCTGGCATGTGGCGCTGCGCCGCCGCTGGCATGTGGTGCTGCGCCGCCGCTACGAGCTACCGCTGCATGAGAGCCCCCTGAGGGGGCGACACTGCGAGAGCTGGCGCTGGTGCGTACAACCGCTGCGCCGCCCGTACGTCCGCGACTGACTGCAGCGGTACGCACACCGGCAGACCCGCGAGCGCCGCCCGCGCCGCCGACGTAGCGTCCCCCGCCACCACCGCCGAAGCGATGGCCGCCCCAGCCGTGGCCATAGCCCCAGTTGGCCCATGGGCCCATGCCCAGAAAGATGCCGTTATAGAAGTAGCCCGGCCCATAATAGCCGTAGGGCGCGCAGGCATACGGAGCATAGCCGTAGTAGCCATAGGAACAGACCGGCTGAACCCCGATGGCAATACCAACCGTTGGAACACGGACGCCAATCACAATCTGTGCGTTTGCCGCCGGCGCTGAAGCCAAAGCCAGGGTAGTAAGCAATGCCGCTGCACAAAGTAGAATTCTCGATCCACGCATTTGGAACCTCCCATACGGTGGCTGCGGCTCCAGGTAGATGCGTTGGACCTGCGGTGTCCCGTCTTCGCTCGTCTCCGCCATCCGGCTGAAAGAGCGCTTATACCATAGGATGGCTAATCTGAGGATTGGTTGCCCGGCGGGCATGCCAGCACACCGCGAAAGGTCCCTTTTCGGGCATGGCCCCTCGAATTCTCCCATCAATGCACGATCATCACCGGGCAGTGCGCGTACTTCAGCACGCGTTCCGTGTTGGAGCCAAGCATCCAGCGATGCAGGATGGTGTGGCTGCGCTTGCCCATCACGATCAGGCTGGCCTGGAGGGTCTCCGCCCGGTGGATGATCTGTTCCGCCGGATGGCCCACGGCGATCTCCGTCTCCAGTTCAATTCCCTTCTGTCCGGCCCGCTCGCGGATGGAGGCAAGGCTGCGCTCATAGCGCTCGCGCATGTCGTCCAGTACCGCGTTGAGTTCGGCGCGCGAGGCAGCCGGCTCCGGCGGCACAATCACGGACAGGATGCAGACCTTGGCCTTGCGGTCCTCCGCCATCGAGAGCGCAACCTCCAGTGCGTGCTCCGAGTGCGGAGACGCGTCGTATGCAACCAGAATGGTTTGAAATCCGATAAAGACTGGGCTTCCCATGGGATGACCTATACCTGTTCCGCGGCGGTGGGCCGCTGCATTGCCTGCTCCGATTGTGTGCCCGCCGAGGCGTGCGGAAGAAGATGCCTGGGCAGAAAGAACCTGTTCGCAATCATGGTTGGAACCACGGCGCTCGCGATGACCGTGCCCACGATGTAAGAGTACTGCGTCTGCGTGATGATCTGGTGATTGAGGCCGAAGAGCGCGCTGATGGTGCCGAAGGTCAGGCCGGTCGACATCATCAGCGTGTAGTAGGTGCTGGAGTTGCCTTCGTAGCGGTGCGCCCGCACGGCGGGAAATACCGCAACCGCCTTGGTAAGCATCTTCGCGGAAAAGAGGACCAGCATCGTGACGGGAGCGGCGATCAGCACGGGAACCAGCACAAACGATCCGGCACGGATGAAGTAGAACGGAGTGAGCAGGCCAAAGGTGAGCGTTCGCAGACGGCGAATGAGCGCGTGGTCCTTGCCTACCGTTCCCGCCAAAACCATGCCGATCAGGTAGGCAGGCAGCACAGCCTCGCTTCCAGACCAGAGAGCCAGTCCTCCCATGGCGAAGAGGATAAAGAGGATGTACTTGGCTTCAAGTTCGGAGACGCGCCCGCCGTATTTGCGGAAGAACCGCGGCGTGACAAAAGGCAGCACTACGAAGACCGCGACCGAGACCGCGACAAAGATCACTGTCCTGATGGTGAACGGAGAGAAGATCATTCCCAGTGCAATCACGGTCCCGATGTCGTTCACGAAGCAGGAGGCGAGGATTGCCTTGCCGTACTCCGTGACGTTGAAGCCCAGCTCCAGCATCACCGCATAGACCACGGCGACCGAGGTTGTCGAGAGCGCGACGCCGCACAGCCAACTGGGCATAATGGCCCAGTGCAGCACATAATGCGCGATCGCCGTGCATCCGAGAAAGGGGCCGAAGAACCCAGCCAGCCCGATGACCAGAGCTTCGCGCCACTTCATTCTGAAGATCGCGGGATCCAGCTCCGCGCCAGCCAGAAAGGTGAGGACGATGGCCCCGGTGCCGGCCAGAAACGTGATCCACTGGGTGTTGCCGAGCAGCCCGCCATGGGCCAGAAACGCGACGAGCACAAGTTGGGCCACCGTGCCCACCACGATCTCAGAGAGTGCAGTTGAGATTCTGAACCAGATCGCCAGCAGCGTCGCAACCAGCGCCAACCCCAGCCATAGCGCAGACAAAGCCCAAGTGTTCCCCATGAACGTAACTCCCAATTTGTCATTCAGGGACCGGGCCGGGACATGACTCCGCGACAGGGTTCCCTGTCAGGAGTCATCATCCATCCAGCCTGTGCGGCAGGACAGCGGTTAAGGGTGAACTCCCTCACCACAACCAACAACTGTAGTTAATATCGTGCGGCATCGATTGTCAAGGAATGGCCTGTGGTTGTTGACGATGCGATGCGGGCCTGGCTGCGGTAAACTTGGCCATCTACTGCCTGGAGGGTCCTATGCGACGATGCCGACGGCTGTTGACTCTAGCCACGGTCGTCTTGTCCTCGGTATTGCTGACCGCACAGCCAGCGCCGCGCACCAGCCTGCTTATTCCTCAAGAGCCAGCGCCCAATCTTGGGCAACTCAAAACGCGTCTGATCGCATACCACGACTGCCAGCGCATCCACGGGTGTTACACGCCGGAAGTGAATCGCCAAAGCGATTTGGCGATTGCTTATCTGCAACGAAGGGCGGCAAGGGCGAAACAAGGCGAGAAGCTGGCACTGGTTCTCGATATCGACGAGACCTCACTTTCCAATTGGGACGAGGAGACCCAGGATGACTTTGGTTACATTGCGAAGGACTGGAACGAATGGGTGGACAAGAAGCGGGCACCGGCGATCGAAGGAACCCTGCGTCTCTATAACGAGGCGAAAAAAAACGGGGTCTCGGTCTTCTTTATCACCGGACGGCCGCAGTCGCAAGAAGCTGCGACAGCCGAGAACCTAAAGGCGGCAGGCTATCGCGACTGGGCCGGGCTCGCTCTTCGCGGGCCGCATCCTGCGACGCAAAAGATGGCTGAGTATAAGTCCGGGGAGCGAGCAAAGATCGTGGCTGCCGGCTATCACATCATTATTAATGTGGGAGACCAGATGAGCGATCTGAATGGAAATCCACAAGCCGAGCTCTCGGTTAAGCTGCCGAACCCATTCTACTTTATTCCCTAGCTGGAGGCGCGTCCTATCTATGGCTGGCGAGCCATGCGAAAAGCTCGATTTGGTCTGCATTTTCAATGGTCGGGGCGGTCAGATTCGAACTGACGACCCTCTGCTCCCAAAGCAGATCCAATCGTTTATGGAAGGCTGTTGAAATTGAGTGAAAAGAAGTGATTTCGATAGGATTATTTACAGTACGTGATCTGAACCCTGTTGATCTTTGTGGCTATTGGGTGCTTTGACGGCTACAGATTCGACTACAGGCGATTTTAATTATGACATTGCAGATCTGATCCCTGTTACCGCCGGGTGGCAGTTGGGTGAGCCACAGGCCGGACAGGAAAACCAACCGATCTACCAACAATGCGCGGTCTGGACCATCCACCGATCTATGAATTCTCCGCGAAGCGATAGCCGACGTGCGCCTCGGTAAGCAGATACTTGGGGTTCGCGGGATCGTCTTCCAGTTTCTTGCGCAGTTGACGCATGAAGGTGCGGAGATACTCCAGTTCGTTGCCGTATCCCTCTCCCCAGACGGTATTCAGCAGGCGGCTGTGCTGGATGGGCCTGCCTGCATGGGTCATCAGGTGGTGGGTCAACTCGAACTCCTTGGGCGTGAGGTGGATGAGCCGGCCGGCCTTCTTCACCGTGTGGCGCGCGGGGTCGAGTTCAATCTCGTTGATGCGCAACACAGCCGCTTCCTGCGTGTCGGGCATCCTGGACCAGCGCATGGCGGCCCGCATCCTGGCTGTGAGCTCGCGCAACTGGAAGGGCTTGGTGATGTAATCGTCCGCGCCCGCGTCCAGCGCCTCCACCTTGTCGTCTTCACTGTCGCGCACGGTGAGCATCAGGATGGGAATGCGCGGAAAACGGCTGCGCATGATCCTGCAGGCGTCGATGCCGCTCATGCCCGGCATATTGATGTCCAGCAGGACTGCGTCGAATGTGTTTGTGCGCAGCAGCGACAGGGCCTCCTCGCCGCGCGCCGCCTCCACGGTCCTGAACCCCAGATTGTTGAGGGTGGTATGCAGAGCGCGCCGGATGGACATCTCGTCGTCCACAATCAGAATCAGTCCGGATTCCATGGCTAGTTCCCTCCCATCTGTATCTTTGGAATCGATAAGAAGAAGGTCGTGCCTTCCTGTTCGGCGCTGGTCACCCATACATGCCCGCGGTAGGCCTCGGCCGCCTTCTTGACGATGGAGAGGCCAACCCCGGCGCCGGGCGCACGCTGCTTGGCGTCGGAGCTGCGATAGAAGCGCTCGAAGATGCGCTCGCGGTCCTGCATCTGGATTACGGAGCCCTGGTTGTGCACCGAGAGCAGCAGCTCGGAGTTGCTCTCGCGCACCGCGATGTCGATGGGAGCTTCGGGCGCGGAGTACTTGGCGGCGTTGTCGAGATACTGCGTCAGGATCATGGTGAGCAGCTCCCGGTCGCCCTGCAGCGGCGTCTCCTGCTCCTCGATGGAGAGCTCGATGGGATGCTCCTTGAGCGTTCCCGAGAGCTCCGCCACTACATCCTTCACCAACTTCGATACAATCACCGGTTCGGTGCGCATGGACACGCTGGCGGCCTCCAGCTTCGCGGTCTGCAGCAGTCGGGTGCAGAGTTGATTGAGATTGACGGACTCTTCATCAATCAATTCAGCCAGCTCAGACTCGGTCTTGCCCAGCGTGCCCATCTCCAGCAGGCCGGAACTGGCGGTGCAAATCGCCGTCAGCGGCGTCTTGAACGCGTGCGCAAGCGCATCGAGTACGGCCACGCGCAGTTGCTCAGCCTGTTTCGCGCTCTCCGCGCTCGCCTCTTTTTCGTACGAGCGGTAACGCTCAAAAGCGATTGCGGCAAGCGAAGCGATGGAGTTGGCAATCAAGGGGTCGACCTCTCCGCGAATGGCCATCGCGCCAATGGACTTGTTGCCAATGCGAATCACACGCTGCGTGGTGCGCGTGTCATGGTCGTCCTCGTTGTGATCGGTGAGGAAGGTTGTCCTGGCAATTTGCTGCTCCTCCGTCGACCAGGTCCCCTCGTGATTGAGCAGGGCGGTATTTGCGTCGAAGATGGCCACATCGTCGGCATTAAAAATACGCCGGATCGACTGCACCAACTGAGATCCTGGCGGGTGGTGCAGATCGAAGAGCAGAGTGCCGCGGCTCAACTCGTAGAGTTTCTTCATCTGAATTCGCTGGTAGTTGGCGTCGCGCGCAATCTTTTGCTCGCGGGAGGAGATACGGCTCACCAGTAGTGCGCAGACCTGAAAGGAGACCAGCGCGATCCAGTCCCGGCCGTCGGCGACGGTAAACGACCAAATAGGAGGAATAAAAAAGTAGTTTAGGCAGCAGACCGCGACCAGTGAAATAAAGATCGCCTGCCAAACCCCATAAGAAATGGATGCGATGACCACCGCAAGCAGATAGATAAAGCCGACGGTGGCGATCGGGAAGTGCAATTGATACGCAATAAAGGTCAGAGCCGCTATGCAGGCGCAGCCAATTGCACACTGCTTGAGCAGTTGCATCCACGACCGCTTCTCCGTCAACGGAATAACCATTGTGAGCCGTGAGTTCATTCAATCAATCCACCCCGATGGTAGTGAACGAAGCCGTAATAAAGAAATCAAGAATGTGCAAGTAATCCGTAAAAAAATTACGCACATGGAGCATGGCGCCGATAAGATGCGGCACGTGTTCCATGTGCGTTTTCCTGACTGCAAAAGAACGCACATTAATACAGATGTGCATTCCCATGCAGGGGCGCATTACAGCTTGCCCTGCGATGCAGTGGCGAACTGCTGGTCGTGATGGGTCTGGGCCGCGGCGAGCTGATCGAAGTGCTGGGCCTGGAGCGCCGCGCTGTCGGCCTGGGAGAGATACGACTCATACAGGTACTGTGCCGAATCGACTGGGCGCGGGTACTTCTGCGTCAGGCCGGCATTCACCTGGGCGCGCCGGTCCCGCTCGATCTTCTCGGCGGCAGCCTCGGCGCGGTACTTGGCCTCCTGCTGGTGGAAGTAGCCGGCAAGCTGCTGGTACTGGGCGCCGCTGTGCGCGCTCAGCAACAGGCTGTGCGCTTCGCGCGGGGTGATTGGCGTAGACAGGCTTGCTGTCTGCGTCGTGGATTGTGCCATTCCCGCAAGCGGAAATGTAAGGGAAAGTGCCGCAACAACCAATATACGGTTCATGACTGGACCCTCCTGAGAATGACTCTAGGGCGGGCCGCATAAGGAGCGCATAAAGAAATAAATAGATGATTGTTAAAGATTCTGATGCCAAAAATCACTGAATGCGGCACGGCCCACGGTTGGCCGGCGCATCTGCGCGCCGATTAATGCCGGAAAACCACAACCGAATACTTTTTCGAACTTTCTATCTTTTCTTTATGCGATTCTTACGTCCCTCCCGGCACACTGGAGCATCTGCTACATGTGGAGGTGGTACTTATGGCTCTCGGTCAGACACAGTATTTCTACACCGTGGAACTAAGTGCGCTTGAAGAGAATCTGGGCCTCTCGATGGACCGGGTTGCCCGGCTGCGCGAGAAGGCAATGAGGCGGAACGACACCCAGGCGGCCGATCAGATCAACAAGCTGCAGCGGGTGATCGGCGTCGTACAACAACGCATTGCGCGTTTGAAGTAACTCGCACCAAATCAACCAGGAAGGACCTGCCAGCGATTACAAATAACCGCTTAGGTGGACGTGTATCCGCCGGAGAAAGAGGACAGAGTATGCCTAGCTATCATTTGAAGTCAGCCATTGCAAGTGGATTGGCCTTTCTGGTCTGTCTGGCCGCAGCTGGAAACAGCGTGTCCGCACAACAGACGACGCAGGCCGCGCCCTCAACACAGACTACGGACACCACGCCTCAGACCCTCGAGCAGCAACTGGCGGATGTAAAGGCGCGCCTTGCGGCGCTTGAGAAGACCGTTGCCGATCCGACTCCGACGATCAGCGCGGAGAGGACTAAAAAGTCCGCTCCATTCCCCGGGGACTGGACATGGCTCAATTCCAATGGCCGCGTGGTCGACAGCCCAATGTCGACGAAGTATTTCACGCCGGAGTTTCGCGCGGACACCAACTATACTTGGGACCATAACCATCCGTCAGACGACTCCCTGGGCGGTTCTACCGAGACATTTCGCTCGGATGAGTTCCAGTTGGAGCAGTTGAGCTTCGGCGGCGACCTCCGCATCGACAATGTTCGCGGCAGGTTCCTTACCATGTTTGGCGAGTGGGCCACCACCACGCCACGCAATGATGCCAGCTACAGCCGCGGCCAATGGGACCTTGCCGATGCCTATCGGTACGTCTCGGAAGCATGGGGCGGATATCACTGGGACAAGATGCATGGCATCAATGCCGATGCCGGAATCTTCGTCTCCTACATCGGGCTGTTCAGCTACTACAATGCCGACAACTGGGCCTATCAGCCGTCCTATGTATCCTCCAATACTCCATGGTTCTTCACTGGGCTGCGTTTACAGTTCTTCCCCACCGAGAAGCTGAAGATTGAGCCATGGTTCATCAATGGCTGGCAGACGTATGCAAGACCTAACAGCAAGCCGGGACTGGGCGGACAGATCCTCTATCGTCCCAGGCCGTGGCTGGACCTGGTCTTCAACAACTACGGTGTGGGCGAAGATGATCTTGGGTTGCCGTATCGTCACCGTTTGCACACCGACGACAGCATCGAGGTCAAATACTACGACAACAAGAATAAATACATCGACAAGGCTGCATTCACCGTTACCGCGGACGCCGGTTGCGAATACGGCCTGGATGGATCCGGACCACCGAACGAGAACGTAGCCTGCCACGGCAACCCGAAGGCGCCTGCGTCCTCTGGCGGCGGACAGTCCTTCAAGCAGGACTTCCTGGGATGGATGGCCTACGACAGAACGTGGTGGGCCAAGGACAAGTACGCCGTCACCCTCGGCGGCGGCATGATGACTAATCCCGGCCGCTATCTTACCCTGCTGCCGCCCATCAACGGCGCGACGGCCACAACTGGATCGCCTTACTTCACGCAGAACCCAGGTGATCAGGTTCATTCATGGGACATGACAGTCACCTATGATTACATGCCCAGCCAGTACATCACATTCCGCTCAGAGACGGGCTATCGTCACTCGGATGTGCCGTACTGGACAGGACGCGGTGGAATAACGCCTCCGGGCGGCAATAACGGCTCACCGGGGAGTTATGCCTGCACCACTGGTGCCTCCTCTGGTGTCGGTTGGGCGCCAGGTGGAGCGGGACTTGTAGCGGCCGAGGCAGCCTGCGGTGGACCGGCTGGCCAGACTTCGGCAGTCTGGTTCCCGTCCCTGGTCAAGGACCAGTGGGTTGTGACCGAAGCGATCCTGGTGAGGTTCTAGCCCGAAGCCGCAATCAACTACGAAACGCAGCATCCGCAACGTGGAGCAGTGCAGGGATGAAGATGGTCCCTGCACTACATCCCAATCTACCCGACGTGTCTTCATCCTCGCCTGTTGTGAGTCGCGATGCAGGAGGGCGTGCGTGAAAGAGCGATGATATCGCTCACATTCAGTCAGGATGATCGTGGATCCGATACTTACGCTTTAACTATTTTTCTACTCTCTTTTTATAAGCTCTCCACATATTCCTTATGCCGTACTTACTAGTCATCTATCAATATAAGAAACAGCATCATGCAGCAAGGTTGAATCGGGCCGCCGACACATCTTACAACGCTGACGCCGATTCGCTTGCTCAGGAGGTTTAGCATGTTCGCCTCAGCCACCAGAGTGCATAGCAATCCCCTAAGGATCGGCCTCGTGGTTTTTAGCACTGCCGTGCTGATGGCGGCAGGAGCCTGCAAGCGGGGAGAGACGGATCCCGCGGCGGGAGCGCCGCCGCCGGCCAAGGTGATTTCCGGAGTGGACCCCTCCTTTTTCGCGGTCGAGCATCCGGAGTGGTATCCAATCGCAACAGCGACCGAATACCAGGCCCCGTCGCAATTGTTCGTGACCGGCACTGTATTTCCGGACATCGCGCGAACTGTTCCGGTGATTTCGCTTGCCTCCGGCCGCATTGTTGACATCCGCGCTCGCCTCGGCGACACAGTCAAGAAGGGCCAGCTCTTGCTGCGTGTTCGCAGCGACGACATTGCGGGAGGCTTCGACGCCTACCGCAAGGCCGTCTCCGATGAGCTCCTTGCGCGCAAGCAATTGGATCGAGCGAAGGATCTGTACGAGCACGGGGCCATCGCGCTGGGAGACCTGGAGGTGGCGCAAGACGCCGAGGACGACGCCAAGACCACCCTCGATACCTCCACGGAGCATCTTCACCTGCTCGGCAGCGATCCCGATAACCCGAAGGGAATTGTCGATATCCTTGCCCCGGTTTCCGGCGTGATCACCGATCAGGAAGTGACGAACGCGGCGTTCGTACAGGCCTACTCTACGCCGAACCCATTCACTATTTCGGACCTGACCACCGTGTGGATCGTCTGTGACGTCTTCGAAAACGACATGGCCAACGTGCGCGTCGGGCAGACCGCCGACATCAAGCTGAACGCCTATCCGGACAAGATTCTCAAGGGCACGATCAGCAACATCGGCTCGATTCTCGATCCCAATATCCGCACAGCGAAGGTCCGTATTGAAGTGGCCAATCCGGGCGAGATGATGCGGCCGGGGATGTTCGCCACGGCCACTTTGTTCGGCAAGGAGAAGCAGACCTACACGGCTGTCCCGGCGTCCGCGATCGTGCATCTGCACGACCGGGATTGGGTCTTCATCCCTGTGCAAGGGAAGTTCAAGCGGATTGAGGTCGTCAGTGGCGAACAGTTGCCGAACAATATGCAGGAGGTTCTATCCGGGTTGCAGCCGGGCCAGCAGATTGTGACAAACGCGATCAATCTCCAAAATGCGATTGACAATGAATGACGCTCGCAGACTCGTAGATTTTGCCCTCAATAATCGGTACGTGATGCTGGCGATAGGGGTGCTATTGCTCGGCTGGGGAGCGGTGTCGTTTCACAACATGCCGGTCGAGGTCTATCCGGACATCGCCGATAATTACGTGACCATCATCAGCCAGTGGCCCGGCCGTTCCGCCGAAGAAATAGAACAGCAAGTATCGGTTCCCGTGGAAATTCAGATGTTTGGGATTCCCCATCTCACGACCGTACGGTCGGAATCGATTTTTGGTCTTTCCCTGGTTACGTTGATCTTCGACGATCAATCCGTCAACGATTCGAATCGCCAGAAAGTGCTCGAAAGGCTCACGCAGGTCAATATGCCGCAGGGCGTTCAGCCTCAAATCGGTACCGACTGGAGCCCCACCGGCCAGATTTATTGGTACACCATCCGGAGCACGAATCCGGCGTATGACCTGATGAATTTGAGGAGCATCGAAGACTGGACTCTGTACAAGGAATTCAGAAAAGTTCCGAACGTTGTGGACGTGAGCGACTTCGGCGGCACCGCGCGCGAATATCAGGTGCGCATCGACCCGAATAAGCTCATCTCCTATGGCTTGAGCATCAGCCAGGTGGAAAACCAGTTGGCCATCAACAACGTGAACGCAGGCGGCAGCTTCGTCGAAGAGGGCTCCCAGCAACTGAACGTCCGCGCACTGGGGCTCTACAAGAATGTGCAGGATATCGAGAACACCGTGCTGACGACTTCGAATGGGGCTCCCGTTCGCGTAAAGGACATCGCGATCGTGGAGTGGGGCCCCAGAATTCGGCTGGGGCGCATGGCCAGAGCAGATCATCGTCCGGACGGCGTCATTGTAGATGAGGCCGACGTCATCCAGGGCGGCGTGCTGATGCGCAAGGGG
>JBEKWE010000037.1:0-20560 GCA_049513335.1 Acidobacteriaceae bacterium | reverse complement strand
ACTCCAGCAGCGGCTGATTGTATGGCAGGTGGACGACATCGAGTGCAACCACGGACGTGACGTGGCGCTTGAATGCTGCCTTTCCCTCGGCGATCCATCTGGGAAAGCGCAGCAGCGAGCGGGGACTCTGCCGCGCCAGAACAATCACCGAATCCAGCAGCGTGTCGCTCTTGACCAGCGTGCCGTCGAGGTCTACACAGAGCGGCTGGTTGGATGGCGGGGCGGACGGATCTGAGGGACCGCGCGGGCCGTCAAGGCTGTGGGGACCAGCGTGGCCGGGTTGCGAGTGCGCGGAATCCAAGGACACGAGTCAGCCCCTTCTGGAGAATGGCCAGACGAACCGCAGAGGAACATCGACGGCGCACTCCACTGCATACACGGCGCGCATTGCTCCGCATGAATGGAGACCGCGCGAAAGCTCCCCGCAGGTTCTACGCTATTCTCCCTGATCCATTGTGAACTCGTGGACGAATCTATCTGGTAACTCTGCGATGAAACTGTTCTAGCCTGGCGGCCAGCCCATGCCTAGCCCGGTGGCCAGCCCATGGGCCGTCCGCCGAGCAGATGCAGGTGGAGGTGGTCGACGGTCTGGCCGCCGTCTGGGCCGGAGTTGAGGACGACGCGATAGCCGTGATCGAGCCCGGAGGCGCGCGCAATTTCGGCGGACTTGGTAAGCAGATGGCCCAGCAGCGACGACTGCGCAGGCTCGGCCTCCGCCAGCGACGCAATGTGCTGCCGGGGAACTATCAGCAGATGGGTGGGCGCCTGGGGGCGGAGATCGGTGAAGCAGATACACAGCTCGTCCTCGTAGACGCGCTTGGCCGGGATGCTGCCGGCGACGATCTTGCAGAAGAGACAATCGGAACTCATACAGAAAACCTAACACCGATCTACACCGATGACACCGATCAAAAGCAGGAGAATGCAAATTCTCATCGTTTTTTGAATGTCGATAGATCGGTGCATCATCCGCTTTGATCGGTGTTAATCCTTGTTATTGCGTCGCCGAAAAGGACTTTGGGTGCTGGCCCGCGGCCTGTGGATTGCAGGCCTCGGCGAAGGCGCATTGGCTTAGACTCCCGTGGCGTGTGCTGCAGTGTGCGGCATGGATGCGGCCAAACGCAAAACGGACCGTCCAACAAATAGGAGTTGCGCCCGGACGCAAAGACAGCGGACGCAGCATCCGTGTAGCATTCCGATAGCCGGGAGGTCGCATCTGTACCGGCAAAGACGAGGCCAATGACACAGCACAGAACAAGCATTCGCAGGACCAACCGAGTTGCGATTTTGGCCGCTTCGTTTGCGGCAGCGCTGTTTGCCGCAGGGGCGCTGGGGGCACAGCGCGCGGCGCCAGCGCGCAATACTGCGCCTGCAAGCTCCGCCGCGGCGGCGAAGCCGGTTGCAGCCGATACAATTCTGGTCAATGCGCTGGATACGGAGTTGAAGCGGGCGATGTCGTCGCTGGGGGCCGATGGGGCCGCCGGCGCGCAACAGCCCAAGCCCTACTTCATCAGCTACGCGGTGGACGATGCGACGGCGGTGAGCATTGCGGCGGAGTACGGCGCGATCACCAGCTCCAACCAGGGCCGCGTGCGTTCGGTGGACGTGCAGGTGCGGCTGGGCAGCCCGGCGGAAGACAACACGCACGGCGACCACCGCAACAGCGCGCTGACCACGCTTCCCCTTCCGTTGAGCGACGACCGCGACGCCATCGCTCGCTCGCTGTGGTACGCCACCAATCGCGGCTATGCGCGCGCGCTGGACGGCTATCTGAAGGTGAAGACCGAGCAGCAGGTGCGCGCCAAGGAAGAGGACACCTCGGCGGACTTCAGCGTGGAGCAGCCGCAGACGGACCTGCTTCCGCCCGCGCCGGCGCTGGTGGTAGACCGCGCGGCGTGGGAGCAGCGCCTGCGCGAGATCTCCAGTCTGTTCACGCAGTTTCCCGGCGTATATGCCGACCAGGTCGAGTTTCAGGCGTCGAATGAGACCGACTATTTCGTCTCGTCGGAGGGCGCGCGCGTGGATACGCCCAGCCAGACGGCGCGACTGGTGATTGTGGCGCGGACGCGCGCCGCCGACGGCATGGACCTGTTTCGCGCAGAGACCTTCGAGGCCGAATCCGCCGACCGCCTGCCCAACCAAAAGACGATTGCCGACAAGGCAATCGAGATGGCGAAGAACCTTGAGGCGTTGCGCGTTGCACCGGTGACGGAGCCATTCGACGGGCCGGCGATCCTCAGCGGACGCGCCTCGGCGGTCTTCTTCCACGAGGTGCTGGGGCACCGGCTGGAGGGCCAGCGGCAGCGCGGCGACGAGGAGGGCGAGACCTTCACCAAGATGCTCGGCAAACCAATCCTGCCCACGTTCCTCAGCGTGGCCGACGATCCAACGCTGTCCACGTTCCAGGGCACATCGCTGAGCGGCCACTACGACTTCGACGATGAGGGCCAGGCCGCGCGGCGGGTCGAGCTAATCAAGAACGGCGTGCTGGAGACCTTCCTGATGTCGCGTGAGCCGATTGCCAGCGTCTCGCAGTCGAACGGCCACGGGCGCGCCGAAACGGGCCACATGCCGACCGGGCGGCAGGGAAACCTGATTGTGACCTCGTCGAAGACAGTGCCGGAGAGCGAGCTGCGACAGATGCTGATCGACGAGGCGAAGAAGCAGGGCAAGGCCTACGGGCTCTACTTCGAGGACATCTCCTCCGGCTTCGCGGTGACGACGCGGCGTTCGCCGCAGGCCTTCCAGGTGATTCCGCTGGTGGTGTACCGGGTGTACGTGGATGGGCGGCCAGACGAGCTGGTGCGCGGCGTGAGCATTGTGGGCACGCCGCAGGCGGCGCTGAACAGCATTGTGGCGACCGGCGACAGGCAGGAGATATTCAACGGAATATGCGGCGCGGAGTCGGGCAGCATACCGGTGAGCGCGGTGGCGCCGGCTATGCTGGTGAGCCAGATTGAGACGCAACGCCAGGCGCAGGGCACGGCGCGACCGCCCATTCTGCCTCCACCGGGCGCTCCGGCAGAGGAATTAAGATCAGAAAAAGGAGCAAATTAATGAGTATGCTTCTTTCTGGGTTACAAATCAGACGGTGGTTTCCTGAGGTTTTTGCCACATGCGTCCTATTTGGCGCAACTTTGGTTACATATTCGGCCGTTCCGCAGGACCTGGCGAAGGACGACCCGGTGCTGCGCGCCATGCAGACGGAGCTGGAGCGCGAGCAGGCCCAACTGGTGCTGCCCGGAATGCAGCGGCCCTACTTCATTGAGTACCGCGTGGACGATATTGCCACCTACGAGGCGGTGGCCAACTTCGGCGCGCTGGTGCGCGAGGCGGAAGGCCACCAGAGGATTGTGCGGGTCACGGTGCGGATTGGCAGCTACACGACGGATTCGAGCAGCAGCCGCGGGGAAGGCACGGCGATGCTGGCGCCGACGGACAACAATCCCCAGGCAATCCGCTATTGCCTGTGGACCGCGACCGACGAGGCCTACAAGAACGCCCTGCGCGCGTATACGACCAAAGTGGCCGCGTTGAAGCGCTTCCAGACCCCGCCGACGGAGAAGGACTTTGCCCCGGCCAAGGCGGTCACATCCATCGGCCCGCTGGTCCCGCTGGAGATTGACCGCGCGGAGTGGAAGCGGCGCATCGTGGAGGCCAGCGGCCTCTACGCCAGCGATCCCGAGGTCCGCGCCAATGCCGCAAATGTGCAGTATTCGTCCGCAAGCCTGCGCAGCCTGGCGGTGAACCGCTATCTGGTGAATACCGAAGGGACGGTTGTGCGCCAGGGATACGCAGGCTACAGCGCCAGCATCAGCGTGGGCGGGCAGGCAGCCGACGGCATGCAACTGGCGCGCGACAACGGGACGACCGCGGCGAACGCCAAGGAGATGGAGACGTGGCCGGAGTTCCGCAAGCGCGTGATCGACGACCTGAAGAGCCTGGAGGCGCTGCGCAATGCGCCCGTGGTCTCCGCCGAGGACTACCACGGCCCGGTGCTGTTCAGCGGCGACGCGGCCGCCGATGTGATGGACCGGCTCTTTGTGCCCAACGTGGAGGCGGACCGGCCCGAAATGGGAACCACCGCGCGCACCCAGGGGATCTATACGTCGAGCTTCCACGCGCGCGTGCTGCCCGATTTCCTGAACGCGACGGACGATCCGCTGATGAAGAGCTTTGCCGGGCGCGCGCTGCTTGGCGCGTACGCGGTGGACGATGAAGGCGTTCCGGCGCAGGCGGTCGACGTTGCGGTGAATGGCAAGCTGGAGAACTATCTGATCGGGCGCACGCCGGTGCGGGACTTCCCCGCGTCGAACGGGCACGGCCGCGCGGCTGTGGAGCAGGCTGCGCACTCGCGCCAGGGCGTGATGATCTTCAAGTCGAATGCGCCGTTGAGCGCGGAGGCGATGAACGCGCGCCTGCTAGCGATGGCCAAAGAACAGGGGCGCGATGTGTACGCGGTGGAGACGCTGGGCGGAGATCTGGCGCCGCGGCTGCTCTATCTGGTGCATCCCGACGGCAGCCGCGAGCTGGTGCGCGGCGCGGTCTTCGACGAGCTGGACAATCGCAGCCTGAGGTCAGAGATTGTGGCGGCAGGCGACGACGAGTATGTGTCCAATACGCTGGGCGCGGTCCCGGTGACGACCATTGCGCCAAGCCTTCTGTTCGGCGACATCAGCGTGAAACGCGCCACCGAAGAGCAGCAGAAGCTACCCTACTACGCGCCTCCCACGCTGGATGCGGCTGCTGCGCAGACGGGCGGCAGGTGAGCGCATCCCACCTTACGCTAGAAAAATGCGAAGGATGGGGCGCCCGACCCTTGTGGGCTAATCAAAGGGTGGGCCACCCACCAACCACATCCACAATACCCCCGATGAGTACGCCTTTGACCGATGCCTTACTCATGACTTGCTCCGATTGGGCCACCGGGCCTACTCAGCTCCCAACAACATCTTAATGCCTATGCCGATAAGGCCCACCCCAACGACAATGAAAACAAGACGCCCTGACCATCTCGAACTGTTCTGCTTAAATTCTCCCAGCGCGATTACATCTGCAGCGTGGAAATCCTTCCCCAGTACCCCTCCTGCGATTGCCAGGACACCGAAAATCAGTAATAGAACGCCCACGATTCATCTCTCCTTGGACTATCAAAGCCACCCTTGCGTTCTATTCCTAACATCTCATTGGGGCCTTGCGCAGGCGGGTGCCCCACCCTTTCAATAGATATTCTCATCCTCAACCTCAAAACGTCGGGTGCCCCATCCTTCGCGTTCTCTGCGAAGGGTGGGACTTAACGTACTCCACTTAGCAGCATCTTGTTTGCTTCTCGTCTTCGTGCCGTCCATTCCGACTAAATCTCAACCGCACCCATTCTATCCGCGGCAAACGGGCGCGGTTTGCTAGTTGAGGCGGACGATGTAGGGCTGCGCGCCGGGGACGGGGACGTGGATGCTGTTGGCGATCTGGCTGGCGGTGGCGCGGTCGGCTTTGAGCGGGTTGATGCGCACCCAGTGGCCGGTGGGGCCGGCGAACTCGATGACCTTGGCCGTGGAGTAGCGGCGGAGGAGGCTGTTCTTGAGCTTGATGGCGCCCGCCTCGTCGGGGAATGCGCCGATCTGCACGCACCATTTTCCGGCGGGATCGACGCCTGGGTGGATGGGCGGCGCGTAGGCCTCCACGCGGACCCTGGCGACCCCCGCGCGATAGACGCCGGTCTCCTTGGCCGCGGCCAGCGAGAGATCGATGATGCGGTCGCCGACGAAGGGGCCGCGATCGGTGATGCGCACAAAGACCGACTGATCGTTGGCGAGGTTGGTGACCCGCACGATGGAGCCCATGGGCAGGGTGCGGTGCGCGGCGGTCATGGCGTTCTGGTCGTAGACGGTGCCGTCGGCGCCCTTGCGGTTGGCGTAGGGAGGGCCGTACCAGCTTGCCAGGCCGACCTCGCTGGAGACCGGCTTGCCATGCGGCACGGGCTGCGGAGCGGAGGCTGTCGCCGGTGCGGAGGCGCTGGGGGCAGCCGGGTTGCCTGAGTTTGTGTTTCTTGCTCCCGGTTGCGCAGGACGCGCGGCGCCCGCACTGCGAGCAGTCGCGGGCAGCGGCGGCGGCGGTTGATAGGAGGCTGTGGTGTTCTTGTGGCGGCAGCCGGCAAGGCCAAGCACAAGCGCGGGAAGAAGCGCCAACCCCAGTGTTCTGCCCAGCGCCCGGCCAGGCGCGGTGGCTCTGCGGCGGCGGCGGTGAGCGATGCGGTTCAAGGCTGCGGCTTGTCCTTCTCCGGACCAGGGGCAGGAGTAGCTGGCGGGCCCTGTCTGTGTGCCGCGGCGCGGCGGTCGTCCATGCGCTGGGCCAACTGCTGCAACTGCTCGGCGGCGGCCCGGAGCGCCTGGGACCCGTCGCGACGGATGTCCGGGACGACCTGATCGTTGATGTAGGCGACGACGCGGCGCAGGTCCTCTTCGACGCGCAGCGCGGCCTCGCGCAGCTGCTGCTCCCAACGCGTGGGCTGGTCGTTGGCCATGGGCGACACCTCCCCACACTCCAGTATGGGGAGGCGGAAAAGCGCGGGTCAATGCCGGATTCGCGCTATCGGAGGCACAGTGCCTGATTGGTAATCCACCCTGGAGAGCAGAAAAGTTGCGTTGGCTGGGCAACGTTGCGCGCGCAGCCGGCGTCCGACTTCAATACGGGATCTCGTTTTCAAGGTCGCTCGGCGACCCAGCAGGACTCCGCAGGGATGCAGTCTCTGGATGCACAGACTGCAGCCCCAGAGGGAGTGCCTCATGAGCGAGAGATCGAGCCGTCAAATCCACACCACCAACGTTGCAGGCCGGCGAACAATCGCCGCATGCGTTTTGTTTGCAGTTATTGCGTTCCCCCTTGCTATAGCCAGCGCGCAGGCTGTGGCGCCTGCGCAGGGCGCCAATGCCGCTCCGCTTCTGCCCAATGCACCGGAAGTTGCAATGGGCGGCGTCAGCTCAAGCGTTGATGCGGCGCCGGCGGAAGCTCACGAATTATTGGCATCCGCGGCGGGCAAGGGTTCCATCGCGGTCGGCTCGACTGCGTCCATGCCCGTGGCGTCGCCGACCCAGAAGTACATCAAACCGGACCAGGCAGTGCCCACGCTGACCGCGGGCGACAAGATCTTGCTGGGCGTAAGGGACGCGTTTTCACCGTTTGCGGCGTCCGGATGGTTTGCCGTATCAGGCTACGAACAGATGATGAATGGCAGCCCGAACTTCGGCACCGATAGCGGGGCCTTCGGTCAGCGTCTTGGCGCCGCCGCTGTGCGAGACTCCTCCGAAGGCGTCTTCAGCGACGGCGTGATGGCGAATTTTTTCCATGAAGACCCGCGCTACTACCAGATGGGCCCGACGCACAACTTCTTTGTCCGCCTGGTGTACTCCGGCACGCGCCCGATCTTCACCCGCACGGACAGCGGCCGCGTATCTCCCAACCTTGCGCTGCTGAGCGGCACGCTGGGCGGGGCCACGCTGACCAACCTCTACTATCCGCAGGTCAACCGCGGCATGACGCAGACGATGGAGACCTTCGGCGGATCGCTGGGCGGAGCGGCGATGGGCGACGTAGTCAGCGAGTTCTACGGCGGCTTCAAGCACATGTTGCACCTGGGGCATGACTAGAACCCACCCGTGATCGATGGAAAGATGGAGACGACCCTCTCTCCGCAGACGCATTTACAACCTGGCAGGAGTTGACGGAGCGCGTCTGCCATAGGGATGCAGCGACTGGAACCCCCCTTCCATAACTGTCTCCCGGTCAATAAAGCGGACACGCAGACGCTCCATTTGCCGCACCCGATCCCCATTCAATGCAGAATCTTGCCGTTCGCTACTTGTTCGTTTAAATGTCACCCCCGGATGCGTAGTCTTATAGCTGGAATGCGTCCTGTTTAACGACGGCATTGTGTCATCGAGACACCCGTTCCGATTGAACACTGGAGCGCGTTCCAGCACGGGTTGGTTGGACCGTATCCCAGGATTCGTTTCATCAGACAGCAGATTGGTTTCTTCAGGCTCCAGGATGAGAGAGCCCAGGCCCCGTCCCGATCGACATTCTCTTCAGGAGAGAACTTCAGATGGCAAAGCGCGCAAAGGTATTCGAAAAAGTTCTGGTCCAGGCCGCCAAGGGCGGATGGGTTGTCTACAGCAAGCTGAACTCATTGGCTGGCGACAGCCCCAGCTTTACGCCCAAGTGGAGCGACAAGCCCCTGTTGAAGAGCTACGAGAAGGAGAAGCCGCCGCTGGGCTGGCCGCGCACCACGGACTCGCTGTGTCCGAAGTGCGTGCCGGAGATCCGCAAGCAGATTGTGGACGGCAAGCTGCCCCACGAGATTCTGCTGAATGAGAAGGTGGGCGAGCTGAAGGCGCAGATCATCGAACGCGACGGCAAGGTCCTGATGGTGAAGGACTGCCCCATCCACGGCCACTTCGAGGACGTGATGTCGATCGACCCGGCCTTCATGCGCCATTTGGAAGAGGTCTTCCCCGGCCGCGACATCCGCGCGCACAACGACGCGCGCCTGCACAACCACGGCACATCCACCGTCACCCACGGACGCGGCGCGGTGCTGACCATCGACCTCACCAACCGCTGCAACATGATGTGCGACCCATGCTTCATGGACGCCAACCAGGTGGGCTTTGTGCATGAGCTGACGTGGGACGAGATCAAGACCATGCTGGACAACGCCGTGACGGTGAAGCCCAAGCGGCAGATGAGCGTGCAGTTCTCCGGCGGCGAGCCGACGCTCAGCCCGTACTTCCTGGACGCCGTGGCCTACTCGCGCAAGGTGGGCTACACCAGTGTGCAGGCGGCCACCAACGGAATCGAGTTCGCCAAGTCGAAGGAGTTCTGCAAGGCCGCGGCCGACGCCGGCCTGCGCTACGTCTACCTGCAGTTCGACGGCATCGGCAACGCGGCCAACTCGCACCGCAAGGTGGGCAACGCGTTCGACGTGAAGCTACAGGCCATCCACAACCTGTACGAGGCGGGCGTGGACATTGTGCCGGTGACCACCATCGTGAACGGCATCAACAACGAGCAGGTGGGACGCATCATCCAGTTCGCGCTGGACAATCCCAAGAAGATCAACTTCCTCAGCTTCCAGCCGGTCAGCTTCACCGGTCGCGACGAGGCCATCAGCGACGAGCGCCGCGAGGCGCAGCGCTATACCCTCTCTCACATGGCGCACGACGTGAAGAACCAGACCGGCCTGGGCGAACCCACGCGCGACTGGTTCCCCATCTCGTTCATGTCCACCTTCTCCGACTGGGCCGACCTGGTGCATGGGCCGAACCGCGAGTGGGGCCAGCTCAGCTGCGGATGCCATCCCAACTGCGGCATCTCCATGGCGCTGATGATCGACAAGGAGACCAAGGAGGCCGCGCCGGTGACGGCGTTCATCAACGCCGACCGGCTGGCCAAGGACATCGCGCGGGTCAACGACGCGGCGCGCGGCAAGGTGCTCACCATGATCGGCGCCGCGCTGGCGCTGGTGCGCAACTACACGCCACAGAACGCGCCCACCCACTTCAAGATCCGCGACCTGCTGACCAAGTTCGACAAGAGCTTCGGCGCCAGCGGACGCGACTACGGCAAGGTGACCGCCGACCGCACCATGGAGGACATCAAGAAGCGGCGCGGCGACCGCTGGAACTTCCTCTTCATCGCGGGCATGTGGTTCCAGGACCTCTTCAACTACGACTTCCGCAGGACGGAACAGTGCATCATCCCGTACGCGACGCAGGAGGGCGAGATCAGCTTCTGCGCGTACAACACGGGCGTGGGCTGGCGCAACATCATCGAGAAGATGCACATGACCTCGACCCTGACCAAGTGGTACGAGGAGCATGGGCGGCACGAGATCTTCGCCGGCGGCAAGAAGGTCGGCCTGGAGATGCAGGACAAGTACGACCTGGTGCTCAACCAGGCGCACGTTGATGCGGCGGCCAACGATACGTTCGAGAAGAGCGGCATCGCCAAGAACGCGCGCGAGGAGAAGATCCGCGCACGCGACGCCAAGATGAAGCTCGACGCCGAAAACGCGCGCATGGCCAAGCTCTATCGCAAGGAGATATTGGGCGAGAAAGAGCAGCCCGGCTTCATCTCGCTTGGCGAGATCAAGCCCGCCGCGCCGGTGCAGGAGGAAGAGACCGTCGGGGTGGACTGAGCCCGTTACCCCATACTGAAGAGCCTCCCAGATTACGGGAGGCTTTTCCTTTGCCATTTATTCGCTGCGGCGTTATAAAGGTGTTGATGCCATCCTATTACGAATTTTTCGCTGGCGGTGGAATGGCCCGAACCGGCCTGGGGCGGCAGTGGAAATGTGAGTTTGCGAACGATATTTCTCCGATGAAGGCAGCAGCATACCTGCGAAATTTCAAGGATTCTAACCGTCTTTTCGCTCTCTGTGACATCAATGAACTCAATGCTAAAAACCTCCCCGGCAGAGCAGACCTGATTTGGGCCTCGTTCCCGTGCCAAGACCTGTCGCTCGCAGGTTCGGGCAAAGGTTTAAACGGCTCAAGAAGCGGACTTATCTGGAGTTTCTTGAAAATTGTCCGAAAGCTTAAACGGCTAGAACGTGGACCCAAAGTGATTGTTCTTGAAAATGTGACTGGACTTCTTAATTCCAAGAACGGACATGACTTTTACGATATTTTAGGTGCACTCCGGAGGGAGGGTTTCTTATTCGGAACTCTCATGATGGATGCGGTTCACTTTCTACCTCATTCACGCCCCCGAATTTTTTTGGTGGCCGTAGACATTGAACAGATACCAATCAGTGCCCATCTCATCAATGGTCGCCTGACGAGAAAATACAGATGGTCCTCGCCACGGTTAGATTCACTCTGGGAAAATGCTCCCTTCAGTCTGCGCGACAGTTGGGTTTGGTGGAACATACCAGCTCCTCCTGCCCGCCGATCAACCCTCACCGACATCATCGAACCAAAAGCAAACAATTGGGACTCGCCTGAATACACAGCAAGGCTTCTTCAACTGATGGCCCCATTGCACAGAAGCAAAGTAAAAGAGGCATGTTCACGAGGGGAAGAGGTTGTGGGAACGCTCTATCGTCGAACGCGTTCGCTGGACGACGTTCGCACCCAGAGAGTTGAGGTTCGTTTTGACGGTATCAGTGGATGCCTTCGCACTCCATCCGGCGGCTCTAGTCGCCAGCGGCTTCTTTTCGTCAGCGGAGGCAGAATCCGCTCACGTCTGCTCACTACGAGGGAAGCGGCTCGCCTAATGGGCGTCCCTGATCGCTATAAACTTCCATCGTCATACAATGAGGCCTATCAGATCGCTGGGGATGGTGTTGCTGTTCCTGTCGTGGGCTGGCTTGCGAAGCACCTACTATTCCCACTACTGTCCACGAAAGGCAAACTCGCAGTTGAGGATGAGGCCCCACTTCTCTATGCCTAGAATAGGAGTTCCAGCTGATGTTGCTGCGATTCGTTTAGCCCTCGCGGCGGCCTTGAACATCAAGTGCGATAACGGACGAAAGGTTGGTGACTCCAAGTATGGGGTTTACGCGTTTTATGACTTTGATGGTGAGCCAATCTATGTGGGTCAGACCACCGAAAAACTCAGGGTCCGAATCCGTAGACATTTAACAAATCACAGAACAGATGCAGTGGCTATGAATGTACTCGATCCGTTTGAAGTTTACGACATCGAGATGTGGCCCTTCTGGGATATGCAAGGTCTCCCATCCCCCAAAATAGCCAAACGACTGGATGCAGCAGAGTACACGGTCTTCGAGAAGCTTCTCGCGGCTTCCACATACACGGCCGTCTTGAACGAGAAGGACATGCCTAAGTCCGCCACCGTCAAACTACCGTCCTCGGTGAGGGCTTGTATCATTCCAGAGGAACTCCGCGAATCACGTAAGCACCCCGACGTGAGAATCGCAAGACGCGCAGGAACAATAGCAAGCCTGGCTAAAGTTATTAGTGAACGAGATGTGTCGCCGGGTTTGCGACGCACATTGCATACGCAGTCTCGCCGTCTTGAGCGGCTAGCGGCTATACGGTACGCAGAGTTTGCTGGTGATCCAGTTGAGACCGAATCGGAGGAGTAGCGGTGGACAACGTCTCGCAAGCTGTTCGCTCGAGAACAATGTCCAGGATCAAATCTTCATCAAATCTCAGCACGGAGAGGGCTGTTGCAAGCCTACTTCGATCAGCAGGGCTTTCCGGTTACCGAAAACAGTGGCCGATACGCGGAAAGCCGGATTTCGCTTGGCCGGGCAGGAAGATAGCTCTCTTCGTAGACGGTTGTTTCTGGCACGGATGTGTTCGCTGCTGCCGAATACCGAACACCAATCGGCAGTATTGGCTGGACAAGATTGAGCGAAATCGAACAAGAGACAAAGAAACGACCGCATTCCTGCGATCTCAGGGGTGGAGCGTTCTGAGAATTCCTGAATGCAAAATCAGCAAAGGGAAGTTCATGGAAAAACTCATCTATCTTCACAGACGGAGAGGCTGATTCGTCCGGTCATTGCGTGATATTTCACGCTGCTGCGATCAATTTTCGGCGTACATCTTCGTGAGCTTCTTTTGCATGTGGCGGGCGCGGGCCTTCATGGCGGGGGTTCCGTTCCACAGGAACTGCTCGACCAGCGCCTCGGCCTCGCCGCGCAGCGAAGGCTCGCTGAGCGCCAGCGTTGCCAGGCCCTCCATCGCCGCGCAGCGCAGCGCGTTGCTCTCGTCTTCAGTCATTACAGACATAATGCGTGCTGCGCGCAGACGCTGTGCCTGGGTGTGCGCCACGCGCGAGACAATCAGCGCCATGTGCCAGCGCGTCTGCTTCTCCTCGATTGGCAGCGACTCCAGCAGACCTGCCAGCTCGTCGGCGTAGCGCTGGAGCGGGGCCGGATCGCGGTCCGTGATGCGCCGGGCCACATCGGCCGCACGCATGCGCAGCCTGGCCTTCTGGCCGAAGAGCTCGTGCACCAGCGCGCGCAGCGACGGCTTGTAGTCGCCGATCTCGCGCGCAAGCATGCGCGACTGGGGGAGCCCCCAGCACATTTCGCGCAGCAGATCCCGCACCTGTCCCATGCCGCGCAGTATAAAGCATGATTACTAATGGTGTAGTGAGTTGCGCTTAGAACAAATACGGGGATTCTTCCCCTTCGGCAAGCTCAGGGTCAGAATGACAATTCATTTATGGTCTATAGCAATAGTGAAAATGCTCTAAATCCATCAGCCATGCATATTGCACGGAACCGCGCTCAGTCGATGCTCATTGCCGCGTCCACATCCACCACCAGCGCGTCGTGGTCCACCAACATGGAGTGCAGCTTCAGCGTGTCGAGCGTGATGGCGTAGCCGGTGGAGGCGAGCGACTGGCTGAGCAGCTTGCGAATCAGCTCCGCAGCGTTCACCTTCATCTGCGAGGGCAGCTTATGGCTGAGGAAGGGCTCCAGCAGAAAGTTCAGCTCCCTGGACTCGCTCACCCGCTCGATCCGCGCATCGCGGAAGCCCACCGACTCGCCTTCGGCTTCGGGGACGACCGAGACCTCCGCGTCGGTGGCGAGCGAGACGCCGAGGCACTTGCCGCCGAGCGCCTTGCCCAGCTTGGACCGGGTACGAATACGCACCACGACGCGGTCGTCCTTGAAGGTGACGTGCGGGTCCTCGGCGTAGGCGGAGCAGGGCTTGGACGCATCTCCGCTCATGTAGTAGCGGCCGTCGGGGCTGTTGAAGAGCTGCGCGCGCAGGGTGCGCTCCAGCGCCTGCGCCGAGACCTTGACCTCAATCGCGCGGGCCATCCGCGCACCACCCATCCCAAGCAGCCAAAGCAGCACCAATCCACGCAGCAGATTTTTCATTGTGCTTAAAGGATAACGCCGGAAATCCATCTCGTCCGGCTGGCGGCGCGCAGACATAGAAAGAGAGAGCCCACATCTCGTCTCGGAGACGCAGGCCCGCAATGCGATAGGACGACTCTGTTTGCCGGCGAGCTACTCCACGACAGGGGCCGGCGGAGCAGCCTCCGAGATCACCGTGATGGTCATCCCCTGCAGCCCCTCCGACTTTACGGTGACCGCAATCGTGCCGGCCTGGGCACGCTTGCTCTGCACGATGGCCATGCAGTTGCCGCTGAACGCGCTGCGCTCCGTGGCGTGGTCCGGCTCGTGGCAACTGGGATCGCCGTTGCCCACGCCGATCACGTTGCCCGGGCCAACCACCGTCCATGTCACCTTGTTGTTCGCATCCGGCACCAGCCGGCCCTGGGCATCCACGATCGCCACGTTGATGACCGCCAGGTCCTGCCCGTTGGCCGCAATTCTCGTGCGGTCCGCCGAAGCGAAAACCTTCGCCGCCGGGCCGGCCGTCTCGCGCCTGTCGGTCAGCACGACCCTGCCGCCCTTGCTGGCGCGCGCCTCGAGTACACCCGGCGCGTACTTCACCTTCCACACCAGGTGTCCGTTCTTCTTCACCGGCTGCGAACCAAGGCTTGCGTCGTTGAGGAAGAGTTCGACGCTCTCCTGGTTGCAGTAGGCCCAGACCTCGATCTCCTGGCCCTCCTTGCCCTCCCAGTTCCAGTGGGGAAGAATGTGCAGCGACGGCTCCGCGCCCCACCAGGCCTTGTAGTACCAGGCCGTGTCCTTGGGAAAGCCGCAGGTATCGAGAATGCCGAAGTGCGAGCTGATGCACGGCCAACCATAGGGCGTTGGCTCGCCGCGATAGTCGAGGCCGGTCCAGGCAAATCCGCCGGCCAGCCACTCGCGCTCATCGTAGAACGTCCACCACTCCTCGGCGGTATTGCCCCAGCGCGGCTTCTCGGTGTCGTACGCGCTGACATATCCGCGCGCCTTGTCGTTGGCGTAGATGCCGCGCGTGGCCACCGTGCTGGCCGTCTCGGTGCCGATCATCGGCTGCTTGGGATAGTCCTGGTGGAACTTGTCGATCTGGCTGTTGTTGTAGTTGCATCCCATGACGTCGAGCACGTTGGAGATCCCCACGCCGCCCCAGCCGCCGCTCATGGCCGCGGTGGAGAGGCGCGACGGATCGAGCTTGCGCTGCAGTGTCCGCATCGTCTTTACGATGCGCGCGCCGCGTGCGGTGCCCTGCTCCGCCTCCTCGTTGCCCAGCGACCAGAGCACCACACTGGGATGGTTGCGGTCGCGCTTGATGAGCCGCTCCAGTTCGCTCATTCCCTCGGGGTTGGAGGACATCATGCGCGTCTCGTCCAGCACCAGCATCCCCATGCGGTCGCAGGCGTCGAGAAACTCCGGCGTGGGCGGGTTGTGCGAGGTGCGGCATGCGTTCGAGCCCATCCACTGCAACTGCTGTAGCCGGTACCACTGAATGCGGTCAGGGATGGCCTCGCCCACGCCCGCGTGGTCCTGATGGTTGCAGGTCCCCTTGATCTTCACCGGCTTGCCGTTGAGGAAGAAGCCCTTGTCCGCATCGAAGCGCAGGGTGCGAATGCCGAAGGCCGCCGCGTCGCGATCGACCGCGTTGCCGTCCGCCTCCAGCGTGGTGACCGCGCGATACATATTGGGCGACTCGCAGGACCAGAGGTCCGGCTTGTGTAGCGTGGTCTGCATGGCAAAGGTGCGCGTCTCGCCGGAGGCGATCAAGGCCGGCTCGGAGACCGCCGTGGCCGCCGTCTTGCCTGCATCGTCCAGCAGCGCCGTGTGAATTCGCGCTGAAACCGGGGCATCGCTCTCATTTGTAACTTCAGTAGTTACAAATACGGTTGCCGGGTCGGAGCTTGTAACCACTCCGGTTGCATTTGCGAACTCCGCGCGCACATAGTTGCCCCAGCGCGCGATGTGCACCGGCGCGGTCTTGGTGAGCCACACATGGCGATAGATGCCCGCGCCCTCGTAGAACCACCCCTCGTCGAGCGTGGCGTCCACGCGGACGACCAGGACATTGTTTCCCGGCGCCTGCGTTCCCGCCCGGATGCGCGCCGCCGCAGCCGCGTCCGTGCCCGCTGCGGCAAGCCGTGCCTGGTCGGCCGCGGCGCGGTCCATTGCGGCCTTGTCGGCGAAGTTGGCAAAGTCCGTCAGGTCGAGGTTCAGCGGCGCGTAGCCGCTCATGTTTTCGGCGATGTAGTGGCCGTTGAAGAAGACCGTGGCGTTGCGGAAGATGCCGTCGAACTCCACGCAGATACGACGCCCCACGTCGCTGGCCGGAAGCACGAACTCGCGGCGGTACCAGCCGATGCTGGTCTCGGGATACTCGCGGCCCAGCGGCTTTGCGCCATGAGCGATGAGGGCCGGGTTGTTGACAAAGGGCAGGTCGATCGCCCAGTCGTGCGGCAGATCGATCTTGCTCCACGCAGAATCGTTGAAGCGCGGCGAAGCCGGCCCGTCCACCTGCCCCGCCTTGGCGAAGGTCCCCGATCCGCGCAGCTTGCCAAAGCCGAAGTCCTTGTCCGGATCGCTGGCGTTGCCCAGGGCGAAGCGCCAGCCGAAGTCCAGCAGAAGCCGCTCGCGCAACGTGTTCGGCTCCGTGACACCGGGCAGATTCGTAACAGGAAGGGTCGCGCCCGTCTGCGCGAAGACAGGCGCCGCACCAGCTAAGCGCTCCTCGGCCAGCAGTTCCTTGCCCGTCATCACTCCGGCCGATGCCGCGAGGCCAGCCTTCACCAAGTCCCGCCGTGTCCACTTCGCCATGCCCGATCTCCCTTTATTGCGTTCAGTCGCGCGTCCGCGGCGAATCGATTCGACGCATTGCGCGCGACATCCACTTTACAGCGTGGAGAGATTTTTGGCAGGATTGTGTGGGGTTGTTCTGACTTTGGCGTATCGGACGAGAATGGCTATTGAGTAGACGGCTGGCTGCTTGGTTTTGGTCAGCGGTGGCAGGTGTAGTCGAGACGGAGGTTGGTGACGTGCTTTTGCGCTGCTCCCTCGGGGTCGGCAGCAATGTAACTGTCAATGAGCCAGGGCTTCAGTTCGGGTGTGCCGGTGAAGTGAACGACACCAAATCCGTCGGCACAGTAAGCATATAGGCCGAATCCGCCCGTGAGGTAGTAACTGGCGTAGGCCTGCCAGGGAGTCAATATGCGATCCCCGCTTCGGGCCGTTATCGTGATGTGATCGCCGAGATAGTCGATCCGGATGGAGACGCGATAGCTTCGGATCGAGGGATTTGGTTTGGCCTTCGAGTAATCAGGCAGGTGCGACTTCAGTACGCAATCCTTTTCCGGCACAATCTTATCGACGTTCTGGTATAGGGCAGCTGAGTAGTATCCAGTGCCTGGGATTCCAACTGGGCCTTGGACAGTCACCCGGCAGCCTCGGAAGACCTCAATTGCCTGGGCGTTTCCCTCGTCGACTTCGAATGCACCGCCCCCTTGCAAGAGTTGGATTTCCTTGTCTACTCCGCATACAGGCGCATCCAATTGCAAGCCAAACCATTGGCGGAGTCCGTCGTGGTAAACAACTTTTCCTGTAAGGGTCCTCGACGCGGATTCCTTCGAAGGTCCGTTAGGATTCTCTTCCGGGCACGGCTGTGCGAATGATGGATGGATTGCGATTAGACATAAGACCGTAAACAACGCAACGCGCATGGCAACAGAACCATAGCATAGAGGAGCGTCGTGGGTAGAAAGTAATTTGGGGAAAGCGGTTCGCGCATTCGCGCGAATACCCCACCCTGCGCGATAGGATCGCGCGAGGATGGGGCACCCAATGTCAGGACGGAATGAAAGTTAGATGGAGCTCATGTTGTGCAGGAACTCCTGGTTGTTGCGGGTCTTGGCCAGCTTGTCGGTGAGCAGTTCCATGGCCTCGACCGGGGAGAGCGGGTTGATGACGCGGCGCAGGATCCAGGTGCGCTCCAGTTCGGCCTTGGGGATGAGCAGCTCCTCCTTGCGCGTGCCGGAGCGCTGGATGTCGATGGCCGGGAAGACGCGCTTGTCGACCAGCTTGCGGTCGAGGATGACCTCCATGTTGCCGGTGCCCTTGAACTCCTCGAAGATGACCTCGTCCATGCGCGAGCCGGTATCGACGAGGGCCGTCGCGATAATTGTGAGCGAGCCGCCCTCCTCGATGTTGCGCGCCGCGCCGAAGAAGCGCTTGGGGCGTTGCAGCGCGTTGGAGTCCACGCCGCCGGAGAGCACCTTGCCGGAGGGCGGGACGATGGTGTTGTAGGCGCGCGCGAGGCGGGTGATGGAGTCCAGCAGGATGACGACGTCGCGCTTGTGCTCGACCAGGCGCTTGGCCTTCTCGATGACCATCTCGGCGACCTGGACGTGGCGGGCGGCGGGCTCGTCGAAGGTTGACGAAATGACCTCGCCCTTGACGCTGCGCTGCATGTCGGTGACCTCCTCGGGGCGCTCGTCGATGAGCAGGACGATGAGGACGACCTCGGGGTGGTTGGTGGTGATGGAGTTGGCGATGGACTGCAGCAGCATGGTCTTGCCGGTGCGCGGCGGAGCGACGATGAGCCCGCGCTGGCCCCGGCCGACCGGGGTGAGCAGGTCCATGACGCGGCCCGACATGTGCTCGCGGTCGGTCTCCATCTTGATCCGCTCCTCGGGGTAGAGCGGGGTGAGATTGTCGAAGAGGATCTTGTTCTTGGTCTCCTCGGGCGACTCGAAGTTGATGGCCTCGATCTTGACCAGGGCGAAGTACTTCTCGCCCTCGTGCGGCGGGCGGACGTTGCCGCTGATGGTGTCGCCGGTCTTGAGGTCGAACTTGCGAATTTGCGAGGGTGAGACGTAGATGTCGTCCGGGCCGGGCAGGTAGTTGTAGTCGGGCGAGCGCAGGAAGCCATAGCCATCGGGCAGGATCTCCAGTACGCCCTCGGCGAAGATGTGGCCCTCTTTTTCGCTCTGCGCCTGGAGAATCTTGAAGATGAGGTCCTGCTTGCGCAGGCCGCTGGTTCCGGCGATGTCGAGGCCGCGGGCGAGCTTGGTCAGCTCGGCGATGTTGTGCTCTTTAAGTTCTGAAATTGTCATATTTTCCTGGGATTTACCTGAATTATCGGGGGGGGGGTGATTTGGGACTGGGAGGGGAGTTGCCTTGCGGGGAACGCATCACGAAGCCTGCCAGAAGGCGAGGGACCGTGATGAGAACGGAGCAGCTACCGGATGCAATGAATTATACGCTTGCGGGAGGGATTTGGTGCAGGGTGGGGTTCCTTTGCAGAAGTGTGGCGGCAAGGCCGCGCGGGTCAGGCCGCGCGGCGTTCCTCAAGGCTGTCGACGGCCGTCTCTGCGGCGGCGTCCATGGGAACGGTGTCCTTGAAGCGGTCGAGGACCTCGTTGGTGGTGTCCTGCAGGCGGGTGTTGGGCTTGTGCAGCTTGCGCGTAGCCTTGGAGGCAAGCTGGCAGAGCTCGTAGCGATTGGTGACGTGAGTGAGTGCTCCAAAAATAAGGTCTGAGCGCATAATGTTTCCTTTCGTTTCGTCGCAGCGAAGGGCTTGATGTCGAGCCTGGCATTGACTTGCTTCGGACCGCAAGTGCGATCAACAGTGTTTAAACTTATGAATCAAAATGACTTGATGCGACAGGTGGAACGAGGTTTGTGATCGCCAGACCCAGACCCAAACGATCAGATGCAGGGAATTGGGGAGTGGCTGCGTTCGATCTGAAGTTTATTTTCTACTCCCGTAGTGTGTTCGTAAGACAGTGCTTCCGTATGGCGCAGATATCTGCGCTCCGCTAAGGTAGATCGACATCTCATTCAATTCGGAGCAGATTACACTCCTGCGAACGTACAAGAGCAGAGGCGAAGCGTGGTTGCTGTGTAGCCGCCTATACCTCTCTTGCGGGACTGGCCAACGTGGAACAACTTGCTATAAGGAAGATAAACGGTCTGGCTGGCTGAGTCAATACTTATTTTGGGAAGTTGTGAAAATTAATCTACCATAAATGGGAGGTTGCGCGACGCAGGGAGTTAGAGTCGGTCGCCGCAAACTTTAGAATCAACAATTTCAGGGTTCAAGGCAAGTAGCAGCAGGCTATGCCCAATAGCTGCGGTCGAGGGTGCGGTACTGGATGGCCTCGGCGATGTGCTTGACGGCGATGTCGGGCACGCCGTCGAGGTCGGCGATGGTGCGGGAGACCTTGAGGATGCGGTCGTGGGCGCGGGCGGTGAGGCCCTGCTGCTGCATGGCGCGCTCCAGCAGGCGCTCGGCGTCGGGCGAGAGATCGCAGAAGGTGCGAATCTGCTGGGTGTTCATCTGCGAGTTGGAGAAGATGGGCTTGGCGACGGACTTGGCCGAGGCTTTGCCGCGTTCGGGCTGGGCGTTCAGCGGGACGGCGAAGCGGACGTGCTGGCGCTCGCGGGCGGCCAGGACGCGGGCGCGAATCTCGGCCGAGCCTTCGGCGCTCACGCCGCCGCGCAGCTCCTTGTACTGCACAGCGGGGACCTCGATGTGGATGTCGATGCGGTCCAGCAGCGGGCCGGAGACCTTGCTGACGTAGCGCTGGATCATGGGCGGCGTACACATGCACTCGCGCGACTTGTCGTTGAAGTAGCCGCAGGGGCATGGATTCATGGCGGCGACGAGCATGAAGCGGGCAGGAAAGGTGAGGCTCATGGCCGCGCGCGCAATGGTCA
>JBEKWE010000036.1:0-22396 GCA_049513335.1 Acidobacteriaceae bacterium | reverse complement strand
AGCGGCGGTCGGACCTGATTCCGAACCTGGTGGCGAGCGTGAAGGGCTATGCCAATGTGGAGGAGACGATCCTGACGGCGATTGCCAATGCGCGGGCGGGGTTGATGACGGCGCGGACGCCGAATGAGAAGCTGGAGGCCAACGACCGGCTGAACGTGGCGCTGCTGCCGCTGATGCGGATGCAGGAGAACTATCCGCAACTGAAGAGCAACGACCAGTTCATGCGGTTGGAGGACGAGCTGGCGGGGACGGAGAACCGGATCGCAGTGTCGCGGCTGCGGTATAACGCGGCGATCAAGGACTACAACGTGTTTATCCAGCAGTTTCCCAACAACGTGTGGGCGGGGATGGCGGGGTTCCATGCGAAGACGGAGTACTACTCTGCCGACGCGGG
This sequence comes from Acidobacteriaceae bacterium, assembly GCA_049513335.1. Taxonomy (GTDB): domain Bacteria; phylum Acidobacteriota; class Terriglobia; order Terriglobales; family Acidobacteriaceae; genus Edaphobacter. The sequence goes on along the minus strand of JBEKWE010000036.1, from coordinate 22,002 downwards.
GTCGAAGGCGGCGCCGAAGGTGGACTTCTCGAAGTAGAGGTTGAGGACGAACGAAGGAAGGCCGTCGCGCGCGGGCGACGGCCTTCGTTCGTGATCGCGACGGATGGCCGGAGGCGGCAATGCGTCAGGCGAAGGCGCCGATGGCGGAGGCCTCGTTGTCCCAGATGTCGAAGACGGTGTAGAGCTTGGTGATCTGGAGCAGGTCGTGGACCTTCTTGGTGAGGTTGAGCAGCTTCAACTCGCCGCCAGCGTTTTTGACGGAGGTGAAGGCGCTGACCAGTTCGCCGATGCCGGAGCTGTCGATGTAGCTGGTGTCGCCGAGGTTGAGCAGGTGATGCTGCCTTCGCCAAGGGTGATGCGGCCACTGAGGTCGAGGATGGTGATTCCGTCTACCTGGCGGATTGCGACTTTCATGCTCATACGATGTGTCTCCTTAAGGCTTAGGCGGCCGGCTTGGCCGGTGCGCGATGTTTGATGAGGGTGAGTTCCGTTCCCGGATGCAACTGGCGAAAGTGTACCTCATCCATGAAGGTGCGGATGAGAAAGATGCCGCGGCCGGAGCCGCGCAGGAGGTTCTCCGGGGCGAGCGGGTCGGGCAGAGTGCTGGGATCGAGGCCATTTCCCTGGTCCGAGATGCGGACGGTGAGGCAGTCGGAGTTGGTCTCGAAGGCGGCGGTGATGCGCTTTTGGGGGTTGTATGCGTTGCCGTGCAGGACGGCGTTGATGGCGGCCTCGCGCACCGCCATGACGATGTTGGAGGCGGTGTCGGCATCGAAGCCGGCGCGCTGGGCGAAGTCCTCGGCCGTCCGCTCCACCGTGTCGACGCTCTCGAGCGAGGAGCCGAGCGTGAGGGAGACGCGGCTTGTGGTGGAATCGGGCAATTGAGTCCCTGCTGCCGGAGCCGATCGATGATTGGATGCGGGCAGCGGCAATGATGGAAGTTTGCTTGCGGATGATTCGAATGTCAAGGAAGGGCGCGTGGATGCGGGTTGTTTGCGGGCCAGGGCGGATGTTGGGGGATGTGAAGGTTTGGTGCAAATCGGAAGCAGGGAGGCTGTTGCACCGCCGAGTGGGGTAGGATGCGGGTAAGGGGTTTTGTGCGCGTGAGCGGGGTCGAAGTGTGCCTATGACAAAACATGCGAGCCAGAGGACGAGCGTCTCCGCGCTGATGGGCGCGCCGGTGGCCGATGCCAGCGGGCGGACGGTGGGGCATGTGCGCGAGTTTGCCGTGTCTCCGCCGGTGGATGCGAACCATGTGCAGGGACTGGTGTTACGGCTTGCGGGCGCGGGGCGCGGGGAGCGGATGTCGATGGTGGCGGTGGGCGATCTGGAGATGACCGCGGCGGGCGGGCTGCGGATGCGCGGGCAGGCGAAGGCCACGCCGATGGCGGAGGAGGAGTCGTTCCTGCTGCTGGAGCGCGATCTGCTGGACCAGCAGATTATCGACGTGCATGGGCACAAGGTGGTGCGCGTGAACGATGTGGACCTGGTGTGGGAGCCGGTGGCGGACGCGGGCGCCGCAGCTGCCTCCGAACCGATGCCGGGCGGGGCCGAAGGGCCGCTCGAAGGGCATGGGCTGAAGTTGCGCATCGCCGAGGTTGAGGTGGGGACGCGGGGCGCGATCCGGCGGCTGCTGAAGGGGCTCTCCGCGGCGACGGTGGATCGGGTGGCCGGGCGCTTTGGGACGAGCGCGATTCCGTGGGACTTTGTGGACCTGATCGACCGCGACCCGTCGCGCCGGGTGCGGCTGAAGATCGAGCAGGAAAAGCTGGCGAAGATGCATCCGTCGGACCTGGCGGACATTCTGGAGGACCTGGCGCCGGCGGAGCGGCAGGCGATCTTTACCTCGCTGGAAGAGGACGTGGCGGCCGAGGCGCTGGAAGAGGTCGAGCCGAAGATGCAGAAGTCGCTGACCGAAGAGCTCGACTCGGAGCAAGTGGCTGGGATTGTGGAGGAGATGGACCCGGCGGCGGCGGCGGACTTTCTGGCGGAGCTGCCAGAGGAGCGGTCGGAGGCGATCCTGGAAGAGATGGCCCCGGAGGAGCGGCAGGAGGTGGAGGAGCTGCTGGAGTTCTCCGGCGACTCGGCTGCGGGGCAGATGACGACGGACTACATTGCGCTGGGCGAGGGCGCGCTGGCCAGCGACGCGGTGGCCGCGCTGCGCGAGTTCGGCGACGACATGGAGATACTGACGCACATCTTCCTGGTGGACGACAAGGAGGTGCTGCGCGGCGTGGTTCCGCTGTTGAAGGCGCTGCTGGCTCCGCCGGGAAGCGTGCTGGCCAGCCTGGCGGACGACCACATCGTTTCCTGCGACGTACATGCCAACTGGAAGAAGGTTGCGGAGCTGTTCGACAAGTACAACCTGCGCGCGCTGCCGGTGGTGGACGCGGAGAAGAAGATGGCGGGCGTGATCTACGCGGAACAGGTGATTGCGCAGTTGCGGACGTTGAATTAACCGGATTGGCGAAGGACTTTACAGGGTGGGTATGAAATTATTGGGCACGAATCCGTTGGGCAGAGGACTGGGCTTTGCGCCGGGCGCAGGGCCGGTTGCGGCTGGGGCGCGGGCGGAGACGCGCGCCGGAACGGGGCGGCGATGAAGCTGTGGCGGCATTGGCGGCTGCGCGTCCTGCTGTTCCTGGCGGTGCTGGGGCCGGGGTTTATCACGGCCAATGTGGACAACGACACGGGCGGCATCTTCACCTACTCGCAGGCGGGCGCGCAGTACGGATTTCTGCTGCTGTGGACGATCCTGCCGATCACGCTGGCTCTGATTGTGGTGCAGGAGATGAGCGCGCGCATGGGGGTGGTGACTGGCAAGGGGCTGAGCGACCTGATCCGCGAGGAGTTCGGGCTGCGCATGACGTTTGTGATGATGATCCTGCTGGTGATTGTGAACTACGGCAACGTGGTGTCGGAGTTCAGCGGCATTGCGGGGTCGATGCAGCTCTTCCACGTGAGCAAATATCTGAGCGTGCCGATCTGCGCGGCGATTGTGTGGGTGCTGGTGGTGAAGGGCGACTACAAGAGCGTGGAGAAGGTGTTTTTGGTAGCGAGCGTCTTCTACATTGCGTACGTTGCGGCGGGCGTGGTGAGCCATCCCAACTGGCATGAGGCGCTGATGGCGACGGTGACGCTGCCGCCGCGCTCGGTGTGGAGCGACAAAAACTACATCTATCTGACGATCGGAGTGATTGGAACGACGATTGCGCCGTGGATGCAGTTCTATCTTCAGGCGTCGGTGGTGGACAAGGGGATCACGGTGCGGCAGTACAAGGCCTCGCGGCTGGATGTGATTGTGGGCTGCATCTTCACCGACATCGTGGCGTGGTTCATTATTGTTGCCTGCGCGGCGACGCTGTACGTGCATGGGATGCGCGACATCAAGGTGGCGTCGGACGCGGCGGGCGCGATGAAGCCACTGGCGGGGGACTTTGCCTTCATCCTGTTTGCGGCGGGACTGTTCAATGCGTCGGTGTTTTCGGCGTCGATTCTGCCGCTGTCGACCGCGTATACGGTGTGCGAGGGGATGGGCGTGGAGAGCGGGCTGGACAAAAACTTCAAGGAGGCGCCGTTCTTCTACTGGTTTTACACAGCGCTGATCGTGCTGGGCGCGGGCCTGGTGCTGTGGCCAGATTTTCCGCTGGTGAAGGTGATCATTCTGTCGCAGGTGCTGAACGGAGTGCTGCTGCCGGTGATCATGATCTTCATGCTGCGGCTGATCAACAAGACGGAGCTGATGGGAGAACACACCAACTCGACGTGGTTCAACTGGGTGGCATGGATTACGGCGGCGATTGTGATCGGGCTGTCGCTGGTGATGGTGTGGAACCAGATGACGGGCGGGTAGGGGGACAGGGAACAGGAAACAGAAAACAGGGAACAGGAGGGCGGGATGAGCGAGCTGGTATTGGAGGCGCGGCGGACGGCGGTGGTGGTGATCGATCTGCAAAAGGGGATTGTGGGGGTGGAGGGCGATCCGCATCCGACGGCGACGGTGATTGCGAACACGGTGCGGTTGCTGAAGGCCGCGCGCAGCAAGGGGGCGCTGGTTGTGCTGGTGCATGTGGGAGGCGCGGCGGATGGGGCGGACCGGCTGCATACGACGGTTGACCAGCCGATGCGAGGAGCAGCGCCGCCGGCGGCGGACTGGAGCGAATTGATTTCCGAGCTGGACCGGCAGCCGGGCGACGTTGCGATCCTGAAACGGCAGTGGGGCGCGTTCTACGGGACGGACCTCGATTTGCAACTGCGCCGGAGGGGGCTGACGACGATTGTGCTGTGCGGGATTGCGACGGAGTTCGGAGTGGAGAGCACGGCGAGGGATGCGTATGAACGCGGCTACGAGATTGTGTTTGCGGAGGACGCGATGACGGGCCGCAGCGCCCAGAGCCACAGCAATGCGGTGGAGCGGATCTTTCCGCGGATTGGGCGGGTGCGGCGGACGGAGGAGATAGTGGCGGCGCTGGGTTAGAGGAGTTTGCCTGCGGCGAGGTCGCGGACGAGGGTGTGGTCGGCGGCGAGGAAGTCGTAGGTGGGGAGCTGGCTGAGGGGGCACCAGCAGATGGCGTTGAAGATGTGGTTGTCCAACTCACCGGTGAAGTGGTCTACCACGAAGAACTGAAGGTCGACGGCGGCGCCGTTGCGATAGCGATGGCGGACCTGCGCAACCCTGCGGCCGATGACGGCATGGATGCCGAGTTCCTCCTGGAGCTCACGGGCGAGGGCCTGCTCGGCGGACTCGCCGGGCTCGATCTTGCCGCCGGGAAACTCCCATTTGAGGCCCATCGGCTGGTCTGGACGGCACTGGCAGACGAGAACTTCGGTGCCGCCGGGCTGGCCGGCGGGCTGATCGGCGGAGGGGCGCAGGATCAGCGCCGCGGCCACCATGCGAAGCGGCTTGCGGTTTGCGCTGCCGTGTCCAACCAGTTTGCGAATGCGCTCTTTCACGCGGGGGTCTGACTCTCCTGCATCGTGCGTTCAGCATAGATGCGGCTCAGCTTCTATAGCTTAAACGCATTTCACGGAGGATGGAGCCAGAAAAGTGCAGGAACAGGCAAAGGCGAAATGCGGGGATTCTTCCCCTTCCCCTTCGACTGCGCTCAGGGGCAGGGTCAGAATGACAAACAGAAAGCAGATTCCCTTCGGGAGTGACAAACAAAGGGGAATGACAAACAAAAACGATGCGGAGGCGTTACTGGGTGGGGCGGCGGGGAGTGATGGGGACGCCCATGCCGTTGAGCTTGCTGCGCGCCTGAGTGGCCTCGGTAGAGGCAGGAAAGCGCGAGATGATGGTGCGCAGCTCGGTGATGCCGGCCTCGCGCTTGCCGGTCTCGAAGAGGGCCTGTGCCTTGTGCAGGTGCGAGACGGGGACCTTGGTGTTGTTGGGGAACTGCTCGAGGACGCGGTCGTAGTCCTTGATGGCGGCGGTGTACTTGCCGGCGCGGTAGTCGATCTCGCCCAGGTAGTAGAAGGAGTTTCCGGCGAGGGGGTCGCTGGGGCTGGTGCGGGCGACCTCGGCGAACTCGGAGGAGGCCAGCGGGTAGCGGGCGGCCATGTAGTCGTTGAGGGCGGTCTTGTAGAGGGCGGATGGGGCGGGTGCGGCCAGTTTGGACGGCGTGGAGGCCGAGGGGCCCGGCGTGGCTGCCGCGTAGGTTGGCGGAACTGCGGCGGGCGGGTTGCCCTGGCGGGCGGCGACCGGAGCGGGCTCGACGGGCGGCGTGAGGGTGGAGGAGGCGTCGGGAGGCGGCGTTGCCGCGCCCGATGCATTGGGTGCGGCGGGGGCAGGGGCGGGAGGGGTGAGATTTTGCAGGGCGGCGTTGATGGACTGCTGCTGGTCCTGGACGGATTGCATGGCTTTTTCCAGGTTGTTGAGGCGTGCCTTGACCTCGTCGAGCGAGTCGCTGAGGGTCTGCATCTGGCTGGAGAACTGGTCGAGCTTGGCGCTGGTGGTATCGTGCTGTGCGCGAATCTGTTGCTGCATGGCGTCGATGGCGGCCGACATCTTGTTGACCGAATCTGCGCCCTGCTGGACGAGGTCCTTGAGGACTCCCATGCGCTCGTCATTGGACTGCTGGAGGCGAGCGACGGCGGTCTGCAGCTCCTGGACTTGGGTCTGTAGCTGGACCATGTCCTTGTTGGCGGCGAAGGCGGGCGGAGCGGCGAGTGCGAGTGCGAAGAGGACGACGATCGTGAGAGCGGCTCGCGTGGCTGAGAGATCTCTCGTCATAGGCATGGTTTGCGCAGCTTTCGATGAAATATCTCTAGGCATGGGAAGTCTCCCTTGGCGGCTAAAGCCGCTGTTCAATGTTGTGGCCGATGGCGCGACTGAAGTCGCGCCCCTTCAAAGCGGCAAGCTCTAGCGGTCGAGGGCGAACTGGGCGCGGCGGTTCTGTTGCCAGCAGGACTCGCTCTCGTCGGTGCAGAACTGTTTTTCCTTGCCGTAGCTGACGACGCGGATGCGCGCCGGGGCGACGCCGGCGTTGACCAGCGCGGTTTTGGCGGCATTGGCGCGGTTCTCACCCAGGGCCAGGTTGTACTCTGCGGAGCCGCGGTCGTCGCAGTATCCTCCGATGACGATGCGGATGTCGGGGTGGGCGACGAGGTAAGAAGCGGCCTTGACGGTGGCTGCCTGGGCGTCGGCGCGCAGATCGTAGCTGTCGTAGTCGAAGTAGATGTCCTGGACGTTGTCGTGGAAGTCGGCCTCGGAGCCCATGTCGGCTGATGCGGTGTTGTCGGCGGGGACGGTGGGCGCGACGGGAACGCGGACGGTGACGCGGACGCTGGCCTCGGTGGTTCCTCCGTCGCCCTTGGCGACGATGTGGAAGTTGGTGGAGGCGGTGGGCGAGACGGTCTGGGTGCCGTTGGGATTGACCGCGCCGATGCCTTCGATGGTGACGTTGGAGGCATCGGTGGTGCGCCAGTTGAGGACGACGGACTGGCCGAGGTCGATGAGCAGCGGATCGGCGGTGAGCGTAGCGGTGGGGATGGGCGGCAGCGGCGCGGGCGTGGGCGCTGTGCTTTCGGGGTTCACGCTGGTGGCGGCGTTCTTGTGGCAGCCGGAGACGGCGGCCAGCGCGACCGCCAGGAAGAGGGCGGCGCGAAGCGGCCTGGGAAGAAACGACTTCGGCTGAGACGATTGCATGTGGGTCATCGGTTTCTCCTGCACTGTCAATGCTACATCCAACGGTGTTTGCAATGGTCCATCCATTCCATGTTACTGAAAATCAAGATTGCCGGCAGAGATGTTTTTTGCAATTGCACGGGATGGGGAGCTGCGGGGGAGTTATTTCCAGCTCCAGTTGGGCATATCGGCGCCGGGGCCGGTGAGCGGACGGCGCTGGGTGCCATCGGTGAGCATGGTCCAGATGCGCCAGTGATCGGGGCGGCCGTCGGCGGAGTTGGCGTAGACGATGTGTCGGCTGTCTGGCGACCAGGAGGGAAAGTCGCAACGGCCCCCGTCGCGGGTGAGCTGGGTCCAGAATTTGGTGGCGACGTTCATGACGTAGATGTCCTGACCGCCGGGAGCGCCGGGGCCGTACTTGCGGTCCCATGCGAAGGCGATGAACTTTCCGTCAGGCGACCAAGAGGGCGAGGAGACATAACCTCCGTCGGTCATCATCTGCACGCCGGAGCCGTCGGAGTTCATGATGTAGAGCTGGGGCAGGCCTGTGCGGTCGCTGATGAAGGCGATCTGGGCGCCCGTTTTTGGGTTGTAGGTGGGCGAGACGTTGCCTCCGCGGAAGCTGGTGATACGGCGGCCGAGGTTGCCGTTGGCGTCGGCGACCCAGATCTCGAAGGAGCCACTGGGAGCGGCGGCGTAGGCCAGCTCGTTGCCGCTGGGCGCCCAGGCGGGCGACTCGGTGCTGCCGTTGCCGATGGGAAAGGCGACGTAACGGTTGAGCAGGAGCGAGTACATCTTGAGCTGAAAGCCGTATCGGCCGAGCGATGCGAAGGCGAGGCGGGTGTTGTCGGGCGAGACGCGGGGCGAGATGGAGATGGTGCCGAGGTGGGTGATGGGGTGCTGGTTGGCGCCGTCGTAGTCCATCTGCCAGATCTCCTTGCTGGCGTCGCGGGTGAGGTCGCCGGACATCTGGACGTAAAAGATCTTGGTCTCGGCGATGCCTGGGGTGCCACCGCCCAGGCTCAGGATGATCTCATCGGCAAACTGGTGCGCAGTCTGGCGCGCGGAGTCGTCGGTGGGGTCCTGGCTGTACTGCCTGGCGTGCACCTGCGGGTACTGCAGGTTCTTGGCGTCGAAGAGGAAGCCGTTAGTGATCAGCTTGCCGTTGACCACGCCGATCGATCCGAATACGACATAGGCGGCGCTGGCGGGCGCGTTGGAGTAGCTTTGCAGCTGGATTTCAGCGGGAGCGCCGGGATTGCCGGGCGGTAACAGGCTCTTGGAGACGATGTCGAAGATGCCGGCCGAGGCAAGATCGGCGTAGAGGGTGGCATCGAAGGTCTGCTTGAGAGCGGCGGTCTGGGGGTCGGCGGCGAGCGGCTTGAAGTCTGCGACGGCGATGCGCGTGATGGTGACTCCGGAGCTGGTCCCGGTGAGGACGTTGTCCTGGGCGCGAGCGGGCAGGGCGAACAGGGCGGCCAGCGCCAGCAGCAGGATGGCGCCAGTGGATCGGAATGGGGCGGTGCGCGTGCGGGATGTGCGGGTGGTGCGATCCATGCTCTCTATGGTAGACGGTCGCGATGAATCTTTGGTTGTAACCGGCGGGGCGGGAACATTGTGAGTGAAGGGGGGAGTTGGTTGACTCAAACAAAATACGGGGATTCTTCGCTGCGCTCAGAATGACAAGCGATAGCTCTGCGGAATGACAGACGGGCTATGGGCGGGGTGGGGGATCGAAGTAGTAGGTGACATTGATGTGGCTGCCGGTGTATGCGTCGGGCAGGGGGCCGAAGGTGTCGATGTGGCGGACGGCGTTGAGAGCAGTCTGGTCGAGCGTGGGGTCGCCGCTGCGCTGGGAGATCTTGATGTTGGTGAGGGAGCCGTCGCGCTCCACCTGAAAGACGATGTAGACGCGATGGCCGGCGGCCTGTGGGTCGAGCATGTTGGTGTACCACTGCGCGGCGACCTTCTGCTGGATCTGCTGGACGTAGTAAGCGAAACGGGTGCTGAAGGCGGCGTCGGTTGTGCCGACGTTGAATGTGCCGGCGCTGGTCTGGGTGGCGCTCATGGCGAGGTTGAAGCCGCCGGCTTCGCCGGTCTGGACCTTGTTGGGGTCAACCTTGCCGGGTTGGGGATGGAGAGGCGGGGCCGGAGTGGCCTGGTCGGCGGTCTTGAGCGGCTTGGCGGACTTGGCGGGGATGGCGATGGCGTCGGGCTGGGGCACATCCACGGTGTGCGCTGTGGAGGTGATGGGCGCGGGCGAGGGCGCGTCGGTGGCAAGGACGTTGTTGGTATCCATGGGCTGGCGGGGCGGCAGCGGGATGGCGTCGACCATGGTGGCCTGGATGGCGCCGGAAGTGGCTCCAGAGTCGCCCCAGTTGCTGCCAGAGTGGAAGATCCAGGCCCAGGACAGGAGCAGCAGGAGGAGCGCGGCGTGCAGCATGAACGAGCCCATGAAGCCGCCGCCGAGCTGGTCGTTGCCGGGTGCGATGCCTGCGCGAGTTGTGAGCCGGGTTTCCATGGGGGGCGGACGTTCGTGCGGTGAAAAACAATCAACGAACAAGAACAAACAAAAGCGAAATACTGAGATTCTGGCTCCGCCAGAATGACGACTCTTGTGTTGCTGCGCTCAGAATGACAAACACGAACGGAGTTGCGGGTTACTTGGTTGCGGTGTCAGCCGCCGGGGTGGACTCCAGCGGCTGGGTGACGATGCTGATGTTGGTGATGCCTGCCCGTTTGACGGCGTCCATGACGGAGGCGAAAGCGCCGAAGGGAACTTTTTCATCGGCGCGGAGATAGATGGTGCGCTTGGCCGGATCGCCGCGGGCGCTGCTGCGCAGGCGGGAGGTGAGGTCGGATAAGGTGATGGGTATGTCGGGGCCACCGGCCTGGAGGAAGACGTTCTGGTCCTTGTCGATGGTGACCACGATGCGCTGCTCGGTGATCTGGTTGACGGTGCGGGTGTGGGGCACGGCGACGACGATGCCGGATTGCAGCACCGGGGCGGTGAGCATGAAGATGATGAGAAGCACCAGGACGACGTCGACCAGGGGCGTGATGTTGATCTCTGCCAGCGCGGTCTGGGTGCGTATCTGGCCGCCGTTTTGGGTGGAGAAGGCCATAAATCAGAAGGTCCTTCGGAGAGGCTGTGGGGCGAGGTCGCCAGGCGGCGGCGGGGCCGGCGGCGGCTGCGGCGTAAGCAGGGCTGCGTTCTCGATGGCGTTGAGCAACTCGCGGCCGAAGTCGTCCATGCGCGAGGCGAAGTCGCGCAACTGCGAGGTGAGCTGGTTGTATCCGACCAGCGCGGGGATGGCGACAGCCAGGCCCGCGGCGGTGGTGATGAGCGCCTCGGAGATGCCGGGGGCGACGGAGCGCAGGGTTGCGGCGCCGGAGGTTCCCAGGCCGTGGAAGGCGTCGATGATGCCCCAGACGGTGCCGAAGAGGCCGACGAAGGTGGCGCCATTGGCGATGGTGGCCAGCCAGGTCATGCGCGACTCCATGGCGGTGAGGGCCTCGGAGGAAGCGGTCTGGGCGGCGCGCTCCATGGCGACGGGGTTGCGTGGGGTTCCGCGGCCTCCGCTCTGGCGCTGATACTCGTCGTAGATCTCGTTGAAGACGGAGACCAGCGGGCTGGGCCTGTAGTTGCCGGCGATGGCGGCGATCTCGGAGAGGCGGCCGGACTTGCGGAAGGCGCGGATGAAGAGCTGGCTCTGGCGGCGCGCGCGGCCAAAGCGGCGCCACTTGGAGATCATGATGGCCCAGGAGCAGATGCTGGCGATCAACAGGATGACGAGGACGGCGAAGGCGACAGGGCCGGAGTTGCGCACCATCTCCATGATGGCCCCGCCGGAGGCGCCAACCGGCGGAAGCGTGGCGTCATCCTGAAAGAGGCAGAGCGCAAGGGCAGCGGGCGAGGCTAAAGGAGGCAACATCATTAGCACCATTGTAAGGCGTGGCGCGGTGTGGAGTGGATGCGCGCGTATACGGGATGGTTCGGGGAATTAACTTGATCCTTGCACAGGGGGCGACCTAGATTGGTGGGGATCGTATGGGACTCACGGAGGCGGTATGAACTTATTGAAGGATGTGAACGGGAACAATGGGCTGGCTGGTTGGGGTTGGCGGGGAGTTGGGTTGGTGCTGGTGATGCTGGTGGCGCTGACGGGGACGGTTTGGGCGCAGGGACGCGGGCAGGGTGGCGGGATGCAGGGTGGCGGGATGCAGGGTGGCGGGATGCAGGGACGGGGGCCGGGAGGGATGCAGGGCGGAGCGCAGGCACCGGCGCAGGCCATTCCACCGCCGAGCGGAGGGACTGAGGCAAACCCATCTGGGCTGCCGCGCGCAATGGGGGATGACACCCTTACCCAGGCCGTGCAGCGGATGTGGGTTGCAACGTCGATAACGAATGCGAAGGGAGAACTAGTGACTCCCCTGCACCTGCGCTACGAGCTGAAGATAACGGACTACAAGAACAAGCCGCACACCGGCACCTACGAGACGTGGATCAGCAAAGACGGGGTGCGCACCGCGATCCATACAGACGCCTACGACGAGAGCGATCTGACGAAGGGCGATAGTGTCTGGGCGATGGAAAAGGGCCTGCGGCCACTGCGGATCATGGAATTTGCGGAAGTGCATATGATGTATCGCAGTGTGCTGATGACGGCCATGCGCGGAGACCAGAAGATGAAGCCGCGCACGGTGGATGGCGTCTCGCTGATGTGTGGGGGGGAGGACGCGAGAGGAGCTGTCTGCTTCGACCCGGCGACCGGGTACGTCGCGCTGGTCGTCAGGGACGAGGAGAAGGTTGCGTACGAGGACTGGAAGCAGGTTGGCCCACTGCATCTGGCTACCACTGTCCGCAAGACCTATGGGAAACATGAGCTATTTGAGGCGAAGTTGACGGACGCGTCGGAAGCGGTATCGGCGGATGCGCTGGCCGTTCCGGCTGGGGCGACCGAAGAGCCCGCAGGCACGAGGATCGATGAGCAGCGCGGGATCGTATTGCGCGCGGAAGCGCATCCACAGCTGCCGATGAATATGAGGAAACCGGGTGCGCCGCAGCCCACCCCGTATAACGCCAGCGGCCAGGCCCAACTGAGAGTTTGGGTGGATGAAAAGGGGATCGTGTCGAAGGCCGTGGTGGAGGACGCCGACGATAAAGAAGCCGCGGACGCGGGCTACTCCCGGGCAACGTTGCTGGTCTTTATTCCGAATGTGGAGAACGGAAAACCTGCCAGCTTCGAAACCAGCTACCTCATGCGTGGCATGCCTGGCGGCGGCGGAATGGGGATGCGAGGGATGGGGGGAAGAGGCGGTGGAGGCGGAATGGGTGAGGGCGGCGGCGGTGAGGCGCCGGGAGGGCCGGGAGGAGGAGCGCCGGAAGGGCAGTGAGTATGGAGACGCTGTTCGTATTGCTGTACTGGCCGGTGGTTGGATTGCTGATTCTGTTTGTGTCCCGAGCGCTGCTTCGAAAGGGCGTTGGGCCGTGGTGGAATTTTCTGCTGATTTGTCTACCGCTCTGGGCTTTGTCTATCGGTGCTTTCTTTTCCGTTAAAGGTTTTCTGCATCTGCATGGCCTTCTTTTGCAGATAGTAGGACTCGTCCCCAGTCAACGCGTGAATGGTTTTTACGGGACCCTATATCAGTTCTGGATAGCAAATTGCTTATATTGGTCGACTGAACCTGTCTTTCGAAGGCTCCGCGAGGATTGGCGAAAGAAAAAGGTGGCTAAGGCGGCGCCCGCTGTCGGTGAGTGACGACGGAGTGCATCCTGCACCAACAGATTGCGGTGACGTGCTAGGCTTTTCGCAACGAGGATGAGGCGCGGGCGGACATGCTGCTGGAGCTGCGGGCGGAAAACTATGCGGTGATCGACCAGGCGGTGGCCAGCTTTGGGCCTGGGTTGAACCTGCTGACGGGCGAGACGGGCGCAGGCAAGTCGATATTGATCGACGCGCTGGCTCTGCTGCTGGGCGGGAAAGCTTCCAGCGATGTGGTGCGGCATGGCGCGGAGAAGGCCGTGCTGGGGTGCGTCTTCGAGGGGACGCAGGGAGCGGCGGCGATTCTGGAGGCGAACGGGATCGACGCGGGGAGTTTCAGCGACGACATCCTGCTGCGGCGGGAGATTGCAGCGGGCGGCAAGGGGAGGGTCTTCGTCAACAACCAGCCGGCGACGGTGGCGGTGCTGCGCGAGCTGGCGCCGGAGCTGGGGCTGATCCATACACAGGGTGAGACGCTGGGCTCGTTCGACCAGGCACAGCAGCGGGGATTGCTGGACCGTTTTGGAGGGATTGCGACCGACGATGCGGCTGCGGCGTTTGCGACGTGGCGGACGACGACGGAGCGGCTCACGGAGTTGCAGGCCTCCGAGCAGGACCGGATGCGCATGGCGGACCTGTGGAGGTTCCAGGCGAAGGAGATTGCCGACGCGCAGCTTGCGGCCGAGGACGAGGACGCGCAGTTGGAGGCGGAGAAGCGCGTGCTGGCCAATGCGGAGAAGCTGTATACGGCGGCGAAGACGGCGCATGAACTGCTGTATGAGTCGGAAGGAGCCGCGGAGACGACGCTGACGGCGGCGCTGAAGCAGGTGGAGGAGCTGGCGAAGTTCGACGCGCGATTCGCCGAGCCGGCGCAGCAGCTTGCGGCGGCCAAGGCAGCGGTGGAGGATGTGAGCGCGCAGGTTCGGGACTTTGCCGAGAAGGTCCACGCATCGCCGGAGCGGCTGGCGGAGATCGAGGACCGGCTGGCGGTGCTGGACCGGCTGAAGCGGAAGTACGGCGGGGCCGGCGGGAGTCAGACGCTGGCGGAGGTGATGCGCTTCGGCGAGGAGGCGGCGCGGCGGCTGGCTGAGGTGGAGAACCGCGACGAGCTGCTGGCGGAGCTGCAAGTGCAACTGGAGCGGGACCGCGCGGCGTACCGCGCGGCGGCGGAGAGACTGACGGCGGAGCGGACGGCGGCGGCGGCGCGGCTGGAGAGGCTGGCGACGGCGGAGATCAACGACCTGGCGATGACGGCGCGGTTCCGGGTGCAGGTGACGGCTGAGCAGGAGGCGGCGAACTGGACGGCGCACGGGTGGGACCGGGTGGAGTGCCTGATTGCAACCAATGCGGGTGAGCCGCTGAAGCCGCTGGATGAGATTGCGTCGGGCGGAGAGATGTCTCGCGTGCTGCTGGCGCTGAAGGTGACGGTGGAGGAAAGCTTTGCCGCTGCCGGAGCGGGGCACGGCAAGAAAAAGAGTGCGCTGCCGACGCCGCGAATGCTGGTCTTCGACGAGATCGACATCGGGATTGGCGGGAGGGCGGCGGAGGCGGTGGGGCGGAAGCTGAAGGCGCTGGCCCGGCGACAGCAGGTGGTGTGCATCACGCATCTGCCGCAGATTGCGGCGTTTGCCGACCAGCATTTTCTGATCGAGAAGGCGGAGAAGGGCGGGCGGACGCGCACCAGCGTGCGGCGGATGGAGGAGGGCGAGCGGACGCAGGAGATTGCGCGGATGCTGAGCGGGGCGAAGCTGACCCAGAGCAGCGTGGAGCACGCGCGGAGCCTGTTGAAGTCGAGCCGGTAGGGGCCCTCCCACTCATCGCGTGAGACAAAGGCACGATGAATGGGGCACCCGGCGACGTTATCGAATTAAATAGCATCTCATCATCAGAACTTGCGAGTACAATATTGGCTCTCCTGGACGATCGGAGCTTCGCCACTTCTAAGGAGGACGTATGTCAACCACACCTGCAGCACCCACCAAATGCGCCCATATGGCTTGTACCTGCATGGCCCCCCCGGGCAAGAAGTATTGTTCGTCGCACTGCGAGGACACCAAGAAGATGATGACGCTGAGCTGCCATTGCGGCCACGTTGGCTGCGATGAGAAGGCAGTGGCAGCGGCGTAGATGCGGACCGGGCGGAGACGTGGAACGGGGCGGCGTTCATTGGATTGAAATTCGTGGGCTGAAGTTCTGCGCGGTTTACCGAAGCTGAAGGTGGATTTGTGTATCTGCCATGAACTATGAACTTTGAGCCATGAGCGAACCGCCGAAGGAGGTCTGGGGCTCCTGAGCGGTGTTGCGGCGGGGCGAGACACGGTATACTTGAATTTGTGACTACGACCACACTGGACTCACCCAGTCTCGGCCAGAGCGACACGGCGATTGCCACCAAGCGGGTACTTCTGTTGAAGCCGCGGGGCTTCTGCGCGGGGGTGGTGCGGGCGATCGACATTGTGCAGATTGCGCTGGAGACGTTTGGCGCCCCGATCTATGTGCGCAAGGAGATCGTGCATAACAGCTATGTGGTGACCGACCTGGCGAAGAAGGGCGCGATCTTCGTCAACGAGCTGGACGAGGTGCCGGAGGGGGCGCGGGTGATCTTCTCGGCGCATGGCGTATCGCCGGCTGTGCGGGAGCGCGCGCTGGAGCGGAAGCTGAAGGTGATTGACGCGACCTGCCCGCTGGTAACGAAGGTGCATCAGGAGGCGATCAAGTTCTCCAAGCGGGGCTATTCGCTGGTGCTGGTGGGGCATCGCGACCACGAGGAGGTGGAGGGGACGCAGGGCGAGGCACCGGCGGTGACGCAGGTGGTTTCGACCGTGAAGGAGGTCGATGCGCTGGTGGTTCCCGACCCCAACAAGGTTGCGTATCTTACGCAAACCACACTTTCTTTGGATGAAGCGCGGTACATGATTGACGCGCTGAAGAGGAAGTTTCCGAATATTGCCGGGCCCCATGCGCAGGACATCTGCTACGCGACGGAGAACCGCCAGGTTGCGGTGAAGAATGTGGCGCACGGCGCGGACGTGGTGCTGGTGGTGGGGTCGAAGAACAGCTCGAACTCCAACCGGCTGGTGGAGGTATCGAAGAAACTGGATACGAAGTCCTACCTGATCGACTCGGCGGAGGCAATCCAGCCGGAGTGGCTGGAGGGCGTGAATACAGTTGCCGTGACGGCTGGCGCGTCGGCGCCGGAGGTGCTGGTCCAGGATGTGGTTGATGTTCTGCAGAACATGGGGTACGGGTCGGTTGACGAGGTTGAGGTGATGCCTGAGAATGTGCGCTTCGGACTTCCTCCGGAGATTGTTCAGGCGATTGCGTCGGCCCCGCCGGTCCAGCAGTAGAACGCAATCCTACGCAGGCCGGGTTGGAGAGAAGCCTGCGAGTTGCAATTCCAGATTGGCCAGACAGAGTAGGATCGGCAGAGCACGATCGAATGGCTGGCGATCCAGAGAGTTTGAAATCGATGAGCACATCTCCACGGAATCCGATGGCGGCGACCACGATACCTGTGCGGCCGCGCTATGGCCGGATGGACATTGGGCTGGACCGGGTCACGGAGGGCATTGCGCGGGCCACGGAGTGGCTGCTCGGCCTGCAACACCCGGAGGGCCACTGGTGCGGCGAGCTGGAGGCCGATTCCATGCTGGAGTCGGACTACATCTTCCTGCACACCATGCTGGGGACGGGCGACCGCGGCAAGATGGAGCGCGCGATCAATGAGATCCTGCGCCACCAGAACGCGGATGGAGGATGGAGCATCTACCCCAACGGGCCGTCGAACATCTCGCTGGGGGTGAAGGCGTACCTGGCGCTGAAGCTGATGGGATGGCCGGCGGAGCACCCGGTGCTGGTGAAGGCGCGGGAGTGGATACTGGCCCACGGGGGCGTGACTGAGGTGAATACGTTCACCAAGATCTACCTGTGCACGCTGGGGCAGTACGACTACAACGCCGTGCCCGCTGTGCCGCCCGAGATCATTCTGTTTCCCAACTGGTTCTATTTCAATATCTACGAGATCTCGTCGTGGTCGCGCGCGATCCTGGTTCCGCTGTCGGTTGCGTACGCCAAGAAGCCGTTCAAGAAGATTCCGCCGGAGCAGGGGATCAGCGAACTGTTTGTGGGGGGGCGCAAGAAGGCGAACCTGCACCTGAAGTGGGACCGCAAGCACCCCATCGGCTGGCGCAACTTCTTCCTGGCGCTGGACCGCATCACTCACTGGTTCGAGCGCATCCACATTCGGCCGCTGCGCAAGATGGCGTTGAAGAAGGCGGAGAAGTGGCTGCTGGAGCGGTTGGAGATGTCGGACGGGCTGGGCGCAATCTATCCGGCGATGCTGAATGCGATTGTGGCGCTGGCCTGCCTGGGATACACCCAGGACGATCCGCAGTTCATCCGCGCGATGGACGAGTTCGAGCGGCTGGGGATCGACAAGCCGAACGGCGATCCGGGCTACCCCACGCCGACCTTCCGTATGCAGCCGTGCATGTCGCCGGTGTGGGACACGGCGCAGGCGGTGTACGCGCTGGGCGAGGCGGGAGTGGCCAAGAACGACCCCCGGCTGCTGAAGGCGGCGGACTGGCTGCTGTCGAAGGAGGTGCGCCACAAGGGGGACTGGGCGAAGAGCATCAAGGATGTGGCCCCGGGCGGCTGGTACTTCGAGTTCAACAATGAGTTTTATCCGGACGTGGACGACTCGGCGCAGGTGCTGCTGGCGCTGAATTGCGTGCGCAATCCGCGGGAGCGGTATCAGCATGAGGTGTCGCAGCGCGCGCTGGACTGGATCTTCGCCATGCAGTGCAAGAACGGCGGATGGGCCAGCTTCGACCGCGACAATACCAAGATGATCTTCCAGTACATTCCGTTTGCCGACCACAACGCGATGCTTGACCCGCCGACGGTGGACGTTACGGGGCGGATCCTGGAGATGCTGGCGAGCTACGGCTACACCCGGCGCGACAAGCGAGTGGAGCATGCGGTGCAGTTTGTGCTCAAGCAGCAGGAGCCCGACGGAAGCTGGTTCGGGCGCTGGGGCGTGAATTATCTGTATGGGACGTTTCTGGTGCTGCGCGGGCTGGAGGCGATGGGGATGTGGAGCCACGAGCCGCCGATTGTGCAGGCGGCGGAGTGGATTCGCATGGTGCAGAACGCGGACGGCGGGTGGGGCGAGACCTGCGCGAGCTACGACGATCCGATGCAGCGCGGCATCGGGCCAAGCACACCCTCGCAGACCGCATGGGCGGTGCTGGGGCTGCTGGCGGCGGGCGACACGCGCTCGGACTCGGTGGCCAAGGGGATACGGTGGCTGGTGTCGAAGCAGTTGCCCAGCGGGACGTGGGACGAGTCGGCGGAGGGACGCAACGGCGAGGCAATCTACACCGGGACGGGATTTCCGCGCGTCTTCTACCTGGCGTACCACCTGTATCGCGACTACTTCCCGCTGCTGGCGCTGACAACCTACAAGCGCGTGATGGAGCGGGAGGTAGGGGCGGCGTAGGCTGTACCTGCGTCATGGAAGATGGTGAGCCGTTTCGGTGGTTAGGAAGGAACATAATATGCATCGCTGTCTGGTCGTTGTCGCTTTGTTTGCCGTTACGGGTTCCATCTGGGCGCAGAGCGAGAATGATCCGCTCAAGCTGCTGCAAGAGACGGCGCAACGGTATGCCGATGCGAAGAGTTACCAGATCGAGAAGGTAACGGAATATAAAGCCCACAGCGAACTGAGCGATTCATCGAACAAAGTATTTACCGATGCAGCCGTTGATGGAAACGGCAAGTATCGCTTTGAATCTCGAAACGAGACCGGGTCGGCGCTTGCCGTTTCGGATGGCGTGTCGGAGTGGGACCTGCACAGGAGTTATGCGGAGTATGTGAAACGCGCCAGCGGGGCAGTGATGCAGCCGCTAGAAGTGGAAGATATGCGACAACAGGAAGATGCGTTTCCTCTTTCTGCCGCGACTTCTCTGCATCGGGGACTGATGGCAATCGGATTTTCATTGAAGTCGGCGCACTTTTTGCCGGATGAAAGTATTACGGTGAACGGGA
Source organism: Acidobacteriaceae bacterium (assembly GCA_049513335.1). GTDB lineage: Bacteria > Acidobacteriota > Terriglobia > Terriglobales > Acidobacteriaceae > Edaphobacter. The sequence continues at coordinate 3,063 of JBEKWE010000036.1, read as the reverse complement.
AAAATGTCGGTTGCCGGGTGGTGACATTCACAGGCGATGACTATTTGAAGCCCCAGACAGACAACAGCAAGGAGACGCTGTGGATCGATCGACAGACAGGCTTGCTGGTAAAGGATGTCAGCGAGAGCGACTCCCGGGCACCTATGACGAGCAAAGGACCTGCGCCGGGGGCTGTTCTGACGCACCATGTGAACGTGACTCTTTACACCTTGACGCGACTGAATCAAACGATCGATCCTGAGCTATTTCATTTCACTCCTCCGGCTGGCGTGACGCAGGTCGAGAAGTTTTCAAATCCGCATGCAACTCCGACACCTACGCAGCTTAGCAGTCCAGCGAAGGATGCAGGACCTCTTCCGGTCTCCTCGCTGACGATGCTGAAGCTGGATGGGAGCAAGTTCGACATCACAAGTTTGCGTGGCCATCCTGTTCTTATAGACCTTTGGGCGACATGGTGCGTGCCGTGTGTCTCGGAGATGCCGTTCATTGCGCGAATCGCTGCAAAGACAAAGGCTGCCGGCCTTACTGTAGTTGGCCTGGACTACAGCGAAGACCTGGTGGCTGGTTCTATGTGGCTCAAGGAACATGGCTATCTGTGGAATGACTATCAGGGCGATATGAACGCTCGTACTGCTATTCCTGTTGTTTACCTGATCGATGCGCAGGGCAATACCGTGTATACGCAGACGGGAGTGAAACATGGTGACGATCTGATCAAGGCCATCAAGGCTTTGGGCCCGGATTTCGCATCGGCACTTGCGGGCGAAGTTGCTGCACAGGAGCCGGTGGCAAGGTAAACTAGAGGGGATGCAAGGCGCCGGTTAATATGCGCCTGACGGGGAACTGAGAACGCGTGTAGAAATGCCTGTGTTCGGTGTTTCAGTGCAGATGCCAGTGGGGCCCTCTCAATATTGTCGCAAGTTCCCAAATCACAGCGCGCAATTTGGAAACAAGGAGAACACCGGATGGCAGTGCCGATCTCACAAATGTGGACCGTTGCAACCTATGTGCTGAAGCAGAAGCTCAAGGGGCGCAGGCGGTACCCACTGGTGCTAATGCTGGAGCCTCTGTTCCGCTGCAACCTGGCCTGCGCCGGGTGCGGCAAGATCCAGTATCCCGCGCACATTTTGAAGGCGGAGCTGACGCCGGAGGAGTGCTTCCGCGCGGTGGAGGAGTGTGGCGTGCCGATGGTCTCCATTCCCGGCGGAGAGCCGCTGCTGCACCCGCGGATGCCAGAGATTGTGGCCGGGCTGGTGGCGCGCAGGAAGTACGTCTACCTGTGCACCAACGCGCTGCTGCTGAAGGAAAAGCTGCACCTGTTCACGCCGAGCAAGTACCTCTCATTCAGCGTGCATCTGGATGGCCAGCGCGAGCACCACGACTTTTCGGTGTGCCGCGAGGGAGGGTACGACATTGCCATGGAGGGTGTGCGGGCCGCGGTGGCGGCGGGTTTCCGCGTGACGACCAACACGACGCTGTTCGACGGGGCCGACCCGGCGAGCGTGCGCGCACACTTCGACGAGATGATGGCTGCGGGCGTGGAGAGCATGATGGTGTCGCCGGGCTATACCTACGAGAAGGCGCCGGACCAGAACCACTTTCTGGGCAAGGCGCGCTCGCGCAGGCTGTTTCGCGCCATCCTGTCGAACCGCAAGAAGAGCTGGCACTTCAATACGCACCCGCTGTTTTCGGAGTATCTGATGGGGAAGCGGAACTTCGAGTGCACGCCGTGGGGGATGCCGACGTTCTCGATCTTCGGCTGGCAGAAGCCGTGCTACCTGCTGCAGGACGGCTACGCCGACACCTTCCAGGAGCTGCTGGACTCGGTGGAGTGGGAGAAGTACGGAGCGAAGAGCGGGAACCCGAAGTGCGCCAACTGCATGGTGCACTCCGGCCACGAGGCCTCGGCGGTGGACTACGGATTTCTGGTGACGGCGAAGAAGTACATCTTCCCGCCGCGGTATGAGGACGAGGAGGCGCTGAAGCTGCTGAACGAGTGGCCCAAGGCGCAGCACGGGCCGCTGGTGCAGATTGCGGAGCCTGTTGCGGAGGCGAAGGAAGAGACGGCGGAGCTACAGGGGGTCGCGCGTGAGTAGCATGACGCAGGAAGCAGCGAAGACGGCGCGGGTGAGTGCGGACGAGATGGAGATTGCGGCGGGGCGCGAGCGCGAGCAGCTTGAGGGCTGGGTGCCCCAGCTGGCCGGCGAGGACGAGTTGCGCGAGGCGCTGGAGAAGGCCTTCGACTATCGCGGCGACATCACGCTGACGCGCAAGGATGGCAGCCGGGTGCAGGGCTATCTCTTCGACCGTCGCACGGGCGCCACGCTGGCGGATTCTTTTGTTCGCATTATTCCGGTGAACGAGAAGACAAGGGTGAACGTTGCCTACTCGGAGATTGCGGCGCTGGCATTTACCGGGCGCGACAATGCCGCGGGCAAGAGCTTCGATGCCTGGGTGAAGAAGTACTGGGAGAAGAAGGCGGCGGGGGAAAAGAATATCCAGATTGAGCCGGAGAGGCTGGACTAAGGAAGGCCTGAACAAGCGTCAGGTGTCCCTCGGCGGCCAAGGCCGCGACGCAATTGCGATACTCATGGCGGGACTTTAGTCCCCCCTCTCAAAACATGACCCATTCAGAGATTCACGTAAGATAGGCTTCATCGACATGAAGGTATTTCTTACGGGGTCCACGGGGTTTGTCGGCAGTCATGTGGCGCGGGCCTACGCCGCGGCAGGGGCGGAGTTGCGGCTGCTGACGCGCAAGACCAGCCGGCTGGCGGCGATTGAGGGAATTGCCGCAGATGTAATTGTCGGGGACCTGCGGCAGCCGGAGTCGCTGCGTACGGCGCTGGCCGGGTGCGATGCGCTGGTGCATGTGGCGGCGGACTACCGGCTGTGGGTGCGCGATCCGAAGGAGATGTACGCGGCCAATGTGGACGGTACGCGGGAGCTGCTGCGGTTGGCGCGCGAAGAGGGTGTGGCAAAGGTCGTTTACACGTCGAGCGTGGCGACGATGGGCTTCAAGGTGGACGGGACGATTGTGGATGAGACGACGCCGGTCTCGCT
>JBEKWE010000035.1:0-20741 GCA_049513335.1 Acidobacteriaceae bacterium | reverse complement strand
CTTCCTGGGGCCGGTGCGCTCGGGAATGATCGAGCAACTGGGGCTGAAGCTGGATGCTCGCGGCAATGTGGCCACGGACGAGAACTATGCGACCTCGGTGGAGGGCGTCTTTGCCGCGGGCGATATGCGGCGCGGCCAGTCGCTGGTGGTATGGGCGATTGCGGAGGGGCGCAAGGCTGCCGCGTCGATCGACCGCTACCTGGCCGCAAAGCCCGAATCGCTGACTCTGGGGCAACGCGTACTGGTGTAAACACTTCGGGCGGCTTGCTTCCCTTCGCACACGGCCACGCGCACAATCGCGTGGCCGGTTCGCTTTGGGAGCAAGAGACAATGCCGCGGGAACCTGCGGCAGGCCGGTTGCGTATCATGTTGCGTGGAAGACGATGCACGCGGAATGGGACCGGGCGGAGGAACAAGATGCGGATGAAGCAGGGACTGAGGGTTGCGGGAGTGGCGGCGGCAGGACTGGCGGCACTGCTGCTGGCGGGATGTCGCGTGGAGTCGGACAAGCACGGCGACAGCGACAACGTGAAGATTTCGACGCCGTTCGGCGGGATGCAGGTGAAGACCAACGACGCGGTGACAACGGAAGGCCTGGGACTGCCGGCGTATCCCGGGGCACAACTGGTGAAGAAGGACAAGGACGACGGCGCGGCGGACGTGAATATGAGCTTCGGCAGCTTCCAACTGCGGGTGAAGGCAGTGAGCTACCAGACAGGCGACTCGCCGGCGAAGGTGGAGGCATTCTATCGCGCGGGGCTGAAGCGGTTTGGCGACGTGATCGCGTGCCGCGACAACCGCGCTGTGGGCACACCGGCGAGGACGCAGGAGGGGCTGACCTGCAACAACAACAAGCAGAACAACTACACGGCGGACGACCAGCTCATCAAGGGTGAATTGGAGCTGAAGGCGGGATCGCAGCAGCACCAGCACATTGTGGGGATCGACGCCCAGGGCGGAGGGACGAAGATTGAGCTGGTGGCGCTGGACCTGCCGGGCGACGAGTCTTCGGACGATGGGGACAACCAGAACCGGCAGTAGAGGGTCGAGCCTGCACTCAGCCTCGCCGGCTTGCCGAGGGGGGTGGGGTGGGGTAGCTTCGTAGATATGCCAGAGTTCTGCCATCGCTGCGGGGGTGAGTTGCCGGAGAGGAGCGGAGAGTCGCCGTTCTGCCCGCAGTGCGGGGCTCCGCAACTGAGCCTATCGCTGGAGAACCAGTCGGTGGAGACGGGCGGGGCGCCGGTGGAAGGCGCGGAGGGCGCGGCGAGCACAGACGCGCTGCCTGCCGCGGGTGCACGGAAGGTGGAGTGGAAGACGGCGATCCGCTGCGCGGCGGCAGTCGCCGGGGTGGGCGCGCTGCTGAGTCTGGGAGCGATCCGGGTGGACGTGCTGTCATCGGTGAGCTTTCTGTGGATTATGAGTGCGTCGCTGATAACGCTGGGGTTCTACCAGAAGCGGAGTCCGGCGGCGTGGATGGATGTGCGCGTGGGGGCGCGCATTGGGGTGGTGGTGGGCGTGTGCCTGGCGCTGGAGCTGGGGATTGCGCTGGCCTGCGCGGGGCTGGTGGCGCGCTACGGGCTGCACACGATGGGAGGCTTCGACACCCAGATGGCGGCCCAGTTTCAGAAGACGATCCAGCAGTCCTCGACGCCGGTCCCGGCGGAGATGATGGGGTTTGTGGCGTCGCCGGAGTTTCGCGGCGGGATGATGCTGGCGGGATTTGCGTGCGTTGCGGCGGGGCTGGTGGTGCTGTCCACGCTGGGCGGAGCGTTTGCCGGGCTGCTGCGGATGCGGCGCGGGCCCGCGGCGTAAACGAGGACGAGGTGGAACGCAGGCTTCGTCAGTACTCGCGGGCTTGCGCGATCTTCAGTGCGGCGTAGAAGAATGCAGCGGACAGGGCTAGTGAGAAGGCCATCGCGCTCCACGGCATGGTGTGCGTGTAGAGTGGCGAGTTCTTTCCTATGGCTCGAACGAAGTCGAAGGAGGCGGGCAGATAGGTGTGAACCGAGAGCCAACCTAACGCCACTGCGGCGATCATGGTGCCCCAGATGCGCCAAATTTCGTCGAGAAAGGTAGCCAGCAACACGGAGAGGAGATAGATCGCCGAACTACAGACGATGAGCGTTAGGGCATATTTGAAGAGGTCAAATGGCGCTACTTTTGCCCGCAGCAGCGGAGAGGCAAACCACATTGCGCAGCAAAATGCCGCACTGAAGCCTACTGATTCCAGCCATCCAATGCAGGCCCGAACGGTCAGCAAGCGGAGTCGGCTCACCGGTAGCGAGAGGGTGAAGAGCGTCGAACCATGGAGGCCCTTTGCCGCCTGAAAGGTGGGCTGCGTGTTGATTCCCGCCCCCGCCAGCATCCCGCAGGCCAGCATCACCATCATCTGGCTCATGAGCGTGACCATAAACAAGAGGACCGAGGTCTTTATGTTGGATGAATACGAATGCATCATGCTCAAATTGAGACAAACAAATCCGAGAGTAAACAGCAGCTTGAAGCGCGTCTCCAGCCAACCTTTGTAGCAAAGCATCTCAGTTGCTCCTTGTGTGTTCGAGGAATATCTCTGTGAGGGTGACGGGGAAGCGCTCGACCGTGCTGCCCGGAATCGCGCGCGCCTGTTCGACGATGGCATCGACGTTGTGGCTGGCGAGGATGGAGAGGACGCGGCCCTCCTGACGCACCGACTCGACGCCTTCGGGCCAGTGCGCAGGCGGAGAGACTGAGTCTGCGAGGACTACGTTGAGCCTTTGATACTGCGCCTTCATATCGTCGAGCGATCCGGTGGCGACCAGCTTGCCGCGATGGATGATGCCGATGTGGTCTGCGATCCGCTCGACCTCTACGAGTTGGTGCGAGGAGAAGAAGATGGTGGTCCCCGACGCAGCGGCAATCGCGACCATCTCGCGCAGGACATCCTCGGTAGCGGCTGGGTCGAGGCCGTCAGTCGGCTCGTCGAGGACCAGCAGCTCAGCCTGGTGCGAGATGGCAAGCAGAAGCATCAGCTTGGAGCGCATGCCCTTGGAGAGATCGGGAATCTTGCGTTTGGGCGGAAGCTCGAAGAGCTCCATGTAGCGCTGGGCAAGTTCGTCGCGCCAGGTGGGGAAAAATGGCCGCGTGAAGCGAATGATCTGCTCCACCGTCATGTACGGATAGAGCTCCTTGTCCTCGGTGACGAAGCCGATGCGGCGGCGAATCTCGACCGAGCGGTCGGCATCGGCGACCGGGGTTGCAAAGACGCTGGCTGAGCCGCTGTCGGCGTGCAACAGGCCCATCAGGGTTTTGATGGTGGTGGTCTTGCCCGCGCCGTTGCGCCCGAGGAAGCCAAAGATGCTTCCCACCGGAACCTGCAGGTCCAGACTGCACAACGCAGGTTTGTCCTTGAAGGACTTGCAGAGTTGGTTGGTTTCAATGATGAGATCGGTCATCGCTTTCCTTTCGGTACTGCTTCGGTCTGCTCCTGTGCGCGGGCCTGAGCCAGCTCGTTTTCAAAGGCTCTGCGCAGCTCCTCTTCGCTCAGGCCCAGCGAGATCAGCCGCTCTACGGTCGTCTGCATCACACCCTGCGCAAGATGGATCAAGCGGGCTCGACCTCCAGCCGACTCCTTGATGAAGGCTCCCGAGCCGTGTTTCAGTTCGAGAACTCCTTCATGCTCCAACTCCCGGTAGGCTCGGACCACGGTGTTGGGGTTCATCACCAGGTCCTCGGCGAGCTTGCGGATTGCCGGGAGCTGATCGCCCTCGCGCAGCGCGCCCGTCTCCACCGCGTGCTTTACCTGCTCCATGAGTTGCAGGTAGAGAGGGATACCGGAGGATTGATTGAGTCGAAAGATCACTGTGATGTGTACTAGTCAAATAGTACACTAGACACTTCATCACGGCTCGTCAAGGGATTTCTACGAAAGAGCAGCACGGAGACGTCTCCCAACCATTGAAGTGCCTGCAAACGAGGTTTCCGGAGAGTAAGAGTGCAGATTGGGTTCGCTGCGAATAGCAGATCTCGGCGCAAACGGTGGATGTGCTGGTATCATCAGCAACGGCGGAGCGAACGCCGCAAACAGACTATGAGCGAATCTACGGAAGCGACCACGAAAGCGACCTCGCCGGAGCAGGCAAGGCTGCGCGAGAAGGGCCGGCTGATGTCGGCGTCGGAGATTGAGCGGACGCTGGTGCGGCTGGCGCACGAGATTGTCGAGAAGAACGACGGCAGCGCGAACCTGGGGCTGGTCGGCATCAAGCGGCGCGGCGTTCCGCTGGCCGAGCGGCTGGCCAAGCTGATCGCCGGCATCGAGAAGCGCCCGGTGCAGACCGGCGTGCTGGACATCAACCTCTACCGCGACGACCTGACGACGACCGGGCCGCGGCCTACGGTGGTTCCGGGCGAGATCGGGTTCGATGTGACTGGGCGCGACATCGTCCTGATGGACGATGTGCTGTACACCGGGCGCACGGTGCGGGCGGCGCTGGACGCGCTGTTCGACCACGGGCGGCCGAAGAGCGTGCAACTGCTGGTGCTGATCGACCGCGGACACCGCGAGCTGCCGATCCAGGCGACGTTTACCGGGCGCACGGTGCCGACCTCGCGGCGCGAGATCATTGAAGTGAAGCTGAACGAGATCGACGGGCAGGAGCAGGTGCTGCTGGTCGAGCTGGTGGACTGAGGCAGGAGCGCGTGACCGAACGGGCGAAGAGAGCTGCGACGAAGGGGGCCGGAGCGGGCCTGCTTTCTGAATTGCCGGCAGACTCTTTGGCATATGCTGCGGGATCGCTGATTTCGGTGGAGCAACTGACGGTCGCGGATGTGGCCGCGATTCTGGCGATGACTGCGAGGCTGGAGCGGATGGACGCAGCCGAGCGGGCGCGCGTGCTGACGGGGCGGACGGTTGCTCTGCTGTTCTACGAGTCGAGCACGCGGACACGGACCTCGTTCGAGCTGGCGGCCAAGTCGCTGGGCGCGACCACCACGCTGGTCAGCGACAAGTCTTCGTCGATCGAGAAGGGCGAGAGCCTGAAGGACACCGGGCTGACGCTGCGCGCTCTGGGCGCGGAGGCGATTGTGCTGCGCCATCCGTCGTCGGGCGCGGCGTCGCTGCTGGCGCGGGTGACCGGGCTGCCGGTGCTGAACGCGGGCGATGGGATGCATCAGCATCCGTCGCAGGCGCTGCTGGACCTGCGGACGATCCTGCTGCGGCTGGGACGCGACGCAAGCACGGTGGATGCGAAGACGCTGGACGGCGTTACGGTGGCGATTGTGGGAGACATTCTGCATAGCCGCGTGGCGCGGTCGAACGCCATGCTGCTGCCGCGGCTGGGCGCGCGCGTGGTGCTGTGCGGGCCGCCGGAGCTGCTGCCGGAGAGTGCGCTGGGGATCGGTGACGGAGTTGAGATTGAGCGGGACTTCGATCGCGCGCTGCAGCGGGCCGACGTGGTGATGATGCTGCGCATCCAGAAGGAGCGGCTGGCCGGATTCGACCTGGACCTGGCGGAGTTTATCGAGCGGTACCAGTTGAACTCGGAGCGGCTGAAGACTGTGTCTGCAAAGACGGTGGTGATGCATCCGGGGCCAATCATTCGCGGGCTGGAGATTGCCGGCGAGGTGGCGGATGGAGCGCAGTCGGCGATCGAGGAGCAGGTGGCTCAGGGGCTGGCGATACGGCGCGCGCTGCTGGTGCGGGCGCTGGGAGGGAAGGCATGAGCAAAGGCTTAACACCGATTTACACCGACAGGCGCCAATTTTATTTTGGGATTAAGGGCCAGGACAATGAGTGAACTTCTGATTCTTGGCGGGTGCGTGGTCGATCCGGCGAACGGGACCGATGGGCTGCGCGACGTGCTGCTGCGCGATGGGCGGATTGCCGCGGTGGAAATGCCGGGTAAGTTGGCCGGGGTGGCAGATTCGCTCCCGAAAGAAAACCAGATCGATGCGGCGGGATGCGTGGTTGCGCCGGGGCTGATCGACATCCATGTACACCTGCGCGAGCCGGGACAGACGCACAAGGAGACGATTCGCACCGGGACGGCTGCGGCTGCGGCGGGCGGATTCACCACCGTGGTGGCCATGCCGAATACGACTCCGGTGAACGATTCGGTGAAGGGCCTGCGCTGGATGATGGACGCGGCGCGCGGGGCTGTTGTGAAGCTGCTGGCGATGCCGGCGGCGACGTTTGGCAGCCTGGGCTGCGAGATTACGGACTTCCACGAGCTGGTGAAGGCAGGGGCGGTCGGGTTCACCGACGACGGCAAGCCAGTGCTGGAGGACGAGGTAATGCGCGCGGCGCTGGTGGCGGCGGCGGGGCTTGGCGTGCCGGTGTCGCAGCACGCCGAAGACACGCGCCTGACGGCCGGGTGCAGCGCGAACGCGGGGCGGGTTGCGTTCCGGCTGGGGCTGCGCGGGATGCCGGTGGAGGCGGAGGCGCGGATCGTGGAGCGCGACCTGCGTCTGCTCGGCGAGATCGAGCGGGTTGAGCGGGCGAGGCCGCATCTGCATGTGCAGCATGTGTCGACGGCGCGTGCGTTGCACGCAATTCGCGAGGCCAAGAAGCACGGGCTGCATGTGACCTGCGAAGCCACGCCGCACCACTTTACGCTGACCGATGGGGCGATTGGCGACTACGACACAAACGCCAAGATGAATCCGCCGCTGCGCGTGGAGGCGGACCGGCGGGCCGTGGTGGAGGCGCTGCTGGATGGCACGGTGGACTGCATTGCGACCGACCACGCGCCCCACGCCTCGTGGGAGAAAGAGGTGGAGTTCGAGCGCGCGGCGAACGGGATTACGGGCCTGGAGACTGCGCTGGGACTGGCGCTGCGCGTACTGCACCGCGAACATGGGATGCCGCTCAGCCGCGTGATTGCGCTGATGAGCGCGCATCCGGCGAGCGTGATCGGGCTGAAGGAGCGCGGCACGATGCGGGTTGGGAACTATGCGGATGTGGTGGTCTTCGACGCGGCGGCGGAGTGGAAGTTTGCGGCGAAGGATTCGCGGTCGAAGTCGCGGAACACCCCGTTTGACGGCGCGGCAATGCTGGGGCTGGTGCGGGCGACGATCTGCGAGGGGCGGGCTGTGTACCGGGCGTAGCGTTCAGACGCGGGTGATCATGACTTCGGTGGACTTCATCAGGGCTGCGGCGGTCTGGCCTTTGCGGAGCTGCATCTCGCGGACGGCGTCGGCGGTGATGATGGAGGTGATGCGCTGCGGGGCGCGCGGCGAGTCGCCAGGCTGGCCGCCAAGTTGCAGCACGACCTTGGCCAGCAGGCCGCTGATTTTGGCCTCGACGATGGTCCCGATGAGCTGATTGCGTCCGCTGACCTGGCGGAAGCGCTCGCGCGAGGCGGCGCTGGGCGGCCTGGCGGGCGCCGGCAGGTAGCGCTTGAGGGCGGCCTGCGGGATGCGGTGATGTCCGCCGGGAGTCTTGATAGTGCGCAGCTTGCCGGCGAGGATCCACTGCTTGATGGTTGGATAGCTGACGCCGATGGCGGCGGCGGCCTCGCGGGGAGTGAGGAGAGCGTCGGGCGATTTCATCGGGCCTCCACTGCAAATCGTATAAAAACGTTATATACGATCGCATAAAATTTTTTAATGATGAGACTTCGTTCCCTTGACCGTTTTCTTGTGTTGGCTGTCGTGCTTTGTGGTTTGTCCGCAACTGCTGGAGCGCAGACGGGCGCGGCACCGGCGCCGGGTTCGTTTATCGAGCGCTACCAGGCGCGGGTGACGGCGACGCAGAACCAGCAGCCGCACTGGATCACGCCTCTGGTGACGGTGACGCCGCGGCTGGAGCAGGAGTTGCGCACGGACTTTGTGCACTACTACAACACCAGCGGCCATGAGATATGGAACTACGGCAACAGCAAGGGGCTGGAGATCATTCCGGAGAAGCACATCGAGCTGCTCTTCAATCTTCCCCCGTTCTTCGACCGGACGAATGGCGAGCCGGATGGATTTGGCGATGTGTCGTTCAACAGCAAGTTCCGCTTCTTCGCGCGCAACGAGGAGCACGGCAACGCCATCGTTACCGGTTTTTTTGCTGCGACCGTTCCCACCGGGAAGAACGGGAATGGAAGCTGCTGCGCTACAGTGACGCCGACGCTGGCGGTGGGCAAGGGGTGGGGAAATCTCGATCTGACGTCGACGGCCGGTGGATCGCTGCCGGTGACCAATGTGAAGGGACTGGGACGGAGCGTGATCTGGAACAACGTGGCCCAGTACCGGCTGGCGAAGACGGAAGTGGCGCGGCTGTTCTGGCCGGAGTTCGAGACCAATACGACGATCTTCAAGGGCGGGTCGAATGATGGAAAGACGCAGACGTTTGCGACGCCGGGAGTTGTCATCGGACGGATTCCGTTGAGCCATGATGCGTCGGGCAAGCCGGGGCGGCTCGGGCTCACGTTTGGAGTGGGCGAGCAGATTGCGCTGACCCACTTCCACACGGCCAATCACTATACGGTGCTAACGTTCCGGATGCCGTTCTAGGGCCCCGGCGACGGTGAGGGATGGTCGCCGAGGCACAAAACTCATCGAAATGGACTTCACCCAGCACTGCAACGATAAACCTTTGCATCTGGGGCGGTCGCGCGGGCGAAAGTTGCATCTTACTTGAGTGACGTGCTACGCGAATGTCAAACAAGAACAAGAAGAGGATGCATACAATGATTTCCTATTCGTTGATTGGTTCAAGGTGGATGAAGGCGGGGGCTGCGCTGGTGCTGGGCGTGGCGATGATGGCGGGTTGCTCGTCGCAGCAGGACAAGGCGATCGAGGCGGCGAAGAAGCAGGCTGCGGCCACGGGACAGGCACAGCAGGTGGTCTCGATCGACAAGGCCGGGAACACGACTACGACGACGGTGCAGCCGCCGGCGCCGGGGCAGACCGTACAGGCGGTGACGACGACCGTGACTCCGGGGACGGGTGCTGCGGCGAATGGAGCGGCGGGCGGGGCGGTGGCTGGCGGACCGCCGGTGATCCAGCCGGCGGACGTGAACATTCCCGCGGGGACGGAGCTTGCAATCCGCATCAATCAGAGCATCAGCGTGAAGCGCACTCCGGCGGGATCAGCCTTCGACGGCGAGGTGACGGAGTCGTGGTTGGACGGGAACGGGAAGGTGATTCTGCCCAAGGGCACGCCGGTAGGCGGAATTGTGGATGCGTCGCACAAGAGAGGACACTTCAAGGGCTCGTCGATTCTGGAGCTTCGGCTGACCTCGCTGACGCTGAATGGGACGCGGTATCCGCTGGAGACGCGTGATATGACGCGGACCAAGAAGGGCAAGGGCAGGCGGTCGGCGGCGATGATCGGCGGCGGGACGGGGCTTGGAATGCTGATCGGCGGCGTGGCTTCGGGAGGCACAGGACTGCTGATCGGCGGGCTGGCCGGAGGTGGCGCGGGCACGGCGCTGGGCGGACTGACCGGCAACCGCGACATCGTGATTCCGGCGGAGTCGATTGTGCGCTTCAGGCTGGCGGACGATCTGACGCTGCAGGGGTAGAGCAGGTTCGAGGAACAAGGTACGAGGTTCAAGGGAAAGGCCCGGCGCGACGGCTGGGCCTTTTCTTTGGTCTGCTCGCATCCCAGCCATTCCGTGAAGAGCGCGGAATGGATGGGGCACCCGCTTTGCAGAAGCTGCTATTGCTGGAGGAAGGCGAGGAGGTCGGAGTTGACCTGGTCTTTGTGGGTGGAGCAGAGGCCGTGACCTGCGCCGGGGTAGATCTTGAGTGTGGCGGCGGGGATGAGCTTGGCGGCGAGCATTGCCGAATCTGCGATGGGAACCATCTGGTCGGCGTTGCCGTGCAGGATGAGGGTGGGGACGTTGAAGTTTTTGAGGTCTTCGGTGAAGTCGGTTTCGGAGAAGGCCTTGACGCAGTCATGGACGGCCTTGAGGCTGGCGGTCATGCCCAAGCGCCAGAAGTTGTCGCGCAGGCCCTGGGAGACTTTGCTGCCGGGCTGGTCGGCACCGAAGAAGGGGGCGCTGACGTCGCGGAAGAATTGGGAGCGGTCGGCGAGGAGGGCGGCGCGGATCTGGTTGAAGACCTCGATGGGCAGGCCGCCGGGGTTGGCCTCGGTCTGGAGCATCAGCGGGGTCACTGCGCCGATCAGCACCGCCTTGGCGACACGGCCAGTTCCGTGGCGTCCGATGTAGCGGGCGACTTCGCCGCCGCCCATGGAATGGCCGACGTGGACCGCGTCTTTCAGATTGAGCGCGGAGACGAGCTGGGCGAGATCGTCGGCGAAGGTTTCCATGTCGTGGCCGAGCCAGGGCTGGCTGGAGCGGCCGTGGCCGCGGCGGTCGTGGGCGACGCAGCGGAAGCCGTGCGCGGCCAGGAAGAGCATCTGGTCCTCGAAGGCGTCGGAACTGAGCGGCCAGCCGTGGCTGAAGACGACGGGCTGGCCGGCGCCCCAGTCCTTGTAGAAGAGCTGGGTGCCATCCTGGGTGGTGAGCTTGCTCATGGGATTGGTCTCCTTGTGTCCCACCGTTGTGCCAAAGGTCTAGAAGCGGAGGAAGAAGCCAAAGGTGGGCTCGCTGGTGCGTGTGCGGCGGGTGATGGTGAGGTAGTTCTGCTGGAAGTCGGGCGCGAGGTAGATGAGCTGGCGGAATCCTGCGCGGACGCCGAGATGGTTCGCGGTGCCGGTAAAGTTCTGCTCGACGCCGAAGTCGTAGTAGTAGGCGGCGCGGTACTGGAAGGGAAGGCCCTCACCGCCGTTGGGGGTGGGCTTGAAGCGGATGGTGCCGCCGCCGGCGCCGAGGTAGGGCTGGACGCCGTAGATCTTTCGCGGGTGGGCGACGTAGCCGAGGGTGAGCTCGTGGACACCGGCCTGCGCTCCCTGCAGGAGGTTGGGGACGAGCGGGGGGGTGAAGACGTAGTTCTGGGTGTAGCGGGAGTTGCCGAAGTTGAACTCATAGCCGAGCAGAGGCTTGGCGATGTAGCGCAGGGTGATGAGTTCGCCGACCGTGCTGCTGGGAGAGATGAGGAGGCTGTTGTGGGTGGTGCTGATGTCGCGCTTCTCGATGCCGGAGACAGGGGAGCTGATGATGCCGGCGGAGCTGATGGCGAGATCCACGCGGTTCATCTGCTTCTGGAAGGGCGTGAGCGGGACGGCTTCCTGTCCGATTGCCTGCGATGCCGGAAGACTGAGGAGGCAGAGCAGAAGGGCTGGGACGAGCAGGCTGGTCCCGGCGGGGACAGATCGGCGAATCGAAATCGGCATGAAGAACGGACTCCCTTGCGGCGAAAAAATGCGCTGCTGCAAGTCTACTCTGCCCGGGCGATTGATGGCGCGGTGGGTGGCGATGCTATCGGGTGAAAGGGCCCGGCTGGTATCATCGGTGCGATCCAAATCAAGCTGACAGGCGGGAGCGCAGGGATGCAGGTTTCGACATCGACGGGCAGCAGTTCGGCAGAGAGCAGCAAGGGCGTAGCGGTGTTTCCATTGGGGCAGATGGCGCTGTTTGTGATGGTTCTGGTGCTGTTCTTTCTATGGGGGATGTCGAACAACCTGACGGACATCCTGGTGCAGCAGTTCAAGAAGTCGTTTGAGCTGTCGACGTTCAAGGCGCAACTGGTTTCGACGGCGAACTTTACCGGCTACTTCTGCATGGCGATTCCGGCGGCACTGGTGATGCGGCGCTGGGGCTACAAGGTGGGCATGGTGACTGGGCTGTGCCTGTTTGGGGCTGGGATGGTTCTGTTCTGGCCGGCGGCGCTGATTGGGAAGTATCCGCCGTTCCTGCTGGCGCTGTATACGGTGGGCTGCGGCGCGTCGATCCTGGAGACGGCGGCCAACCCGTTCATGGCGCAGTTCGGGCCTCCGCCGACCAGCGAACGGCGGCTGAACTTCGCCCAGTCGTTCAACCCGCCGGGGACGATCCTGGGAGTGTGGATTGGGAGGCAGTTTATCCTCTCGGGCATTGAGAAGACGCCGGCACAGGTGGCTACGATGAAGGCGGCGGGGACCTATGCGGCGTATCTGCATACGGAGATCATGCGCGTGGTGCCGACGTACATCTGGCTGGGGTCGGCGGTGCTGCTGTTTGCGCTGCTGCTCGCGCGCATGAAGTTTCCCCGGATGGCCAGCGAGCACGAGGGCGAGAGCGGCGGGCACGGGAGCTTCCGCGCGCTGCTGCACTATCCGCAACTGTGGTTTGCCGTGGCGGCGAATGTGTGCAACGTGGGCGGACAGATCTGCATGTGGAGCAACATTATCTTCTACATGAAGGCGTACACGCCTGTGAGCGAGAAG
Organism: Acidobacteriaceae bacterium; assembly: GCA_049513335.1. Classification (GTDB taxonomy): domain Bacteria; phylum Acidobacteriota; class Terriglobia; order Terriglobales; family Acidobacteriaceae; genus Edaphobacter. The sequence goes on along the minus strand of JBEKWE010000035.1, from coordinate 8,503 downwards.
ACTGCGGCTAACTACATCATCTATTCGCTGGTTGCGATGCTGGTGGGGCGGTTCGCTTCAACGCCGCTGATGAAGTTCGTTTCGCCGAGCAGGCTGCTGGCGATCTACGGGGCGGCGAACGTGGTTCTGATGGCGATTGCGGTGACGCATCCGGGGATGCTGGGCGCATGGGCGATTGTGGGCGGAAGCTTCTTCCTGTCGATCATGTTCCCGACCATCTTTGCGCTGGGGCTGAAAGGACTGGGCGAGAACACCAAGCTGGGCGGATCGATGTTGGTGATGGCGATTGTGGGTGGGGCGTTCTTCCCGCTGGTGCTGGGCGCGATCGCACGGAGCAGCGACATTTATTTTGGCGGTCTTGGGGTCCGTGTCCACCTGGAGCTTACCGCGAGTATGGCGAGGGGGTACCTGGTGCCACTGCTGTGCTTCGCGGGGGTTGGGTTGTATGGGTTTATCGCGCCGCTGGTGCTGCCTCCGCCGGGGATGACCGACCCGGAGGCCGGGGTGATTGCGGCCGAACGAGGGTACGGGATTTAGGAGAATGACTGCACAGGCTTAATACCGATCGACACGAATTAAACCGATAAGGGGCACTATCATAGCTCGGAAGATCGAGGTGAGAGCATGTATGGCATGAGTGGGCTCGGGTTGTGTTTGTTCGTAGCTTTACTGCTGGGGTTACTCTGGGAGGCACCGACCATTGTGCGAGAGCGGCAGGGCAGGATCATGCACGATATGCGGAAACTCATGGGGTGTCTGTTTGGCATTATGGCCGTGGCGGACCTATGTTTGGCACCGGTAGTCATCCCCAATATCGTTCACTGGGGATCAGTCGGATTCCTCGTGCGTGAGGTTTGTTTTATCGCCGTCCTACTACTGCCGGCAGTCATCTACGGGGTAGCTGGGTGGGTGGTATTGAAGGAGAGGCCATCTGCGAATATATGGGCTATTGTCGCAAGTCCGGTTTGTTTCCTAAGTAGCCTTTGTCTTGTTTTCAATTCCTGGCGATTGGCCAGTTGGTGTACGTGGGTCATGGCTGCTTTTGGTGTCACTGGACTGGTCATCTTCCTATGGCGCGAAGAAGGTGCGGAAATCAGGCCATCGACACGCCGCTGATCCTGCCTCCGCCGGGAATGACCGACCCGGAGGCGGGGATGATTGCGGCCGAACGGGGGTACGGGATATAGGGGAGCATAGGCAAAGGCTTAACACCGATCTGCACCGATGAGACCGATCCAAGACGGGTTGGATCGCCGGTGTGGATTGGTGTGTGCTCGCTATCGGATGTTACACATAGCTTTTTCTATTTGGATCGAAGACATGAGGATGGCGATTTTTCTGGAACAGATCGAGTATCGCGCTTGATCCCTTTGCCAGTTTCAGATTGCACTCTGGCGTTGTCAACGGAACAATCCAGAGAAAATTAACTCCCTCACCGTCAAGAACCAGTTCCTCCTGCAAGTTCTGGTCTATCTTTACGATCGGCGGCAGAAGAAAGAGCGTGTCCAGGTTGGGGCTGCCCCAGAGCGGTGCTGGTGGATTGCCGTTCGGGATGGTGTGGAATGCACCGATCCACGTCTTCTGGTCATGAGGGAAGTGTGCAAGCCAGTGCATCGTGTTGATGTACTCCTGCTTCGGCTCTGAGCAGTAAAAGATGAGTTCCACTCTGCGCGGAGCCTCGGTTTTCGCAGGAACATTCATCGCCAGATCGCTCATCCCAGAGGTGACAAGAGTGCAGACCGGGCCATCTTTGCTGGTTCGGGAATACTCCATTACATCGATATGCGGGATGAGAGGAATTGATTCATGGGAGACATTATTCGCTTTGCCGAAGCGTCGCTGGTAGACCTCTTCGCGAGCCTTACCGAATTGTACGGTCGGTTCGCCCGTGAACCCGACTGGAGTTGAGGCCCACTCTTCATTCGTGTAGCGGTGAATTATGGATCCGCCAGCGGAGGTCTCCGGTTGCGGCTGATTCTTACCAAATCGATCAAATATGCTCATGAATTTTCTCGCGTCCCCAGTTTTTATTGAATTGCAAATTTAATGACTTTGATTGTTTCAGACAATTTGCGGCTGCGATGTCGAATGATTATGAAAATGGCATCAAGCCTTTGCGCGGGAGATGCGGAAGATGTGGGCGGTGGCGGTGGGGTGGAGGGCGACGAAGTTGCTGCGGTCGTGCCACTGGTAGTGGATGCCGGTGAGCAGGTCTTCGACGTCGAAGGTCTCGTCGTGGCTGATGCCGAGCCGCTTGAGGTCGAGGTCAACCCAGCCGGATTGCTGGTAGTGGGGATCGAGGTTGATGACGACCAGGATGGTGTTGGCGGGCTCTGTGCCGGATGCGGCGGCGGGGCGAGCCGCGGGTGGCTGGACGGGAGTTAGCGTCTCGGCGATGGTGAGTGGGGGCGGCGGCTTCAGCGTGGACTTGGAGTAGGCGATGATCTGGTTGTTGTCGACGGGGTGGAAGTGGAGCGAGAGGTCGCTCTGGAGGGCGGGGTTGGTGCGGCGAATCTGGTTGAGCAGAGTGATGAGCGGGACGAGAGAGTTGGGACCGCTGCGGTCCCAGCGGCGAATCTCGTACTTCTCGCTGTGGTGATACTCCTCGCTGCCGGGGCGGAGCGGGACGTGTTCGCATAGCTCGAAGGCAGGGCCGTAGATGCCGTAGCTGGCGGCCAGCGTGGCGGCCAGGATGAGGCGCTGCTGGAATGCGGCGCGGCCTCCGTCTTGCAGCGAGGCGTGCAGGATGTCTGGCGTATTGGGCCAGAGGTTGGGGGTGAAGAAGTCGCTGATGGGCGGGCGGGTGATCTCTTCGAAGTAGGCCTCGAGCTCGGATTTCTCGGTGCGCCAGGTGAAGTATGTGTAGGACTGGGTGAAGCCGCGCTTGGCCAAGCCGTACATGAGGTGCGGGCGGGTGAAGGCCTCGGAGAGGAAGATCGCGTCGGGCGCGTTGCGGTGCAGCTCGGCGAGGCACCACTCCCAGAAGGCGAGGGGCTTGGTGTGAGGGTTGTCGACGCGGAATACGCGCACGCCCCGGTCGATCCAGAACTGGAAGACGGAGCGCAGCTCGTCCCACAGGGCGCGCCAGTCGGGGGACTCGAAGTTGAGGGGGTAGATGTCCTGATACTTCTTGGGCGGGTTCTCGGCGTACTGGATGGTGCCGTCGGGGCGGTGCAGGAACCAGTCGGGATGCTGAGTGACCCAGGGGTGGTCTGGCGAGCACTGGAAGGCGATGTCGAGGGCCAGCTCCATGCCGTTGGCATGCGTGGCGGCGAGGAGGCGGTCGAAGCCGGCGAAGGTACCGAGCAGGGGATTGATGGATTTGTGGCCGCCTTCGGCAGAGCCGACGGCCCAGGGGCTGCCCACGGCGTCCGGGCTGGGCGTGGTGCTGTTGTTGGGGCCTTTGCGGAAGGCGCGGCCGATGGGGTGGATGGGCGGCAGGTAGAGGATGTCGAAGCCCATGGCGGCTATCTCAGGCAGCAGGAGTTCGACATCGGCGAAGGTGCCGTGGCGGGTGGGATCGGGAGAGGCGGAGCGGGGGAACAACTCGTACCAACTGGAGAAGCGGGCGCGTTCGCGGTCGACCCAGAGGCGGAGTTCTTTTTCGGTGGTGGAGGCAAAGCTGAGGTCGGGATAGCGGGCGGCGAGCTCTTCCTCCTGCGGCGTGAGCGGGTACTGGTAGAGCGCGGAGTTTTTGCCGGCCAGCTCGCGCAGCAATGCGGCGATTGTCTTTAGCTGCTTCGCGTCAGGGCCTTTGGCGCGGGCCGCGATCTGGTCGAAGAGAGATGCGCCGATGGTGAGCGCGAGAGGGATATCCTGCGGCGGCAGATCGCGCTTTTCCGGGTCGGGGCTGGCGGGATCGGGCTGGGCGGCGAGACGTTTTTTGAGGTCGGCGCACCAGGTGTCGAAGTGGTCGACCCAGGCCTGGATGGTGAAGATCCATGGGCCGATCCTGTCGACGGTAAACCAGGCGGACCAGAGGTCGTTGACGAGTGCGGTCATCGGCGTGGACTGCCAGCCGGAGTCGCTCAGGTGCTTCCAGAGCAGGCGGGCGGCGACGTGGTCGTGGCCATCGCAGAAGATGGCGGCGGAGACGGCGAGGCGGTCGCCGAGGAAGCGGCGCGCCGGAGTGAGGCCGCAGTCGACCTGGGGCTGGATGTGTTCGATGACGACGCGTTTACGGCCTTCGGCAGGTTTCATTTTGTTCCGTTCCCCGGGGTGCATTGCATCTTTATCTATTGGAGAGAGGTCCTTTCGCCGATTGTGCCGCTAGTTGCATCTTACCGAAGTGCAGGCTGCATCAACCCAAAGAGTTCTCCATTTTCGCCTTATGATCGTTTGAGAGGGGCTTGGGGAAAGGCCGGTAATGTTACCCTCCCACGAAACTTTTACATTGCGGGGCCGTATCCTTAGGAAGAGCTATCTTTGCCTGCCGATGGAGCGCGGATTCAGTGTGCGTGGATCGGTGGTCTTGTCCGGGGGGAAGCGTGCCCGGAGGCAGGTTCCAAGAAGGATGTTGATGGCAACTCGGAACAACTCGGTTTCACTCAGGACTGTGTTTCGCATGGGACTACTTCTTTGCCTGGCGGGAGCGACAGTCTTCTCATCTGCGGCCGGTGCCCAGGCGCCCACGGCGCCTGCTGCGGCAACTCCGGCGGCGAGCGCCTCCCAGCTCGGCACGGTGAAGACGGTTGCCGGCAACAGCTTCACCATGGCGACCGATGCAGGGCAGGCGGTTTCGGTCAGTGTGGTCAGCGGTGCGAAGGTGTTGCAGCTGCCTGTGGGCAGCACCGATCTAAAGACTGCGACCCCCGGCCAGTTGAGTGACATAGCGGTCGGCGATCGCGTGCTGGTGACCGGAAAGGCGGGGGAGACAGCGGGGAACTTCGATGCCTTGCGCGTGGTGCTGATCAAGTCTTCCGCCATAGCGCAGATGCAGGCCGCGCAGCAAGCCGACTGGAAGGCGCGCGGAGTGGGCGGCATCGTGAGCTCGGTGGACGCGGCGAGCGGGGCGATTACGCTTACGGTGGGGGCCAAAAAGCTGGTCGTCAATACCACCAGCAAGACGGAGTTCAAGCGCTTTAGCGGCGATTCGGTGAAGTATGAGGACGCGAAGCCGGGGACGATTGCGCAGATCCAGAAGGATGATCAGTTGCAGGCACGCGGGACCAAGTCCGCCGACGGCGCTTCGATCGCGGCCGAGGAGGTTGTGAGCGGCTCGTTCCTGAACCTGTCGGGGCTGATTATGAGCATTGTGCCGGGACCGGGCATCGATCCGGCGACGGGAAAGATTACGTTGAAGGACCTGGCGACCCACAGGGTGATGACCGTCAGTGTGACGGCGAAGTGCGAGATGCGCAATTTACCGCTGCAGACGGCGACGATGTTTGCGGCGCGCACCAGCGGCGGCGGGCAGGGCGGTGGACGCGGTGGCGGACGCGGCGGCAGCGGGGGGTATGGCGCAGGCGGTTCCGCGGGGCAAGGGGATGCGGCTGGCGGCGCGCGGCGTTCCGCCGGAGCGGACCTCTCGCAGATGATGGAGCGATTGCCCACCAGTACGCTGGCCGATCTGAAGGCCGGCGATGCGGTGATGATTGTGGCGAGCGAGCCATCGCCCGGGTCGAGTACGGCGGACGCAATCACTCTTCTATCCGGAGTGGAGCCGATTCTGACCGCGAACCCGAATGGCGGCATGGACCTGTCGATGAGCCTGGGCGGCGGCGGGGGCGGCGGTGAATAATGCTTTTCAACATTTGTACAAACGCAGTTATTTCTTAGGAGTGAGGATGTCTCTACGATCGCGTCTGCTGGCAGTTCTTCTGGTAGTACCAATTGCATTGGTCCCGTATTGTGCGACGGCGCAGCAGCCGGCCCCGGCCCCATCCGCGGGCGCTGCGACTTCTGGCGCCACAGTGCATGGCATGGTTGTGGACCCGGATGATGCATTTATTCCGGGCGCGACGGTGACTTTGACGTCGGCATCGGGCAAGTCGCAGAACACCGTCTCGAAGAGCGACGGCTCGTACAGCTTCCGTGGCCTGAGCGCCGGGACGTATACGTTGAGCGTCAAGGCGCCTGGCTTCGCCAACTTTTCCAAGCAGAACATCCAGGTGACTGCGAGCGCGAACCTGAACCAGGACGCCACCCTGGCGCTCGCTGAGCAGGAGCAGCAGGTGAACGTCACCACAGACACGGTCTCGTTGAGCGTGGATCCGGACAGCAATGCCAGCGCGACAGTGATCACCGGAGCGGCGCTGGACGCGCTGTCGGACGATCCGGACGAGTTGGAGTCCGAGCTGACGGCCCTGGCTGGCCCCTCTGCCGGGCCAAACGGCGGGCAGATATATATCGATGGGTTTACCGGCGGGCAGCTTCCTCCGAAGTCGTCGATTCTGGCGATCCGCATCAACCAGAACCCGTTTTCGGCGCAGTACGACCAGGTTGGCTACGGGCGAATCGAGATCATAACCAAGCCGGGAACGGACAAGTTCCACGGCAATGCCACGGCCCAGTACGGGGGCAAGATACTCAATACCTCGACGCCGTTTCTGGGCGCGGCCAACCAACAGCCGGACTATCACACGCTGTTCTTGCTGGGCAACGTGACGGGGCCGATCCGGAACGGGATGTCGTTCACGCTGTCGGGTTCGCAGCGCACGCAGGACAACAACTCGATCATCAATCCACCTGCGATATACAGCACATCGCCGACATCGACGGACCTGTGCGCTCCGGGCACGCTTCCCTACACGACCTGCAGCAGCAATCCCTTCCCCGACACGGCGCGTGCGTTGGCCACACCGGCGACGCGCTGGGACATCAGTCCGCGGGTGGATATGATGCTGGGCGCGAAGAACACACTGACGGCGCGCTATGAGTATGAGGGCGGAAACAACAAGACCAACCCCACGGTCAACAGTCCTCTGTTGCTGACGGGTTCCAACGGCAGCAGCACCTCGCAGGAGATCCAGATCAGCGAGACGCAACTGTGGAGCAGCAAGGTGATCAACGAGACGCGCTTCGAGTATTCGCACGACGCGTCGAACTCGACCCCGCTGAACACAGCTCCGGGGCTCTCCGTATCGGGCGGTTTCGGCGTGGGCGGCGGCACTCCCGGCAACGGCTCCAGCGACCACTATGAGGTACAGAACTACACCTCGGTCCAGTTGGTGAAGAACTTTGCCCGGTTTGGCGGACGTCTGCGCACGTCGACCGAGTCGAACTACTCGGTTGGCGGAATCAACGGTTCATTCAATTACATCTACCTGCTCGATCCATGCACGGACCCGAGCGTCCCCATGGCCAACAAGCCAACCAACTGTGTCTTCACCTCTGTCGCTCCCCAGTCGAGTGATCCGGCGGGCGATATCTGCGCCACCAGCTCGATCTCGTCCTACCAGTGCGGCATCGTCAACCAGTTCCATATCACGAAATATAACTATCCCACGATCAGCGCAAAGGAGACCGATCTCGGGTTCTATGCCGAGGACGACTGGAAGGCGACGCCGAACCTGACGATCAGTTACGGGATACGTCTTGAAACGCAGAATGTGATCAACAGCAACCACGACTTGGCGCCCCGCACGTCCATTGCGTACGGCATTCCAAGGAAGAGCGGAAAGACGATCACGGTGTTGCGCGGCGGCTTCGGCGTCTTCTTCAACCGATTCAGCCTGGGCAGCATTCAGTCGCAGATCGCGAACAATGGATTAAACTCGCAGAGCTATACCTACACCAATCCCGGCGCCGCCTGCGTTCCGACCCCCACGGGCCCGCTACCCTACAGCTCCGGCTGCACGACGGGAGCCGCGACCGCTGCCACGATCACGCCCACAGTGCTCGACCCCAGCCTGCGCAGCGCGATCATGGTTGAAACGGCGGGGACGGTGGAACAGCAGGTGGGCAAGTATGCCAGCGTCACGCTGACGTACCTGCATGCGCGCGGCTATCACCAGTTCATGACGCTCAGTATTCCGGTTGCCGGCGCGAACGGCAGCGCGATCAACAATATCGATGAGTCGGCGGGCATCTTCCGGCAGAACCAGCTCAACGCCACCATCAGCGTGCGGACGCCGAAAAATACCAGCATCACTGGGTACTACTCGGCGAACTGGGCTAATTCCAACGACGCCAGCATCTCCGACCCGTTCAGCTCTACGGTGGATTACGGGCGCGCGAGGTTCGGGGTGCGCAGCCGGATAAACCTCTTCGGGAGCATCCCGCTGCCGTTTTTGATCACGGCCAGCCCAATGCTTAGTGTGGCGTCGGGTTCGCCGTACAACCTCACCATGGGAACTCCGGACAGAATTACGCTGGGGGGCAACGACCGGCCGGCGTTTGCGCCTGGAATTACACAAGCGAATGCGAACTGCCTTGTCAGGGACGACTTCGTCGACTCACATTATTTTGCGGGCGATCCGACGAACAACCAGATTCCGCTCAATATCTGCACCGGCCCGGCTACCGTGTCGCTCAACCTGAGGCTGTCGAGGACCTTTGGCTT
>JBEKWE010000034.1:0-22703 GCA_049513335.1 Acidobacteriaceae bacterium | reverse complement strand
GACTCCAAGCTCACCAAGGTCGTCGCCAACACCGGCAAGGTCATCGCCTGGTACGACAACGAGTGGGGCTACTCCTGCCGCGTCCGCGACCTCATCCTCTTCCTCGTCAAAAAGGGCCTGTAAATGATCGCCGGGCTTCTGCCGGAGTATGGGGGGCTTACCCAAGTCTCGACTTTCTCCGCTTTCGATGTGAAGTTACTCGTTGGAGAGATGTTAGGCGAGTGGCACGCCTTTACAATGGAGCCAGGCCATACTCAATTTATCCTTTGCGGCACGACTGAGAATAGTCGTGCCGCAAAGCTTTTAGCGTGCAGATGCGCTCAAGTGATCATGGGTAAAGATGATGGATCAGACGTGCCATGCAGTGAGTCCATACAATACTGGAAAGAGGAGAAGTGAGGACCATGGCCTCAATTCGACGGAAAATATCAATCTTTCCTGCGCTAAGCACTATATTCTTTGCTTTCTTTATCTGTCCACCACTTCACTGCCAACTTGATCTGACACAAGGTAAGAGACTCACTGATGAGATTAATGCATTGCAGAATGTTCTAAAGCAAGAGAAACAAACTGATTATGTACTTTGGAATAGTAAACAGCTGATCGGTACGATTGAAGAAGAGATAGTTAGCCAGAATATGAAGGATTGCGATGATCTACTCGCGTACGCACGTTCACAAATAAGCAATCTTTATTATGGTCTGGCACTTAATGCGATAACAAAGGCACGCACACTTGCAGATGTTGTTCGACAAATGCAATCCGAAGAAAACGTTACAGATATTGCGACCATGAGAAAGAGCAGGACAACCGAGTTCGTTATCCCTGAGAGAACCTTGACCGTCACAAACCCGATTCTTAAGAGAGCAATAATATGGAACGAAATTGAGACAGCATCAAGGATGGTCAAAAGAACGGGTGCAAGTTCGTTAGCCACTGGTGTGAGAAGGCTTCAGAACATTCCCGAAAACGTCTGCACGTCGACTCAGGATCGACTTATCGATGAAATTGGCGATCCGTCGGTATTCTTACAAAAGGCGCAGGAACAACTGAGGCTATTGGACTACAATTCAGCTCATGAAAGTGCTTACCGTGTATACTCCGGAACACAAAGTATCTTTTCCGCCTGCGGTATGCAATAAAATGCTGGGTGCGCCATTCATCGCGCACTCTGTGATCGGGGTTCCAGCCAGCTTTGCTGGAGCGGAGCAGATGGGTGGGATATTCGTCAACTTTCTCAGCCCAGCGCTGGGTTGCAGATCCGCAGCGGCTCCAGCAGAAATGTTGATCGTAGAGGTCTGTTATTTTTAGTGTATGAGTTTGAAATCCACAGGCTAAAGACCTTCAGCATCTAGCACAATATCGCGACTGGCTGGACAGATGTAACAGGTGATGTGTCCCAACCCTGGCGGATTCGTCTCACCCTGAATCTCATTCTCTCTAAGCTCAACGTTATGGATGCCGCAGACTGGAGGATATGAGTCCTTCTTCTTGAAACAGTGTTCTGGCATGGCTGCTCCTTTATAAATCTTGTCGTGACTATTCTAATATGCCGACCAATTCCTCAACATCCAAAATATGGATGCTGAGTGCCCTATTCCTCGCGCCTCTGTCTCATGCGGCTGTAGCCGCTCGGACTTCGAGCCGGGTGCCTTGCGACGCATCGCACCAAACCGCCCGCCCTCCCCGGTATAATGGAAGCAGGCATTTCTATGGACAAGACCGTTCGCAAGGTGACCGATCTGGCCGAGCAGCAGGCGGAGACCTACCGCTACTGGCAGAGCCGTACCAGCTCGGAGCGCATGAACGCCACCTGGGAGTTCACGCTGGAGATGTACCGCATGAAGGGACTCGCGCAGGATGCACAAGGACTTCAAAGATCTGTTGTCCGCGTTCAACGCGCATAACGTCCGCTACCTGATCGTCGGCGGCTACGCTTACGCGGAGTACACCGAGCCGCGCACCACCAAGGACCTCGACCTCTTCGTCCAGCCTGATCCCAGGAACGCAGTCGCCACCTACAAGGCACTGGCGGGTTACGGGGCCTATCTTGCCGATGTGACCGTCGCCGACTTCGCCAATCCAGGGCTGATCTTTCAGATCGGAGTCGATCCCTTCCGAATCGACATCATTTGTAGCATCTCTGGCCTGTCCTTTGATCAGGCCTATGAAACCTCCAAACCCGGCTTGGTGGACGATGAGATCCCCGTGCGATACATCTCGCAGGAGAACCTGATCGTGAACAAATTGGCCACTGGAAGGCCGCAGGACCTGCTTGACGTTAGCAAACTCCGGCACGCCGCAGAGACGAAGCAGCAGAAACCAGGGAAACGTAAGCCTTCCCGGTAGCACTAAGAATGTCCCAGGGCTCGCTTCCAAGACGCGGGTTCTGGTGCAGCAGCTCTCCCTAAGCCGGCTTGGCCTTGAGGATTTCCAGCGCCTTGGTCAGCGGCTCGTCCACCTGCACGCCGGGCTTCTTCACCACCGGAGCAGGTGCCGCGGTCACCGGCGCCTCCTCTTCATCCACGCCCGCGCCCTCGTCCAGCCCCGAGGCCACCAGCACATCGGGCGTCACCCCGTCGTCCTGAATGATCTTGCCCGAGGGCGACTCGTACTTCGCCACCGACAGGATCAGTGCCGCGCCATTCTGCAGCTCGAAGGTCTTCTGTTGCGCGCCTTCGCCGAAGGTCCTCTCGCCCACCACATCCGCCCGCTTGTTGTCCCCGAGCGCCGCGGCCACCAGCTCCGCCGGCCCCGCCGTCCCGCGGTTCACCAGCACCACCACGGGCGCCGTCGCCTGGATGGTCTTGGCCGGGTCGGCCGTAAACACCTGCTTGGGAAACTTCTGCCCCTCCAGCGTCGCGATGGTTCCGCTCTTCAGCAGAAAATTCGCCAGCCGCACCGCCTCCGACATATCGCCCGCCGCCACATCGCGCAGGTCCAGCAGCACCTTCCTGTTGCCTGCCTTCTGCATCCCCTTCAGTTTGGACTCCACCTCGTTGACGTGGTCGCGGTCCAGGACCTCCGGCTTCAGATAGAGGATCGACGCGTTCTCGTACAGCGCCTCGCCGACCGGGGGCGGCGCCTGCATGCTTCGCGTCATGGTGATCTTGTCCGGCTCGGCCTTGTTCGAACGCACCACCCCAACCGTCAGCGTGCTGCCTGGAGCGCCCTCCAGCATCAGCCGGATCATGGCCAGCGAGATGTCGCGCGTGTCCTTGCCTTCGATCGCCTCCAGAATGTCGCCATCCACCAGCCCGGCCTTGTCCGCCGCGCTTCCTGGAACCACCGACACCACGGTCGCAAAGCCATACAGCCTTGACTTGGAAATATTGATCCCGACCTGCGCCTTGCCGTTTCCAACCCCGCTCTCCGCCGCCTTATAAGTCTTGTACTCCTCCGGCGTCAGATAGCTGGAATCCACATCCAGCGACTCCAGCAGCCCGCGCAGCGCGCCATTGGTCACCGCTGGAATGTTGGGGTCTGTCACATACTCCGTCTGGATGTGCTGCAGCACTTCGCTGTACACCTTCATCTGGTTGTAGGCGCCGTCCTGCCCCGCCGAGGCAGCGCTCACGCCGCTGGAGTTCACCCCCAGAAAAACCGTCAGCACCAGGGCAACCGACGCCGCGAGCAGCAGAATCTTCGGAATCTTAGGCATAAGTCGCAGCATCTCCACGGGGCCGGTCTTGGTCGCGGACCCTTGTCTCTCCCAGGCGCCCGTCAGGATTAGACGCACCCCAACCGCAACCCGATAGCCAAATCATATACCGCCGCAGCGCGCGCCGCGAATCGCGCCCCTTCAATACTCACCGTTTCTTCACGGTAATTACGATAACCTTGTATCCATGTACACCCGCGCCGATCCAGACCACAGAGCCGTCCCGGTCCTTCTGGGAGCCGTCACCATGGTTTGCGTTGCCCTGTTGCTCGCCTGCGACGTCTTCCCGGCGCTGCTGCCTGCCGGCGCCCATGGCTACGTCGAGGCTTTGCCGCTTGCCTTGATTGCGCTTGCCTACCTCCTGTACCAGAGTGTTCATCGGCCTCCGCCCAGGGAGTGGCTCAAAGCGGTCCTGCTGGCCGCCGCATTTCTCTTCTGGTCGGCCAACCAGTTCTGGCCATACCACCATCAGGCGACGATCTTCAACGATCTCGCCATCGCGCTCTTCGTCTTCGATGTCTTCCTGGTAATTATTGGCTGGCCGGCGGCCTCTCCCGACGAGTCCTTCGCGGAAACCTACAGCCAGCCGAAGAATTAGCCAACCGTTCGCGCCACCCTCGTACACTGACTGTGGAAGCGTCCTATGCCCGAACCCAGTCCCCCAGCCCGCATCGTCCTCACCACCACGGCCGGTCCCGACGAGGCCGCGCGCCTGGGCCGCACTCTGGTTGAGGAGCGGCTGGCCGCCTGCGCCACGCTGGTTCCCGCCGCGCAGTCCATCTACCGCTGGCAGGGCCAGGTCGAATCCTCCACTGAAACTCTTCTCCTGCTCAAAACCGGCCCCGATCAACTCCCCGCCCTCCAGGCCCGCCTGCTTGAGCTGCACAGCTATCAGACCCCGGAGTTCCTCGTCCTCGCTGTCGAATCCGCCAGCCGCCCTTACCTCGATTGGCTGCATGACTCCCTTCGCCAGGCTTGATCAAATCAGAACATTTCCGCTCGGCCCGAAACTTTCAGAAGAAATCAGACTTGGCTGAAGGGCAACTGGGGGTATATTGGCTCGTAGTCCAGAGCGCATAATCCAGTTCTCCGGGCTCAATCGGAAGTGATGGACTCGGGTCCTGGGAGCGTATGAAGGGAGAACGAAATGATGCCATGCAGGCGCGGATTGCACAGAGTTGGACTTCTTGCTTTGGTTGGCCTCCTCGTGATTCATCTGAGCGGCTGCCCGTATCGCGCGACCAGTCGCAATCCTTCGCCGCCGTCGGTTGCGGGAGCAACCATGACGGTGCAGTTTGCCTGGACCGCTGCCTCCGAGGACAACCTCGGCATTACCAGGTCCGTCACCCTCAGCGGCAAGCAGCTTTCCTCGGCCAGTGATTCTCGTTTTGTCTCCTGCTTCAGCGCCGATAAGCAGGCCCCCGGATGCCTGTTCATCGACGAATTCAACACCACATCCGCATACACGCCTGGGCCTGAGTACGATGGGATCGCCACCATATCGAACGTGCAGCTTGGACGTTGGGAGGTGACCGCTGCGGGAGAGTCCAGCGGAGGTGTCACTGCCAGTCAAACCTGCTCGGTGAACGTGGACACCAATCGCCTGGTGACGGTTACACTCTCGCTGGGCATGGAGCCCGGCTGCACAGTCCAATAGTCTCGCCGCCCCGTGCCGGCTAAGGCATTTTCACTATTACTGTAGAGAATTCAGAATTGTCATTCTGACCCTGAGCTTGCGAAGGGGAAGAATCCCCGCATTTTCTTCGTAGCGCGACACTCTACTTCATTAGTGAAATGCTTTACAGGCTGCGGAAAAACTTGCATTTTTGCATTCTGGAGGGAGCAGGGGGCTTCAGCCCCCTGAATATGGCCCAGAGATTCAGGGGCTTTAGCCCCAGGCCTACTGCCAGAAGCAACTTGCGCCCGCAACCACCCCCCGTATAAGCCCTCTACGGCATCTTCGACTTCAATTGGATACTCTCGCCATCCACCACGAACCGGCCGAAACCGTGATGGTGGATGGTCTTCGGGTTCTTCTGCGCTGGATCGGTCCACGCCTTGACCACTTCCAGAACGAAGAGATTGTATTGCTTGACCAGACGTGTATCGACCACCTTGCATTCCAGATTGGCGAAGCACTCGGCCACCAGAGGCGGCGCCACGCGATCGGCCGGCAGCGGCGTCATACCGAATCTCTCGAACTTCTGCACATCCCGTCCCGAGCAGTTGCCCACTTCCGCAACCTTGCGCGCCAGTTCCAGCGCAGGAATGGCAATCACGCACTCCTTGGTCGCACGCAGCGCGGCAAAGCTCGAATTGGCATTGCTCACAACACAGGCAACCAGCGGCGGCTCGAACTCGACCATCATGTGCCAGGACATCGCCATGACGTTGGCGCGGCCCTTGCGAGCGGTCGTCAACAGGACCACCGGCCCCGGTTCCAGCAACTGGTAGACCTTCGACAGAGGTAGATTTTTCATCGCAATCCTCGCTCCCGGCCCCGCCATCCATGAACCATGGCCGGGGCGCAACCATTGTAGTTCTCCGCTTGCCGCGCCTTTTCCCTTGCCGACCGGGAAATGCGATGCGTGGCGGCGCGGTGGTAACATCTTTTCCGCTGGAGTTGCACCATGCGCAAGCACAGACCAACGCCGCTGATGCTCGCAGGCTCAGTTCTGCTGGTTCCATTCATCTGCATGCGCTCGTGCCCGCGGGGCCATCTCGCCACTCCCGTCCCGCTGAAAGCGGCTCATTCCGAATTTCAAGGAGGTCGTGCCATGTCCTTTGCTCTGCAATCAACGGCTTTTGCCAATGGCGGCGAGGTCCCCAGGAGGTATACCTGCGATGGCGCCGACATCTCGCCCGCGTTGACCTGGAATGACGCCCCTGCGGGGACGCAATCGCTGGCGCTGATCGCCGACGATCCCGATGCGCCCATGGGAACATGGACCCATTGGCTCATCTGGAACATCCCGGCCAAAGCCACGGTCCTGCCGGAGGGTGTGCCCAAGATCGAGTCCCTCGACAACGGCGCGCGTCAGGGAGGCAACGACTTCAAGCGCATTGGCTATGGCGGCCCGTGTCCGCCCTCCGGCAAGCCCCATCGCTACTTCTTCAAGCTCTACGCACTCGATGCCAGGCTCGACCTGAAGGCAGGCGCCGGCAGGAACGAACTGCAACGCGCCATGGACCGGCATGTGCTCTCTCAGGCGGAATGGATGGGCACCTACAGACGATAATTTCGGCGCCTCCAGAGCGGCCAATGCCTCGCCTCGCTGCATAGGAAATCCAGTTTGCCCTCGGCGTTTTCGCGCGCGGTCAGTATTTCGGCGAGCCGCCGGTTGGTTTGGCCGGCGCCAAATGAATGGTAGTATCAAAGCGCTCGACACCTGCCGCGCGGGGCGAATCGACGGCAGTTTCATTTTTTTGATTTCGGGGATTCGCAATGGCAGTCACGATGAAGAACATAGCGCAGGCATTGGGCGTCTCCGTGGTGACGGTCTCCAAGGTCATGCGCGATCACGCCGACATCGGCGCCCAGACGCGCAAGCGCGTGCTGGACAAGGCGCAGGAGCTGAGTTACAGACCGAATCTGACGGCGCGCAGCCTGGTGACCGGAAAGAGCCGTCAGGTGGGAGTCATCGTGCCCACGCTGCTGCATCCGTTCTTTGCCGATGTTCTGGAGGCGCTCTCTTCCACCATGAAGGAGGACGGCTATGCCGTCATGATCTCTTCGTCGATGGAAGACCCCGTGATTGAAGAGGCGGCGATCGAGCAGCTCTTGGGGCACCGCATGGATGGTTTGATCGTTGCCTCCTGCAGCACTTCTCCGGCCAAGTTTCAGCAGCTCACCGAGCAGGGGATTCCGTTCGTTCTGATCGATCGGTTCTTCCCCAATTTCCGCACCAACTATGTGGGAGTCGACGATCGCGTCGTGGGCCGCGTGGCCACCGAGCATCTGATCGCCATGGGGTGCAAGCGGATCGCGCACATCCGTGGTCTGGAGTTCACCACCGGGGTCGGCCGCTTCGAAGGCTACAGGCAGGCGCTGCAGCTACACCGCATCCGGTTCGACCCCGACCTGGTGAGCCCCTACATGACCGCCGACGGACGGGACTGGCAGCAAAGCTACTTTGCCATGCACAACCTGCTGGCCGGGAAGCCTCCCGATGGCGTCTTTTGCTACAACGATCCGATGGCCATCGCCGCAATCGATGTGGCCCTGCAGGCAGGCATGCGGATTCCCAGGGACATCGCCTTCATCGGATGCGACAACCTGCACTACGGCGGCAGCCTGAAGGCGCCGCTGTCCAGCATGGACCACCACAGCAGTGAGATTGGCGTGCGTGCCGCAAAGATGCTGCTGCGCCTGTTGAAGGACAGGACCGCCAAGGCCAACCGGCGCGTGGTGTTGCAGCCGTCGCTGGTCATCCGCGAGTCCTCCCTGCGCCGGGGCCGGGCCTCCGGAAACGGACGCAATCCCCACAATTAGATCGGCTCTGCTGGCCGGTCCGCAGCGCAGGCGGGGCGCTGCCGGACGCTGGCGCGACCGCTATATTATTGAAAAAATGAGTGTAGTTATCGCTAAAGTTATCGTTACTTTTTTACTTGACAGCGCCCCGCCCGTAACGATAGATTCCAAAAATCTATCACGGGGCCCCCCGTGGAACTGGCGCTGGCGGAATCCTCTGCGCTGCCCTTCCACAACATCCAGCTGGAGGTATCACCATGCGGCAGTTGATCTCTCGCCTTGTGCGCGCCACGCGTGTGCGCTTCTTTTCCCTGGGAATGCTGGCTGTTTTCGCCATCGCCCTCCCAGCCGCCCTGCCAGCGCAGACCGCCGGTGAAGGCTCCATCGAGGGCACGGTAACGGACAAGACCGGCGCCGTCATCGCGGATGCAACCATCACCGCGACCAACCTTGCCACCCATGCCATTGCGGTGCGCGCATCGTCCTCGGCGGGCCTGTATGTCATCGCGCCGCTGCCCCCGGGAATCTACAGCGTCAAGGTGGAAGCGAAGGGATTCCAGTCCCTGCTGCAGGACAACCTCGACGTGGTGGCCTTGAATGTTCTGGCATTCAACCCCGTATTGTCTGCCGGCATGGCCAACGAGACCATCACCGTCTCCTCGGCCCCCCCGGTGCTGGACACGGACAGTGCCACCCTCGGCGCGGTGATGGAAAACACCGCTTACTCCAGTCTGCCTCTGTTCATCGCTGCAACCCAGGAGCGCGACCCTACCGCGTTTGCGCTGCTGGTGCAGGGGGCGCAGCCGGGCACCGACGGACGCCTGCCCTCGCTCAGCGGCACGCCCGGCCATCAGGCCTCCCTGTATCTGGACGGCGTGCCTTCGGAGACCCTCAATCAGCAGGGCGACAACCGCACCGTTGCCTTGAATGTGGACGTTGACGCCGTCGATCAGTTCCAGGTGGTCACCAGCGTTCCTCCGGCGGAGTATATGGGCGCCGGAGCCGAGAACTACACCATGAAGTCGGGCGGATTGCAGTTCCATGGATCGGTGTCCGACTTTATTCGCAATACGGCACTGGACACATTCACTTTTACTCAGAAGCAGGCCACCATCACCAACGCCAGCGCGCCTTTCGATTGCCCTGCAGCGCAAAGCCCATGCCCCGCCCCCAAGAGCGTTGAGCACACCAACGAGCTTTCCGCCTTCGGCGGCGGATATATTCCGCATACCGGAAAGAAGCTCTTCTTCTTCATCGCCTATGACAAGTTCCATGGACGCAGCGGCACCAGCGTGAACTTCACCACCATTCCCACCGCTTTGGAGGAACAGGGCGACTTCACCGAACTCAATCAAAGCCCGACCGCGCTGCCTGGCGGGGGGCTCACCGGCGTCGCGGGAGATCCATCGCACGGAGGGACAAATCCGGCGTTTCTCTACGATCCGATGACCAACAGTTGCGTGGCCGGCGTCTGCACCCGGCAGCCGTTTCAGGGGATGAAGAATGGTATCCCGACCTTCAACGTGATTCCGGCCGCCGACATCTCGCCCATCTCCAAGCAGTTGGAATCCTACCTGCCAAACTATCCGGGGTCGCCCAATGCTGGACATCTCAACAGCGTCAACACCGCGTTGCTCTCAGGCAATTATGGAAACCAGGGCACCAGCGGCCGAGACAACTACAACTGGGACTGGCGCTGGGACTATGACATCAGCCCCAAGAACCGTGTCTCCACGGTTGGGGCGCTGGGCCACGACCTGTATGCCACCAACTTTTCCAATTTTTATAACGACCCGCCGTATATCACGGGAGACCAGCCGCTCATCGTTCCCAAGCAGTTCGATGTGGAAGATGCGTACACCATCAATTCGCACATGACCAACCAGTTCAAGTATGGCTATACGCGCTTCTATATGCCCATCTTTGCACCCGTCGTCGGTGGTTCATTCACACCCGGCTCATTTGGAATTACCAATCTGCCCGGCGGCCAGGGCGCCCAGGACTTTCCCAACGTGACATTCGGATCATCCAATTTTTCATCGGGCACAAAGATCGCGCCCTCGCAATGGGGCGCCAACATCAGCGGACAGGCGACCCAGGTCACCATTCCCAACAACTATGCCCTGGTGGACAACGTGCAATGGCTGAAGGACAGCCACATCATCACCTTCGGATTCACAAATATGTGGGAGGGGTTGAACAATGCGAACCCCGCGACCCTGACCAATATTCTTCCTCTGTCCTTCAAGCAATCGCCAACCGCCAACTACGTTGCCAACTCATCCAGCATCGACACCAGTGTGACCGGATATGGATTCGCCAGCTTCCTGCTGGGCGCCGCGGACCCCATCAGCAACTACTCCCTGGCCTATGCGCCGACACAATACACGCGCGCCAAATTGTACGCGCCCTATGTTGAGGACAGTTGGAAGGTCAACAAGAAGCTGGTCATCGACGCAGGACTGCGTTGGGACTACATCCCTCCGGTGCACGAGAAAGCCATCCCCCTTCCGGGCGGCAACTTCACCTTCAGCTACATGAATCCGAACATCACCAATCCGGCGACCGGCTTTCCCGGAGCGCTGGAGTTCGCCGGAGGTTATGGCGGCACAACCGGCACCATCAGTTGCGGCTGCACCACGCCGATCCAGACCTACTGGAAGAACTGGGGACCGCGTCTTGGTGTGGTGTATTCCATCGATGACAAGACCGTCATTCGCTCCGGCTTCGGCCTCACCTACTCGCAAGGCGGCGGCACCGGCGGCGGACAGTTGAGCGGCGGCGTGGGCGGGGCCAACAGCTCCGGTCAGATTCTCGGCTCCAGCACAACCGCCAATTCCCCAAGCGATGTTACAAGCGGGGTGGGCGCCGGCCCGTCCTTCTGGCTGAGCAGTAACAGTGCGTACCTGGGAGCCAACGCCAATACCTCGCTCTTTGGCCCGGGCTTTGTCTACCCCGGCCCACCCACCCCCGGCGCTGCAACCCAGAACCTGGATGCCGGCAATTACCTGAACTCCTCCGGCGCGGTCGTGACTCCGGCGGCCATGGGATACGTCGATCCGGTCCAGTCCGGCCGCGCGCCGGAGTACACCTTCTACAATCTTGGGTTTGAGCGCACCATCACCAAGGACATGACTCTGGGCATCGCTTATGTCGGATCGGAAAGCCACCACACCTTTATCAAGGGCGCCCAGTCTCCGCGTGGCTACTGGAACAACCAGCTCAATCCCGTCTACCTGCTCGCCTTCGGCCCATTGGCCGGCACCAACTCCTCTGGAAAGGCAAATGCAATTCCGCTCCTGCTTGCTCCCGCGACCTCGGCCAACGTGGCCATTGCGAATGCCAAGATTGCCGGCGCTATCAATCCTATTTCCGCGGCCAACTTCATCGCAGCAGCCAACGCGTTTCCTGCCACCTCTTCGCTCACCATCGGCCAGTTGCTCACGGCGTTTCCGCAGTACAGTTCGATTCAGGACAGCTGGGGCGGACCGAATACGGAAAACTACTCGTATAACGCCTTGCAGATTGTGCTCAGCCAGCGTCTCTCCAACGGCCTCACCTTCAACGTGAACTACACCTACCAGAAGGACCTTGGCGACGACGGCGCCTTCCGTAGCGGATTTGACATCCCCGCAGGCGCGGTGGACGGCAGCACCCAGGCCTACAAGGCAGATCGCATCGATCGCTCGCTGACCCAACTCGATCTGCCGCAGAACCTGGTTGCCTACGGCGTCTACAAGCTGCCCTTCGGCACGGCAGGGCACTATGGTTCCAACTATCTGCTGACGCGTCAGGTCCTCGGCGGCTGGCAACTGTCGGGCGTCTATACCTACGGTTCCGGCACACCAGTCAACGTAACCTGGAGCGGCGGATGCGCCAATGCCCCTGTCTCGTCGACCACCTCCGGCGCCATCGCAAACAACTGCCTTCCGTCCTACACCCCTGGATTCAGTGGCTCCGCGCGCCAGAATGGAAGCTACGGCACTGGCCCGAATGGCGTAGTGCTTACCAACAAAACGATCCAGTATCTCAATCCGGCGGCATTCCAGGCGCCGGCGGATCTTTCAACCGTCGCCGGATTCCACCAATACCTGATCGGCAATGTGGCACGCGCCGCACCCTACGGCCTGCGCAATCCGGGCAATCAGAACCTGAATGCATCGCTGCGCCGCACCTTCCCTCTGCATACCGAGAAAGCTGTGTTCGTATTCCAGGCGGACTGCCAGAATGTCTGGAACAAGCAGACCTGGGGCGGACCCAACGCGGGCTGGTCGGTGGGTTCCACTACCTTCGGCGAAGTCGGAACTCCCAGTGCCATCCGTGTCTTTCAGTTTGCCGGCCGGATCAACTTCTAACCGGCATGCGTTCGCCTCACCCAGATGCTGTTGGCTGTTCGATCCAACAGCATCTGGGTCTTTTTTTGTTGGCTTGCCCGGTCCGGAATCAGAACCGCAGCTCGGGCGGGTTGGCGAGCAGGCGCGCACACGTCCGCGCAACTGACTGGTTTTACAGGTCTAAGGGACTGGTGGCGGTGGTTGGAATCGAACCAACGACCTCGGCGTTATGAGTGCCACGCTCTAACCATCTGAGCTACACCGCCAAGTGTAAAAAGGGCTGCAATAGGGCAGGAATCGCGCCCGAGTACCATTAACAGGACTCCAAAGCACAACTTAGCTATGATACTGGAAACGGCTATGCGCGTGAAGCCGCCGGCGTTCCTGTCCGGTCGCTTGGCCCATGATGCATCGCTGGGTAGACTCGCCACATCACCCCATGAACACTCCCCTCCGCACGCTCGGCGTCATTCCCGCTCACCTCGACTCCACCCGCCTGCCGCGCAAGGTGTTGCGCGAGGTCGCAGGCCGTCCTCTCCTCGCTTGGGTTGTCGAAGCCGCGCGCGCCTGCCCGCAGCTCGATCGGGTGCTGGTCGCCGCGGACTCGGACGAGGTCGTCGACCTCTGCCACAGCCTCGTCGTCCCCGTCCAGCTCACCTCGCCATCGCTCGCCAGCGGCACCGACCGCGTCCACGCCGTCGCCCAACTGGTTGATGCCGACATCTACGTCAACATCCAGGGCGACGAGCCGCTGCTGCGCCCGGAACACATCGCCGCGCTGCTGCGCCCCTTCGTGCAGCCGCACGTTGACATCACCACATTAAAGGTCCTCTGCACGCCGGAGAATATCGCCAACCCCAACGCCGTCAAGGTGGTCACCGACGCCGACGGCCGCGCGCTCTACTTCTCCCGCGCCGCCATCCCCTTCCACCGCGACGCCGCCGACCCCGAGCTGCAATACTGGAAGCACATCGGCATCTACGCCTACCGCAAGCGCGCGCTCAACCTCTTCCCCACGCTGCCCGCCAGCTCCTTGGAACGCGCTGAGCGCCTGGAGCAGCTCCGCTTCCTGGAAAACGGCCTGCGCGTCTACGTCGAGCCCGTCGAGCACGACACCATCGGCGTCGACACGGAAGCCGACCTGCGCCTGGTCGAGGCCCGCCTCCGCGCCCTGCTCAGCCAGAGCCAGTCCACGCTTTGATAGGGCGGGGCTTTTGTTCCTCGCACATGCTTTACGTTTTGATAGGGCGGGACTTTAGTCCCGCCCGTTGCACCGCAAAATCCATAGGGCTTTAGCCCCTGAGGGAATGTCGCGTTCCTGTTCAGACCTTCCCTAGCGATGCGCTTCCATGATCTCCACCAGAACTGCGCGCGAGGGACGCACGCGATCCTCGGACAGCGTGGCCAGCGGCTCGTCCACCAGGTTCAGCAGCGTGGTGAAGTCCGTCTGCTGCGTATCGACGTAGAAGACGCCGGTGAGCACCTCGCCCTTGGCGTGCGACTCCATCAGCATCTTCAGCGCCAGCGCCTTGTCGGTGGGCGCGTAATCTTGGTGCAGCTTGCGCAGGCGCAGGTGCGATCCGTCGTGCAGTTCGACGTCCACGGTGGTGTCGTGGTCGTAGTCCACGGCGATGTCTTCGAAGTGGGGGACGAAGCCGACTTCGCCGGCGGCCTCGTCGTGCTCCTGCATGTACTTGTAGCTCTTGGTCGAGCCCTCGTGGTCGTTGAAGGTGACGCAGGGCGAGATGATGTCCAGCAGCGCGAGGCCCCTGTGCGCAATCGCCGCTTTTAACATTGCCGCGAGCTGCTTCTTGTCGCCCGAAAACGAGCGCCCGACAAACGTTGCGCCGATCTGGATGCCCAGCGCGCAGATGTCGATGGCGGCCAGATCGTTGACCACGCCGTTCTTCAGCTTCGCGCCCAGGTCGGCCGTGGCCGAGAACTGGCCCTTGGTCAGCCCGTAGACGCCGTTGTCCTCCACAATGTAGATCATCGGCACGTTGCGGCGCAGCATGTGGATGAACTGCCCCATGCCGATCGATGCCGTGTCGCCGTCCCCGCTCAACCCGATCGAGCGCATGGTCTTGTTGCCCAGCAGCGCGCCGGTGGCCACCGCGGGCATGCGTCCATGCACGCCATTGAAGCTGAACGAGCGCGACATGAAGTAGGCCGGAGCCTTGGACGAGCAGCCGATACCGCTCATCTTCATCACCCGCTCCGGCTGGATCCCCATCTCGAAGAAGGCCTCGGTGATGCGCTCGCTGACGGCGTTGTGTCCGCAGCCGGCGCACAGCGTGCTCTTGCCGCCGCGGTAGTCCAGAATCTGCAGGCCGATGCGGTTGGTCTTGGCGGGCTTGGGCGCGGCTGGCGCGGTTGTTTCCGGGGTAGTCAGTGCTGGCGTGGTCGACATTGGGCTAGCGTGCTCCTTCTGCGGCGGCGATGGCGGTGGTGACGCTGCGCGCGTCGATGGGAAGTCCGTTGAAGTGCAGCACCGGGTGCAGCTTGACGGCGTCCGCGGGATCGAGATTGGTCTTCAGCAGGTTCAGCATCTGGGCGTCGCGGTTCTGCTCCACCACATAGATGCGTTCATGGCTGGCCACGAACTCCGCGACCTCCTGCGTGAACGGGAAGGCGCGAACGCGCAGGTAGTCGGTCGCCAGCCCGGACTCGCGCTCAAGCTGGTCGCGGCTCTCCACCACCGCCCAGTGGCTGGTGCCGAATGCGATGATTCCCACCGGTTCGCGGCCTGTGCCTTGGAGGACAGGTTTGGGCACCATCGTCTTCGCCGTCTCGAACTTGCGCGCCAGGCGAAGCATGTTGTTCGCGTAGTCCTCGGGACGCTCGGAGTAGAGCGCCTTCTCATTGTGGCCGGAGCCGCGCGTGAAGTATGCCGCCGCGGGATGGTCCGTCCCAGGCAGGGTGCGGTAGCCGATGCCGTCGCCATCGACGTCCTTGTAGCGCGCGAAGCCGCCCAACTCTTCCAGCTGCTTGGCGTTGAGCACCTTGCCGCGGTTGATCGGCTTCTCCGGATACTCAAAGGGCTCCGACATCCAGTAGTTCATGCCCAGGTCGAGGTCGCTGAGGACGAAGACCGGGGTCTGCAACTGCTCGGCCAGATCGAAGGCCTCGATGCTCAGCTCGAAGCACTCCTTCACCGACGCGGGCAGCAGCATGACGTGCTTTGTGTCGCCGTGCGAGAGGCCCGCGACGAAGCTCAGGTCGGCCTGCGAGGTGCGCGTGGGCAGGCCCGTGGAGGGGCCGGTGCGCTGCACGTCCAGGATGACGCCGGGAATCTCGACGTAGTATCCCAGGCCGGCAAACTCCGCCATCAGCGAGATGCCCGGGCCGGAGGTTGCCGTCATGGCGCGCGCGCCCGCCCATCCCGCGCCCAGCACCATGCCGATGGCGGCCAGCTCGTCTTCCGCCTGCACGATGGCGAAGGTCGCCTTGCCGTCCTTCTCCACGCGGTACTGCTTCATGTAGTCGATCAGGTCTTCGACCGTCGAAGTGGACGGCGTGATGGGGTACCAGGCCACCACGGTGACCCCGGCAAACATGGCGCCCAGCGCGGCCGAGGAGTTGCCGTCGATCAGGATCTTGCCTTCATTGGCGTTCATCCGCTCGATGAGGTAGGGGTCCTGCTTGGTCAGCGTGGCCGCGGCATACTCGTAGCCGGCGCGCACCGCGTTCAGGTTCAGCTCCGCCGCCTTCACCTTCCGGGAAAACATCTTGCGGACCACACTCTCCAGCAACTCCATGTCGATGGAGAGAAGCTGCGCCGCCACGCCCACGTACACCATGTTCCGCACCAGCTTGCGCAGCTTCGGTTCGGCGCCGGTGGCGGCGGCCAGCCGGTCGCAGGGCACGGAGTAGAAGGTCACATCCGAGCGCAGCTCATCCAGCTTCAGCGGCTCGTCGAAGATCACCACCGCGCCGGGGGCGAGCGAGAGAACGTCCTCCTGCGCGCGCTCCGGGTTCATGGAGATCAGAATGTCGGTGTCGTTCTTGCGCGCGACCCAGCCGTCCTTGCTAACCCGGATGGTGAACCAGGTGGGAAGCCCCGCGATGTTGGAGGGGAAGAGGCTCTTGCCCGTGACAGGCACGCCCATGTGAAAGATGCTGCGCAGCAGAACGGCATTGGCCGATTGCGACCCGGAGCCGTTGACGGTTGCAACCTGGATGGAGAAATCGTTGACGATCTGCTTTACGCCGCTCGCATGGTCCGCTGTCGGCTGGCCCTGTACCTCAAGGTCGCTGGGTATCATTTAAGAATGCATCCCTCTCAATAGTCTGTAGAGTCAGTTGGTGCTTTTTGTCATAGACAAAAAGACCGCCGCGCTCTCATCCAGTAACGCTTCCAGTCCCGCGTTCTTGTTACGGTCGCAGGCCACTCCTCTGGCGGAGTCACCATGCCGTTCCCCACTCTCGATTGTATTCCAGCCAGGCCCCCGGAAGATATGCAGGGGAATGCAATCAGCTTCATGCCGACCCTGTACAATTCGTGTGGCTGCATGAGGAACAAATAGAGCGGGGTAGAGATATGCCGGAATCGATTGACTTTCCGCAGGGACGTCTGGAACCAAGGGGACCGCGCAGTCCGCGGCTGCGGCGCAAATTGATTGTCTTTCTCGTCGTCATCGCCGCAGTCGTCTTCGCGGCCAAGACCGCGCTCTCCTACTGGGTGGACCTGCTCTGGTTCCGCTCGCTGGGCTACGCGGACGTCTTCTGGACCACGTGGCGGATCGAGTGGGGCGTCTTCGCGCTCTTCTCCATCGCAACCTTCGTCCTCCTCTACGGCGCATTTCTGGCTCTCAAGCGGGCCAGCCAGGCCAGCCTGCCCAGCGCTCGCCAGGTCCTCCTCGGCGGGCAGCCGGTGAATCTTTCCATCGAGCCGGTGTTGCGCATCGTCGGCATCGTCGGCTCGCTCGTGGCAGCACTCTTGTCCGGCACAGCGATGATGCAGGAGTGGCCCACCCTGGCGCTCTTCTGCTACACGCCGCATGCATCCGGCAGCTTCGCCGATCCCATCTTCGGTCGTCCCCTCAACTTCTTCCTCTTCACCCTGCCCGCGTGGCAGCTCATCCTGGGCTGGCTGCTTACGATCTCCGTCATCGTGTGTGTCGTCGCCGTGGTGTTGATCGCCATCGCCGGCGGCTTCAGCGCGCTCGGCAAGTACACAGTCAGCCACGCCACGGCGCCCTGGCGCGGGCTCTCCATCACGGTTGCGTTCCTGCTTCTGGTGGTCGCCATGAATGTCTTCGTCAGCCGCTTCCAGAGCCTGCTGGACCATCACACCATCTTCGAGGGCGTCAACTACACGGACGCGCATGTGACCATCGCCGGGCTGCTGATCGTCAGCCTGGCCCTTGTCTTCGGAGCGGGCATCGCGCTGGTCAATGCAGCGCGCGGTACGCGAGCGAAATTGCTTGTCGCTTCCGTCATTCCGGCCGCGGCCTGCTATCTCGCCATGAGTGTGGTGGGCTGGTACGTCGGCAACTTTATCGTCAAGCCGAACGAGCTGGTGCGCGAGACGCCGTACATGGTCAACAACATCAAGTTCACCCAGCAGGCATACGGGCTGGATCAGTTCACCCAGCGCGAGTTTCCCGCCGAGACCACGGTCGATGCTGCCGACCCCGCCAACAATCAGACCACTCTGCAAAATATCCGCCTGTGGGACTGGCACGCCTTGCAGGACACCCTGCGCCAGGAGCAGGAGATCCGCACCTACTACGACTTCCCCGACGTCGACATCGATCGCTACAACCTCGACGGAACCATGCGCGAGGTGATGCTGGCGGCGCGCGAGCTGAACGTCGAGAAGCTGCCCGAGAGCAGCCGCAACTGGATCAACGAGAAGCTGGTCTACACCCACGGCTACGGCGTCACCATGAATTCCGTGAATGGCTTTACCTCGGAGGGGTTGCCCACCCTGATGCTGAGGGACATGCCCGTCCAGAGCACGGTGAAGGGATTGAACGTGACCCGGCCGGAGATTTATTTTGGCGAGCTGAACGACAACAACGACACCGATGTCTACGTCAAGACGCGCCAGAAGGAGTTCGACTTCCCGCAAGGCGAGACCAACAGCGTCACCTCCTATCAGGGAACTGGCGGCATCGTTCTGGGCGGATTTCTGCGCCGCGTTCTACTCGCCTTCGAGCGCGACGATCTGGACAAGCTGCCCTTCAGCGACGACGTCAATCCGCAGAGCCGCCTGCTGATGCGGCGCGACATTCGCGACCGCGTTGCCACCCTGGCGCCCTTCCTCACCTTCGATCAGGACCCCTACATCGTGGTCGGCGACGACGGCCGGCTCTCCTGGATCATGGACGCCTTCACCACATCCGACAGCTACCCTTACTCCAAACATTACGATCTGGACGATAACTCCATCAACTACATGCGCAACAGCGTCAAGGTGGTGATCGACGCCTACAACGGGACGACGACATTCTACGTCTTCGACACCGTCGACCCGGTGCTCGCGGCCTACCGGCGCATCTTCCCCAGCCTCTTCAAGGACGCCTCGCTGATGCCCACCGACCTGCGCAAGCACGTGCGCTATCCCGAAAAATTATTCAAGCTGCAGGCCCAGGTCTATGGCCTCTACCACATGACGGACCCGGCGGTCTTCTTCAACCGCGAGGACCTGTGGACGGTGGCCACCGAGTCCACCGGCCAGGGCAGCGATGCGGAGCAGGCCGCGCAGCCAATGCAGCCCAACTTCGTCCTGATGAAGCTGCCCGGAGAGACGGGCGAGGAGTTCGTGGAGATTCTCCCCTTCACGCCGGCCAACCGCAACAACCTCATCGGATGGATCGCAGGCCGCTGCGACCCCGCGCACTACGGCACGTCGGTGGTCTACGACTTTCCCAAGACCAAGCTGGTGGACGGGCCGCAGCAGATCGAGTCGCGCATCGACCAGAACGCGCAGCTCTCCGGCCAGTTGACCCTGTGGAACCAGCAGGGCTCGCATGTCGTGCGTGGAAGCCTGCTCGTCATCCCGTCGGGAAAGGCGCTGCTCTACGCCGAGCCGATCTACCTGCAGGCGCAGCAGAGTCCCATGCCGGAGCTGCGCCTGGTCGTCCTCGCGCTGCAGGACAAGCTGGCCTACGGGCCGACCTTCGAAGCGGCGCTGGCCTCGCTCTTCGGTGGAGAGGCCTCGTCGCTGAGCGCCAGCGAAGTCGCGCCAGCCGCGCCGCAGGCTGGCACACAAGCTGCCTCTGCAACGAAGGCAGCTCCGCAAGCGGCAACCGATCTCAACGGGTTGATCGATGCGGCGGGAAAGGACATGGCGGAGTATCAGCGCCTCACCGCGGAGGGCAAGCTGGGCGAGGCCGGGCAGAAGCTCGATCAAGTGAAGCGCGACATCGAGGCGTTGAACGCGCACAAAAAATAAGCTCGGCAAACCTGTCGTTCCGCCATCGGCTCTTTGTAATCTTTTTGTATCCGCATTGCGCATCCGTCTGCGCGGCGGGAAAATCGTAGTTGAGCGTGTCACCACGATCCAGCTACGCCGCCGTCTTGCTTCCCCCGCAGACGACTCCCCGGTTCATCGCGATTGCCCGCCCCGTAACTCTCGGAGGCAAACCATGAACGCGCTTCTCATCTATCCCCGCTTTCCCGACACCTACTGGAGCTTCAAGCACGCGCTCTCGTTTCTGGGCAAGCGCGCGGCCCAGCCTCCGCTGGGACTGATGACCGTCGCGGCGCTTCTGCCCGACGGCTGGAAGAAGCGGCTGGTCGATACCAACGTCGAGCGGCTCACCGATAAGGACCTCGCGTGGGCCGACGTTGCCCTGCTCAGTGGGATGCATGTGCAGCACGATCACCTGGCCTCCATCGCCGAACGCTGCCGTGCGCGCGGCCTGCGCACCGTGATCGGCGGGCCGATTACCAGCAGCATCTCCGCCACGGAGCTGCGCGCGGACCACGTAGTCATCGGCGAGGCGGAGGAGTTGATCGCAACCCTGGCGCGCGATCTGGAGGCGGGCCAGGCCAAACCGGTCTACCAGGCAACCCAGCGCCCCGCCATGTGGTCCAGTCCGCTGCCCGATCTCAGCCTCATTAAGATGGGCCGCTACAACACCATGACCGTGCAGTACTCGCGCGGATGTCCGTTCAACTGCGAGTTCTGCGACATCATCGAGATCTACGGCCGTCACCCGCGCACCAAGGCGGTGGAGCAGGTGCTCTCCGAGCTGGACCAGTTGCAGCAGGCGGGCTGGCGCGATTCCGTCTTCGTGGTGGACGATAACTTCATCGGCAACAAGCGGCGCGCCAAGGAACTGCTCTCCGCGATGGTTGAGTGGGGACGCGCGCATGGCCGCCCCTTCCGTTTCATCACCGAGGCCTCGCTCAACCTGGCCGACGATCCCGAGCTGATGCAGCTGATGAAGGACGCGGGCTTCAGCTCCGTCTTCCTCGGCATCGAGACCCCCGACGAAACCAGCCTCATCGCCAACCACAAGATGCAGAACACCCGGCGCGACCTGCTGGAGAGCGTGCAGATCATCCAGCAGTACGGCATCGAGGTGATGGGCGGATTCATCCTCGGCTTCGACACCGACCGCGAGGACGTCTTCGACCGCATGGTCGAGTTCATTCAGAAGAGCGCGATTCCCGTCGCCATGGTCGGCCTGTTGCAGGCCATGCCCGGCACGCAGCTCTTCCGCCGCCTGCGCAGCGAAGGCCGTATCCTCGATGGAGGCGATGGCGACAACACCGATTGCACCCTGAACTTCATTCCGCGCATGGACTCCGCGCGCCTGGTGGAGGGCTATCGCTCGGTGATGCGCCGCATCTACTCGCACGAGGCCTACTACGAGCGGGTGAAGTTGCTGCTCAGCCGCTGCCGTCCCACCAGCACCGGCCGCTTCACCTTCGCCAACCTGCGCGCGTTTTTCTCTTCCATCGTGCGCCAGGGAATGCTGAGCAGCGGTCGGCTCAGCTACTGGCGGTTCGTGCTATCCACCGCCCTGCACACTCCGCGCTCCTTCGGCGTGGCCATGACGCTGGCCGTCAAGGGCTACCACTTCCAGATCATGACCCAGCGCTTGCTGGAGCAGGAATAAAGAGTTGCGGTTTCCGTCTGGTGTATACTGATTTTATGATTTCCCGCACCACCACCGTTGAGGCAATGGCCATGTGCAGCTGCATGTGTCGCCAAACCGTGGGTGTGTGTGGAAACAGTCTGATGCGCTAGTCGCAGACGAGATCGGCTTCCAAACGGCTCACGGTCCTCAGGGGACGGTGGGCCGTTTTCATTGTTCCTGGGATTGTTCTTCCAACAATCAACGTAAAATAACCAACGAACAAAGGAGCAGGAAATGTCAGAGCAATCCGCAGCACCCAAGCAGCATCTTGCCACGCTCGCAGTTCACGCCGGTCAGGTGGTGGACCCCGCAACCAACGCGCGCGCCGTGCCCATCTACCAGACCACCTCATACGTATTCAACGATTCGGACCACGCCGCGCGCCTCTTCGGCCTCAAGGAGTTCGGCAACATCTACACCCGCATCATGAACCCCACCACCGACGTCTTTGAGAAGCGCATCGCCGCCCTCGAAGGCGGGGCCGCTGGCTTGGCAACCGCATCCGGCCAGGCGGCCGAGGCGCTCACCATCCAGACCATTGCCAGCGCCGGCGACGAGATCGTCTCCACCACATCGCTCTATGGCGGCACCTACAATCTCTTCCACTACACGCTGCCCAAGCAGGGGATCAAGGTGCGCTTTGTGGATGCGGACGACTTCGCCGGCCTGCGCGCCGCCATCAATCCAAAAACCCGCGCTCTCTACACCGAGACCCTCGGCAATCCCAAGCTCGACGTCGCCGACATCGAGAAGCTGGCCGCCATCGCGCACGAGAATGGTGTCCCGCTGATCATCGACAACACCTCGGCCTCGCCTGCTCTGGTGCGGCCCATCGAGTGGGGCGCCGACATCGTCATCAACTCCGCTACCAAGTTCATCGGCGGCCACGGCACCACCCTCGGCGGCATCATCGTCGATGCGGGCAAATTCGACTGGAAGGCCTCCGGCCGCTTCAAGGACTTCGTCGAGCCCGATCCCTCCTATCACGGCCTCTCCTACACCGAAGCATTCGGCCCGCTCGCCTTCATCCTCAAGGCCCGCGTGCAGGGACTGCGCGATACCGGAGCGGCGCTCTCGCCCTTCAGCGCCTTCCTCCTGCTGCAGGGTGTGGAGACGCTGCATCTGCGCATGGAGCGCCA
>JBEKWE010000033.1:0-30473 GCA_049513335.1 Acidobacteriaceae bacterium | reverse complement strand
GGTAAAATTGAAGGGTTGCAGCGAAATCTGGACCCGATGCGATGGAGGTGTTGATTGGCGAAGCGCGACCGTTTTTTGTTTACCAGTGAATCCGTGACGGAGGGCCACCCGGACAAGATTGCCGACCAGATCTCGGATGCGATCCTGGATGCCTGCCTGGAACAGGACCCGTTCAGCCGGGTGGCGTGCGAGACGCTGACCTGCACCGGGCTGGTGGTGATTGCGGGCGAGATCACGACCAGCGCCTACGTGGACTTCCAGAGCGTGGTGCGCGGCGTGGTGGCCTCCATCGGTTATGACAACGCGCTATACGGCTTCGATGCGAACACCTGCGCAGTGATCTCGACCATCAACAAGCAGTCTGGCGACATCGCGATGGGCGTGGACACGGGCGGGGCGGGCGACCAGGGAATGATGTTCGGCTATGCCACCAACGAGACGCCGGAGCTGATGCCGGTGCCGATCTCGCTGGCGCACAAGCTGACGCGGCGGCTCAGTGAGGTGCGCAAGAGCGGGCTGATGTCGTACCTGCGGCCCGACGGCAAGAGCCAGGTGACGGTGGAGTACGACGCGAACCAGAAGCCGGTGCGGGTGGACGCGGTGGTGATCTCGACCCAGCACGCCGAGAGCGTGGGCAACGAGGAGCTGCGGGCCGACATTCTGAAGCATGTGATCCAGGCGGTGATTCCGGCAAACCTGCTGGACGCGGGCACCAAGTACCATATCAATCCGACGGGGCGGTTTGTGATCGGCGGACCGATGGGCGACACCGGGTTGACGGGGCGCAAGATCATCGTGGACACCTATGGCGGCATGGGCCGTCATGGCGGCGGAGCGTTCAGCGGCAAGGACCCAACAAAGGTAGACCGCTCGGCGGCGTACATGGCGCGCTACGTGGCCAAGAACATCGTTGCGGCGGGGCTGGCGGAGCGCTGCGAGGTGCAGTTGGCATACGCCATCGGCGTGGCCGAGCCGGTGAGCGTGCTGGTGGACACCTTCGGCACGGGAACGGTGGACGAGGACAAGCTGGAGGCGCTGGTGCGGGCGAACTTCTCGCTGACGCCGAAGGGGATCATGGAGAGCCTCAACCTGCGGCGGCCGATCTACAAGGCGACCGCGGCCTATGGGCACTTCGGACGCGAGGGCAAGGACTTCACCTGGGAGGCGACGGACAAAGTCGCGGCGCTGAAGGCCGGCGCGGCAGAGGCGGTGGCAGCCAAGTAGGGAGTTTGCGCGGCAGATTGGCGGGCGGACTCTTTCGAGTTCGCCCGTTTTTCGTGGGCGGTGAACCCACATCTCAGAGTCGAGATATGAGGCACCCGCCTCTCACCACTGACAACTGACCACTGACAACTGGCCACTGTTTTTGTGGGATGCGGTATGGTGGATGGATGGGCAATGGAGCGGGGAAGCGGCGGCAGTTGCCGCCCTGGGCGATGGGGCTGGCGATCGCGCCGCTTGGGTTCTACTACGGGTTTATCTCGACCGCGCTGCCCATCCTGCTGCGTGCGCGGGGCGTCACGGTAGGCCAGATTGCGTGGGTGTCGGCGGTGGGGTTCTCGCCGACCTTCTGGGCGTTCCTGTTGTGCCCCATTCTGGATGTGAAGTTCAGCAAGCGGACGTATGCGCTGACGTTCGCGGCCGTGGCGGCGGTGTGCCTTGGCGTTTCGACGGTGCTGACCGGAAACCTGGTGGCGTTTACCGCGGTGGTGACGGCAGGATGCACGGCGACGGTGCTGTTTGGCAATACGCACGGCGGATGGATGCCGGACGTGATCGAGGACAAGCACTACTCGCAGGTGGGCGGGGTGAGCCAGGTGGCAAACCTGGGCGCGGCGGGGCTGTTTGCGACGCTGGTGGTGGTGCTGGTGCGGACGATGCCCGCGCCGGTGGCCGCTGGGTTGCTGGGGCTGACGGTGATGGCGCCGACCGTGCTGCTCTTCTTTATTCCGCTGCCCAAGAAGCCGCGGCGTGGAGCGAGCGAGACGTTCCGCAACTTCTTCGGGGACCTATACCGGGTGTGCCGGCGGCCGGGATGCGTGTTGGGGCTGATCTGCTTCGTTTCGCCGACGGCGTGTTTTGCGCTCACCAACCTGTTCTCCGGCGTGGGCTCAGACTTTCATACGCCGGAGCGGTGGGTGACGGCGCTGAATGGGCCGGGGATGGCGATTGCCTGCTCGCTGGGATGCCTGGCCGGGATCTGGGTGTGCGGACGGTTCCGGCGGCGGACGGTGTACATCGTGACCGGGTTCGGTGGGGCGGCGGCGGCGCTGGGGCTCATCCGGGCGCCGCATACGCTTCTGTTCTTTGCCGTGGGCGTGCTGGTGTACGACTTCTTCACTGGGATCAACTACACGGCGTTCACCTCGCTGGAGTACGAGATTGTGGGGACGGGAAATCCACTTGCTTCGACCCAGTTTGCGCTGTTGTCAGCGTCGGCGAACCTGCCGATCAGCTACATGACGGCGGTGGATGGCCACTTCCATACGACGCATGGGCTGGGGGGGATGCTGGCGGTGGATGGGCTGTCGAGCGTGGTGGTGGGGGCGGTGCTGCTGACGGTCTTCCACAGGATCGAGATGGGAAGGCGGGCGGAGGTTGCCATCGCGGGGTAGGGACTGAGGCACGCGGGGCGTGGCGCGTTGACTCGGGGCTGCGGGGTGGGATATTCTGGAAGCTCGCGCAGCTCTATGTCTGCACGTCATCGGTAGGTTGTGTCCTTGATCGGGCGCGGCATGTTATGGCGATGCAGCAAGATGGGGCAGATCGTGGATTCGCCGGGAGCAGTTAGACCGGGAGCAGCCTGCACGCAAGGCTGTCCTGAATGCCCCAACAACCACAGGCAATGCTTGCACAGGCAATGCGCGACTTCCAGGCGGTGAGGGGTTTCCGCGTTTGAGCAGGGAGCAGTTTTTCGGCTCAGGGCTGTCGTTTGGCTCCAATCTGCCTCGCGCATTGCCGCTTGGCCTGGAGCGATTGAGATTGGCGTTCCGCCGCGAGATTTGGCGGTCCGCATGGAAGTTCAACGAGACGGAGCAGCACTATCTTCCGTACGACGCCGGGCTGGTTGGGAATCGGACACCGATCGATTGGCGATTTACAGCAATCGATTGCGACGGTTCGCAATAACAAGGAAGACGGCAGAACCAGGGAGTAACGCGGGTTTATGAACAACACCACCAAGGTACCCAAGGCCAATGAGATCCAGCGCAAGTGGTATGTGCTGGACGCCGCGGGCAAGACGCTGGGCCGGCTTTCGACGCAGGCGGCGTCGATCCTGTCGGGCAAGAACAACGTGATGTATACGCCATACATCGATGTGGGCGACCACGTGATCGTGGTGAACTGCGAGAAGATTGTGCTGACCGGGCTGAAGTCGGACAAGAAGCTGTATCGCCGGTACACGGGATTTCCCGGCGGGCTGAGGGAAGAGTCGTTTGTGAAGCTGCTGACGCGGCGCCCGGAGGCGATCGTGGAGCAGTCGATCAAGGGAATGCTGCCCAAGTCGAAGATGGGCCGGCAGATGGCCACCAAGCTGAAGGTGTACAAGGGGCCGCACCATCCGCACCTGGCACAGCAGCCTGTGGCGCTGGAAGGCAAGGCATAAGTTTTGTTTTGCAAGGTTTTTAGATAGGTCCGGGCTTTAGCCCGGACATCGAAGGAATTTAGGGAGCGAGGGGCTTTAGCCCCGGGCCTTTCGCGGTATACAAAGTTCTAAGGAGCAACATGGCGGATTTGGTTCAGTACTACGGAACGGGGCGGCGCAAGTCGTCGATTGCGCGCGTGTACCTGCGCCCCGGCAGCGGCAAGTTCACGGTCAACAAGAAGGAGTGCGACGCGTACTTTGTGACCCCGCAGCAGCGGGCGGCGGCACGGCGGTCGCTTGGCATCGCCGACATCGGCGAGACCTTCGACGTGATCACCACGGTGCGCGGCGGCGGCGTGATGGGACAGGCCGACGCGGTGAAGCTGGGCATCGCACGGGCCCTGATGGAGTTCAACCCGGAGCTGCGCAAGACGCTGAAGGCCGAGGGACTGGTGACTCGCGACTCGCGCGGCAAGGAACGCAAGAAGTACGGACAGAAGGGCGCGAGAGCGCGGTTCCAGTTCAGCAAACGATAGTTGTTTGTTGCTGGTTGTTCGTTGTTGGTTGAAAGACTACGAGCATCACCCCCGGACGGAGGTAGTCCGGGGCAAGGAGTCAAATCTCCCTTACGAGGGATAAATCCAGCCGGCCGGAGATACCAACGGGCAGGCTTCACTAAGGAGAACCATTGGCAAACATTACGATGAAGGAACTGCTCGAGGCGGGAGTCCACTTCGGGCATCAGACCAAGCGGTGGAACCCGAAGATGAAGGAGTACATCTTCGGCGAGCGCAACGGGATTTACATCATCGACCTGCAGAAGACGCTGAAGATGTTCAAGGAGGCGTCGAAGTTCATCGCGGAGCTGACCGGCACGGGCAAGCTGGTGCTGTTTGTCGGCACCAAGCGGCAGGCGCAGGACGCCATCGCCGAAGAGGCGAACCGCTGCGGGATGCCGTATATCAACTCGCGCTGGCTGGGCGGGCTGCTCACCAATTGGATCACGGTGCAGAAGTCGGTGAAGCGCTTGCAGGAGCTGGACGACATGTCCACCGACGGACGCTACGAGCTGTTGACCAAGAAGGAGGTCATTAAGCTGGAGCGCGAGCGCAAGCACCTGTCGGTGAACCTGTCGGGCATCAAGAGCATGAAGCGGCTGCCGGACGCGCTGTTTGTGGTGGACTCGAACAACGAGGCCATCGCGGTGGCGGAGGCGCGCAAGCTGGGGATTCCGGTGGTCGCGGTGGTGGACACCAACTGCGATCCGACGCTGGTGGACTATGTGATTCCGGGCAACGACGACGCGCTGCGCGCGATCCGTCTGTTCACGTCGAAGATTGCGGACTCGGCCGCCGAGGGCGCGCAGTTGGTCTCGGAGAAGGCGTTCGAGAGCGAGGTTGCGGACGTCGAGCAGGTTGAGGTGGCGCCGGAGTACATCGGCGAAGAGGGCGAGATCGATGCGGCTGAGGTCCACGAATCGGCGGGCATCGCGGCGGAGTCGGTCGACGACGTTGCGGACGACGAGAACGTCGATCTGGCGGCGGTGCTGGGCGGAAACATTCGCAAGGCCCCGGCGGCAGCCACGGAGCCCGAGGCCGAGACGGAGCCGGCACACATAGCGACCGGCGCGTAGGACTTCATCATCTCAAGAGAGAGCGTGGAGGCCGGCGTTATCCGCTCCACGCTCTTTCTGTGTGAGGCGCTGAACGCCGTGCAGGATTTATTTGCGGATTTGTTGATTAGGAGAAGACGAGAACAATGACGACTGGAGCAGATGTGAAGATCGATGCGAAGCTGGTGAAGGAACTGCGCGAGAAATCTGGCGCGCCGATGGGCGACTGCCTGAAGGCGCTGCAGGAGGCGAAGGGCGAGATGGAGGCGGCGTTCGTGGTGCTGCGCAAGCGCGGCATGGCGACCGCGGCCAAGAAGGCCAGCCGCACCACCAACGAGGGCGCGGTGGGGACGTACATCCACGCGGGGGGAAAGATCGGCGTGCTGCTGGAGCTGGACTGCGAGTCGGACTTTGTGGCGCGCACCGACGACTTTCAGGAGCTGCTGCGCGACGTGGCCATGCACATTGCGGCCAGCGAGCCGCGCTTCATCAGCCGCGACGAGGTGACGCCGGCGGACATCGAGCGCGAGAAGGAGATCTATCGCGCACAGGCCGCGGCCACCGGCAAGCCGCCGGCCGTGATCGAGAAGATCCTGGAGGGCAAGCTGGGCAAGTTCTACGAGGAGTTCTGCCTGCTGGACCAGCCGTTCATCAAGGACCAGACACAGACGATCGCGCAGATCGTGGCGGCCTGCGGCGCTTCGCGCGCTTCAAGGTTGGCGCGGCGGATTGGACCGTGGCGCAGACTAAGGCGGCGGAGACGCCGCAGGGATAAGGCGTTCGGTTAATTTTTACGAAGTGCAGTGGGGCCTGGGCGAAATCGTCCGGGCCCTTGCTGTTTCCAACCACAATTTGATTTAGGATTTGTGCGTAAGGCGGTGCCTGGGGAGGGATTGGCGCATCTGAGATAGAGTTGGCGCATCTGAGATAGAGGCGCATCGAGGTTGGTGTGTTTGGCGAGGGAGGACAGGCAAAGGCAAATACGGAGATTCTGGCCTTCGACTTTGCTCAGGCCAGAATGACGACTTGTAAAATGGCGATTCACACACGAGCTTCGCCAGAATGACGAGCCACAGAGTTGAGGGGGTTGGCATGGAACTGGGAATGATTGGGCTGGGGCGGATGGGGGCCAGCATGGTGCGGCGGCTGGCGCAGGCGGGACACCGATGCGTGGTCTACGACATGTCGCCG
Organism: Acidobacteriaceae bacterium; assembly: GCA_049513335.1. Taxonomy (GTDB): domain Bacteria; phylum Acidobacteriota; class Terriglobia; order Terriglobales; family Acidobacteriaceae; genus Edaphobacter. The sequence goes on along the minus strand of JBEKWE010000033.1, from coordinate 24,084 downwards.
GAGGCCGTGGCGGCCTCGGTGCAGGTGGGCGCGGTGGGGACGGCATCGCTGGCGGAGTTTGTGCAGACGCTGGCCAGGCCGCGCACGGTGTGGCTGATGGTGCCGGCGGGGGTGGTGGACGGGACGCTGAAACAACTGGTGCCGATGCTGGAGCCGGACGACGTCGTCATCGATGGCGGGAACTCGTATTATCACGACGACATTCGCCGGGCCGCGGAGCTGAAGAAGAAGGGCATCCATTATGTGGACACGGGAACCAGCGGCGGAGTGTGGGGCGCGGACCGCGGATACTGCCTGATGATCGGCGGAGAGGCGGAGGTGGTGGCTCGGCTGGACCCGATCTTCCGCTCGCTCTCTCCGGGGATTGGCGAGACGGCGCGGACACCGGGGCGCGAGCGGTTGAGCGGGACGGCGGAGCAGGGCTATCTGCACTGCGGGCCAAGCGGCGCGGGACACTTTGTGAAGATGGTGCACAACGGGATTGAGTACGGAATGATGGCCGCGTACGCGGAGGGGCTGAACATCCTGCGCCACGCCAACGAGGGCAAGCAGGCGAGCGCGCTGGATGCGGAGACGACCCCGATGCGCAATCCGGAGTTCTATCAGTATGAGTTGAACCTGCCGGACGTGGCCGAGGTGTGGCGGCGTGGCAGCGTGATCTCGTCGTGGCTGCTGGACCTTGCGGCGCAGGCGCTGATCGACAGTCCCGACCTGGCGAAGTTTGCCGGGCATGTGTCGGATTCGGGCGAGGGGCGGTGGACGATCCGCGCGGCCATCGACGAGGCGGTGCCCGTTCCGGTGCTGAGCGCGGCGCTGTATGAGCGGTTCAGCTCGCGTGGCGCGGACGACTTTGCGGACAAGATGCTGTCGGCGCTGCGCTACCAGTTCGGCGGGCATCTGGAGAAAACCGGCGACGAGAAGGAGAAGGGTTGATGGCTGGAACGCGTTCGGACGCGCTGGTGGTCTTTGGAGTGACGGGCGACCTGGCGCATAAGCAGATATTTCCCGCGCTGTATGCGATGGAGAAGCGCGGAGCGCTGAAGGCGCAGGTGATTGGCGTGGCGTTTCCCAAGTGGAGCGTGGATCGGCTGCGGCGGCGCGTGGCCGACAGCGTCCGTCATGCGGCGGGCGGAGTGGCGCCGAAGAATAACGGCGACCGGCGCGCGCTCGACGCGTTGCTGAAGCGGACCAAATATGTGAGCGGGGACTACAAGGACCCGGCGACGTTTGCGGCGATCCGGCAGGCGCTGAATGGCGCGCGGAGGCCGGCATACTACCTGGCCATTCCTCCGTCGCTGTTTGAGACGGTGATCCGAGGGCTGGGCGCGGCGGGGCTGGCGCGTGACGCGCGCGTCATTGTGGAGAAGCCGTTCGGGCGCGACCTGGCGTCGGCCCGCGAGCTGAACCGCGTGGCGCACGAGGCGTTCGCGGAAGACTCGATCTTCCGCATCGACCACTTCCTGGGCAAGGAAGCGATCATGAACATCCTGTACTACCGGTTCGCCAACTCCTTCCTGGAGCCGATATGGAACCGCAATTACGTGGCGAGCGTGCAGATTACGATGGCGGAGGACTTCGGCGTGAAGAAACGCGGCGCGTTCTACGAGACGGCGGGATGCCTGCGCGACGTAGTCGAGAACCACCTCTTCCAGATTGTGGCGCTGCTGGCGATGGAGGCACCGGCGACGCGCGACTATGGAGCGGTGCAGGCGGAGAAGGCGAAGGTCTTCGAGGCGATGCTGCCGCTGAAGCCGGAGGACCTGGTGCGCGGGCAATACGCGGGCTATCGCAGCGAGCAGGACGTGGCGCGCGACTCGGACGTGGAGACCTTCTGCGCGCTGCGGCTCACTATCGACTCGTGGCGATGGGCGGGCGTGCCGTGGTTTCTGCGCTCGGGCAAGTGCATGGCGACGACGGCGACGGAGATACTGGTGGAGCTGAAGCCGGCGCCGCAGCGGCTGTTTGCCGACTCGATGCCGAAGCATGGGCGGGCGAACTATCTGCGCTTCCGCCTGTCGCCGGACGCGGCCATCGCGCTGGCGACGCGGGTGAAGACCCCGGGGAAGGAGTTTGTCGGGCAGCAGCAGGAGCTATTTCTGTGCGAGGAGCTGGCAGGGCAGGAGATGCCCTACGAGCGGCTGCTGGGCGACGCCATGCGCGGCAATGGAGCGCTATTCACGCGCCAGGACGCGGTGGAGGCGGCGTGGGCGGTGGTCGATCCGGTGCTGAAGAAACACGATCGGGCGCGCGTCTACAAACGCGGAAGCTGGGGGCCGAAGGCGGCTGACGCGCTGCTTGGGCCGGGAGGGAGCTGGCACAATCCCGGGGCGGATGAGGAGTGCGGATGCTAAAGCCTGGCGCGGAGGGTTCTTCTCAGTGAAGGACGACTCTCCGAGAGAACCTATCCCGCAGCCACCAGGCGGCCGGCGCGGCTGACGATGGAGAGGCGCTCGCTGCTGAGAATGCTCTTGGCCTGCGACTTGGCGTGGTTGGCCCAGGGGCCGACAGGGTCCAGCCGGACGTAGGTGAGCCAGTGGCGCAGCGAGCGGCGGCGGTGGCCCTGCCGTTCGTAGGCGAGGGCAAGGTTGTAGTGCGCGTCGGCGTACTGCGGGACGAGGGCGATGGCGCGCTGGTAGGCGGCGATGGCGTCGTTGAGGCGCTTCATCTCGTCCAGCACATTGCCCAGATCGAAGAAGGCGAGGGCGTACTCCGGCGGTAGAGCTGCTCGGCCAGGGTGAACTCGCGCTGGTTGTAGTGGATGGTACCGAGGTTGATGGCGGCTGCGGCGTAGCCCGGGCGCATGGCTAGGATCTGGCGATAGAGCTCCGCCGCCTTTGAAATGGTGGCGGGGACCTCCTCCAGGCGCACCGCGCGCTGGAAGAGCTCCTGCAGGTCGGGCTCGGGGCCGGTCTCAGAGCCGACAATGCTGAGCTGGCGTTTGGTCCCGGCCTCGAAGTCGAAGGCTAGCTGGCGGGTGACGGGATCGACCAGCGCGCCGTTGTGGCGGAAGCTGAGATGCGCGCCGTGCCCCACGGCAGAGGCCTCGGTGAACGGGTTGCCCATGCCCGCGGCCCTGCGCATGGCTTCGACCGATTCGCGAATGCTCTTGGCGGAGATGCGCGTGGCACGCAGCGCGCGCAGGGTGCGCAACTGGGCCAGGTCTTCAAAGGAATATTGTTCGTTGGCTGGAATCAGGCCTGCTTGCTCCCACGCGGTCAACTGGCGCGCTCGCAGGTGCAGGATTCGAAGGACGTCTTGACGGCTGTATCGGGTCACGAATTGGTCTCGACAGGAACCGTTCCCATGCATCTGTTGCGAGTATGCTAGTTGCGCGCGCGACCCGCAAGGGCGTTCACGGGAAGTTCATCAAATACTCGTGGATATCGTGTACCAAACAAGGTTCCCCTGGTAATGAGCTGTGGATATCGCTTGCTGTGCGATGGGGACAAACAGCCACTACGAAATACGGAGATTCGGCTTCGCCAGAATGACGACTTAGGGGGTGGTGGCGACACTTGCTGAAAACTAGCTATTGACAGATTGAGGTTGGCAGTGCAAACTAGTTTGCATAAATGAACAACGGCCTGGAGGAGATGACGATGGACCAAATTGAAAAGCTAGTGCGGCGGCCCGCTCTCTATAACAACGTCGATGGCGTGGGCGAACTTGGTCTGGGCTTCCTGCTCCTGGGCTGCGGGCTGCCTGCGTCATTGCCAATCCAGTCGCCTATTTGGCATAAATGGGGATCGTTCGTTTGGTTCATGGTGTTGATTGCGGTGATCCACTACGGAAGCAAGGCGATCAAGGAGCACATTACCTATCCGCGCACCGGGTTTGTGGAATACCGAAAGCAGAAGGCCAGGCGGTGGTTGTCATTCACGCTGGGCGGTGTTACAGCGATAGCCGCATGGGGTCTCGCCCACTTCGCCCGCTCGCACTCGGATCTCGTTGGTTCGCACTGGGGCATGACGACGCCTGTCGCTCTCATTGGGTTGGTTATTGTAGTGTTCTACGTCTTGCATATCGTCAGTGTGGTGCGTTGGAAGTGGGCCGTGGCTGCGGCGATGGCGATCTGCTCCGTCGCGATTGCCATGCTGCCGGCGGGCGTGGTCGGAGGAGTAGCGGGGAGCACATCAGCCGTCGCCACGCTTTCCGAAAGAAGCTTCGGGGCATGGTTGCTTACCATCACGATTTACGGCGCGATTTTCCTGATCTCTGGCGGCATCAGCTTCGTGCTGTACCTGCGCCATACGCAACCGGCGGCGGAGACGGCGGAATGAACCTGAAGACACGAAAGCTGGCGGAGCTGGACCGCGTGATTCACGAGCCGGGGCGGCTGATGATTGTGGCGCTGCTCTCTGCCGTGGAGCAGGCCGACTTCCTCTATCTACAGCACGAGACGGAGATGAACAAGGGAACACTCTCCAGCCATCTCTCGAAGCTGGAAGACGCCGGATACATCGAAGTGACGAAGACCTATCGCGGCAAGATTCCGCAGACGCTGTTGCGCCTGACTGCCGAGGGACGCCAGGCGTTTGCGCAGTACCGGCGCAGGATGAAAGAGGCGCTGTAGGAGATATTTCAAGAATAGGACGGTGGAGGACATGGTCGAAGCTACTGCACGCAAACTGAGTTTCAGCAAGATGCTTTTTCTTATCGCTACGGCATGGATGGTTCTGGGCTCGCCGGTTGCGCTGGGACAGGCTGTCGCGCCACAACCTGCGGCTGCGGCGGCACAGACAGCAGCTGCGGGTGCGGCGAGCAATCTTACGTTCGACGTGGCTTCGGTGCGGCCGTCGGCGCTGGATATGACGGCGATCATCGCAGATACGCGGGCGGGAAAGATGCCGCGGGTGGGTGCGCGTGTGGATGCGTCGCGCGCGGAGTATAGCTGGATGCCGCTGAAATCGCTGATCGCGGCGGCGTACGACGTGAAGGAGTATCAGATTTCCGGGCCGGACTGGCTGAGCATTCCGAGTGCGCAGCGCTTCGACATTGTGGCGAAGATGCCCGAGGGGGCCAGCAAGGACGACGCGCCGAAGATGTTGCAGGCGCTGCTGGCAGAGCGGTTCCATCTGAAGTTGCATATCGAGATGCAGGAGCATCCGGTGTTGGCGCTTGTGATTGGCAAAGGCGGGCCGAAGCTGAAGGAGTCTCCGGCGTCGGCTCCGATCGATCCGGACGCTCCGCTGAAGCCGGGCGAGAGGCAGATAAACGGGCCGAACGGGCCGGTCCGCATGACGACAAATCCCGACGGCTCCATCACGAGAAATATGGGAGCAAAGGGCACCTATACCATGAGGTCGGACGGTCAGACGATCCACATGGAAGCCGACACGATGACCATGGCTGGGTTTGCCGATATGCTGACCGGCCTGATGCAGATGGGCGGCACCGGCGGCGCGAAGCCGGTGGTGGACATGACCGGGCTGAAGGGAAACTTCCAGGTGGCCGTGGACTTTTCCATGGCGGACCTCATCGCTGCCGCACAGGCGCAGGGCGTGGGGATGCCGGGCGGCGGCGGGGCCACGGGCGGCGCGGCGACGGTGGAGGCCTCCGATCCGGGCGGAGCGACGGCTTACGCATCGGTGGAGAAGCTGGGGCTCAAGCTGGAATCGCGCAAGGCCCCTGTGAAGCAGGTGGTGGTGGACAGCTCGGAGAAGATGCCGACAGAGAACTAACCGGCCCGGCTATGGTTCTACTGGTGTGATGGAGAAAGCTGAGGATGAGGTCGATGGGGGGCGAGTCGGCCCATTACTTAAACTGGGTTGGGTTGCCGCCGATTGCGACGCGGGTGTAGACTAAGTTCATTGAACTAAGTTTATTGGAGTTGGATCGATGGAGACGGTGAATATACATGAGGCGAAGACGCAGCTTTCGCGGTTGGTGGCGAAGGCGGCGGGCGGTGAGCCATTCGTGATTGCGAAGGCGGGAAAGCCATTGGTGAAGGTGGTGGCGCTGAACGCTCCGGAGGCGAAGCCGAAAAAGCGGGTTGGATTTCTTGCTGGGCAGATCAAGGTGCCGGACGATTTCGACCGGATGTTTGAGGACGAGATCGCGCAGATGTTTTATGGCGAGGACAAATGAAATTCCTGCTGGACACGCATGTGATGCTGTGGTCTGCGGAGAACTCGAAGCGGCTTTCAGCGAAGACCATGAAATTGCTTCAGAACGATGAAAATGAGCTATTTTTCAGCGTCGTAAGTTTCTGGGAGATTTCAATCAAGCGAGCTTTGGGGCGTAAGGATTTTTATGCGGAGCCACGACAATTACGCCATGGACTGCTTGGAAACGGCTATCACGAGCTGCAGGTAACCAGCGAACATGCGTTTACAGTAGAGACGCTGCCATTGGTCCATCGTGATCCATTCGATCGGATGTTGATTGCTCAGGCAATGGTGGAGGGTGCAGTTCTGCTAACGGTCGATTCGATCATATTGCGATATCCGGGGCCTATTCAGAAGGTGTAGCGGGTTTATAGAACTCGCTGCGCTTGCGGCTGTAGAGGACGTAGATGACGAGGCCGATGGCGAGCCAGATGAAGAAGCGCAGCCAGGTTTTGGCGGGCAGGCCGGCCATCAGCAGGATGCAGAAGAAGACGCTGAGGATGGGAATCAGCGGGCCGAAGGGGACGCGGAAGCCGCGCGGCCGCGTGGGATCTTTATAGCGCAGGATGACGACGCCGACGGAGACAAGGACGAAGGCGAAGAGCGTGCCGATGTTCGACATCTCGGCGAAGGTGCCTACGTCGAAGAGGCCGGAGGGGATGGCGACCAGAATGCCCGCGACCACAGTGGCGAAGGCGGGCGTGCGGAAGCGCGGATGGACGCGGCTGAAGACGTCGGGCAGCAGGCGGTCGCGCGACATGGAGAACCAGACGCGCGCCTGGCCGAGTTGAAAGACCAGGATCGACGAGACCATTCCCACCAGCGCGCCCAGCAGCACCGCGAGGCGGACGAAGTGGAGGCGATGTCCGCCGGGCAGCAGAGAGACGCGGCGCAGCGCGTTGACGACGGGCGCGGCGTCTCCGGCGACCGAGCGCCAGGGCACAATTCCGGTGAGCACCACGGCGACGCCGACGTAGAGGATGGTGCAGATGATGAGCGTGGCGAGAATGCCGATGGGCACGTCGCGGCGCGGGTTGCGGCACTCTTCGCTGGCGGTAGAGACGGAGTCGAATCCGATGTAGGTGAAGAAGATGATGGAGCCGCCGGCGAGGACTCCGGTCCATCCGTTGGGCGAGAAGGGGTGGTAGTTCGAGGGATGGATGAAGCTGGCGCCGAAGCCGACGAAGAGCAGAATGGCGGCGATCTTAATCAGCACCATGATGTTGTTGGTGCGCGCCGACTCGCGGATGCCGCGGACGAGAATTACGGTGAGGATGAGGACGACGAGGAAGGCTGGAATGTCGAAGCCGGCGTGCCATCCGGGGGCGTAGATGGTGTTGCCAACGAGGTCCTGCAGGCCGAGCGGGAGGTACGCGGGCGAGAGCCACTTGGGCGAGAGATGCAGGCCGAGCCAGTCGAGCAGATCGACGATGTGCGCTGCGAAACCCACGCTGACGCTCATATTCGAAAAGGCGTATTCGAGGATGAGGTCCCAGCCGATGATCCACGCGATGAGCTCGCCCAGGGTGGCGTAGGTGTAGGTGTAGGCCGAGCCGGCGATGGGGATCATGCTGGCCAGCTCCGCGTAGCAGAGGCCGGTGAGCGCGCAGACGATGGCGACGAGGACGAGAGAGAGCGCGATGGCTGGGCCCGCGCCGGGACGGCCTGCGACGGTGCCGCCGCTGTGGTGCAGCAGGCCGAGGATGAGGTCGACGACGGGCGAGTCGGCCCATTTCTTCAACTCGGTTGGGTTGCCGCCGATGGCGACGCCGATGACGGTGAAGATGCCCGAGCCGATGACTGCGCCGATGCCGAGGGCGGTGAGCGAGACCGGGCCGAGCGTCTTGCGCAGCGCGCGATCGGGCCGCTGGGAATCGGCGATCAGCTTGTCGATAGACTTGGTGGCGAAGATTTGCCTGGGCAGAGGCGAACTCCTGAATAGAGTGCAGCCAACGAAGCAGATGCATTCGGAGATGATGCGGCGATGCTATCGATCCGGGTCAACGATCGTAATGGCGACTCCCACCCATTCCGCAACCAACGCGGAATGGATGGGGCACCCAACGTTGCGTGACGCTAGCGCTTGGTCTTGCCGCGGGCGGCCTTCTTGACCTTGGACTTGTTCTCGCCGCGCGCGCCGGTGCGCTTGCCCTTGGGCGGGGCGGCCTTGCGCGCCGCGCGCTTCAGCTTCTTGCGTTCGAGCTTGTCTGTGATGCTTTTGGTGTCTGCCATGAGTGGTCCGTGCTTTCCTGAAGATAGGTTGGGGGCGGTGTTCTCCAGACAATGTGGCTAGAGAGCTTCGAGCTGGGCGAATTTTTCCACCAGCTTTTTTACGCCGTGCTGTTGAAATTGTACTGTAATCTTCGCATCGTCCCCATCGCCCTCGCGGCGAAAGACGGTGCCCACGCCGTATTTGGGGTGGCGAACGCGCGAGCCCTGGTGCAGGCCGGTGCTGCCGGTGGGGGCGGGGGTGTCGGGCGCGGGGCGGGCTGGATGCTGACCGCTTGGGACCTTTTGCCCGCGCGCGGCGAAGAAGCTGGCGATGTTGTCGATGGAGTTGCCGGTGTGGGCGGCGCGCGCGATGGGGCGCGAGCCGGGTGCCATGCGCGTGGTGGAGAATTTGATTGCCGCGGCGCGGGGGTGCGCGGCCGACTGGTCTTCGTCCTCGTAGCTGTAGTGGCGTTCGGGCGCATCGGCGCCGGCGTTCCTGGCGGAGCGGCCGAAGCGGCTGCTTTGCGGGTAGGGCGTGGCGTATGCGGAGCCGGTGAACTGCGGGCGCGGCAGTGGGCTGCCGAGGTCTTCGATGAGGCGCGCGGGGACCTCTTCCAGGAAACGCGATGGGATGCTGGCGTCGGGCATCTCGGAGCCGTAGCGGCGGCGATAGCGTGCGCGGGTGAGGACGAGCGTGTCCATGGCGCGGGTCATGCCGACGTAGCAGAGGCGGCGCTCCTCTTCCAGACCGATGGGATCGAGCAGCGTGCGCGAGTTGGGAAAGAGGCCCTCCTCCATTCCGGCGAGAAAGACGAGGGGGAACTCGAGGCCCTTGGCGGCGTGCAGGGTCATCAGGGTGACGCGCGCGTCGGCGGAGTAGGAGTCGGTATCGGAGACCAGCGCGGCGTGGTCGAGGAAGTCGGAGAGGGATTCGCCGCGCTCCTCGGCGTCCTGCGCGGCGTTGGCCAGCTCCCTAAGGTTCTCGATGCGGGCGAAGGCATCGGGCGTGGCCTCGTCCTCCAGCGCGCGGATGTAGCCCGAGCGGTCGTTGAGGAACTTGATGAGTTCGGGGAGGGTTGCGGCGTCGCCGGGGGAGCGGAAGGCAGCGCGGATGGACTGATCGCCGGAGGAGGCCGCTTCATTTGTAGCAGATTCGGTTGCAAATTCTTCCGGATTGAAGTCGGTGGCTGCTTCAAGATCATTTTTCGTTACAGATTGCGATTTGGCGTGGATTGGCGCGGGTCCTGATGAATCTTCTTCAGTTACATGTTCCGCAGCGAGGCCGTCGTCGGTGGCAAGGCCGGCTGCGAGTTTGCTCGCGAAATCGGGGCTGAGCAGGGCGCGGGCATCTTCGATGAGGCGGCGGAATTTGCCCAGTGCGGCCCGCGCGCGCGCAGGCAGAAGCTGGTCTTCGGCGGCGCGAGCGATGGCGTCCCACGAGCTGATTCCGGTGGTGAGCGCGATGCGCTCGATGACCTCCATCGTGGTTTTGCCGATGCCGCGCGGGGGCGAGTTGACGACGCGGCCCAGCGCGATGGAGTCGTGCGGGTTGAGGACGAGCTTGAGGTAGCTGAGAATGTCCTTGACCTCGGCGCGGTCGTAAAAGGAGAAGCCGCCGACCATGCGGTACTGGATCTGGTAGCGGCGCAGGGCCTCCTCGAAGAGTCGCGACTGCGCGTTGGTGCGGTAGAGCACGGCGCATCGCGGCGCCGTTTCGCTGGGGCTGGAGTCGGCGGCGCGGAGGTACTGCTGGATGCGGTCGGCGATAAACAGCGCCTCGTTCTCGCCATCGGGGGCCTCGTAAAAGCCAATCATCGAGCCACCCTCGCGCGTGGTGAAGAGCGTCTTGCCCTTGCGCAGCGTGTTGTTGGCGACCACGGCGGACGCGCCTTCCAGGATGATCTGTGTGGAGCGGTAGTTCTGCTCGAGGCGGATGGTGCGGACGTTGGGGAAGTCCTTCTCGAACTCGAGGATGTTGCGAATGTCCGCGCCGCGCCAACTGTAGATGGACTGGTCCTCGTCGCCCACGACGCAGACGTTGCGCGCGGGGCCGGCGAGAAGCTTCATCAGCTCGTACTGCGGGCGGTTGGTGTCCTGGTACTCGTCGATAAGCAGGTATTTGTAGCGGCGGTTGTATCGTTCGCGCACCTCGGGGACGGCCTTGAGCAGGCGCACGGCCTCCAGCAGCAGGTCGTCGAAGTCCAATGCGTTGGCCTTGAGGAGTTCCTTGCGATAGATCTCGAAGATGTGCGCGAGCTTCTCTTCCTGGGGATTGGTGGAAGCAAGAAAATATTCCTGCGGATCGATCATGTGGCTCTTGGCCCAACTGATGTGGCCGAGGGCGACGCTTGGCTTGAGCTGCTTGTCGTCGTGGCCGAGGCGCTTGAGCGCGGCTTTGACGACGGCCAACTGGTCGGCCTCGTCGTAGATGGCGAAGGTTCGGGTGAGGCCGGTGCTGGAGCCGCCGCTGGCGGAGGGAATGCGCAGGGCCTCGATGTCGCGGCGCAGGACGCGCACGCAGAAGCTGTGGAAGGTGGAGAGCAGAGGCTTGGCCAGCGAGCTATGGCCCAGCAGCCGGTCGACGCGCTCGGACATCTCGTTGGCCGCCTTGTTGGTAAAGGTGACGGCAAGGATGGAGTCGGGGCTGACGCCGTGCTCCTCGATGAGATAGGCGATGCGGTGGGTGATGACGCGCGTCTTGCCGGAGCCCGCCCCGGCCAGCAGCAGCACGGGGCCGTCGACGGCCTGGATGCCTTCCTGTTGCTGCGGATTCATGTGGTCGAGAAGGCGGGACACTGGATGGACGCTCCAGGGTCTATGTTAATTGCGCAGCCGGTGGATAGCGAATTGTGCTGCGCGGGGATTTTTTTGCGATTTGACGGAACCGGAGTGGAGCGGGCTGCGTAGAGGTGAGTGCGGCAAGATTTCCTTGAACCAGGGCCTGGCAATCCAGCCGCCAACTTACATTACGAGGTCACATCCATGCCGAGTACCACTCGCACCATTGCAGGTTCGCTTGCTGTTCTTCTGGTAGCTGGAGCCTTGTCTCCGGCTGCCGCCAACGCCTGGCCGCTGGGCAAGAAGACTTCTTCGGACCCAAGCGCAGCCAAGAGCCAGGGGCCTCCCATCAGCTTTCAGGTCTACAACAGGGGCAAAAACTCCCAGGACATCAGGGTAGCAGGGCAGGTCTACACTGTGCCGTCGCAACAGACGATCACGCTTACGGCCGCGCCGGGAGCTGAGGTTTACGCCGACAGCGAGGGGAACGGATATCAAAAGGGCACCCTGCTGTTTACCATTATTCCGACGATGAAGGGCGCAAAGGTCTCCTTCAACTGAATCGACGGCGCTCGGGGTAGTGGATAATTATAGAGATGCCTGCCCCGAGTGCTCTCTCCGCGACTGACGTTTCTCCAATCAGAAATATTGCCGTCTTCTGCGCGTCTGCCGATGGCGCGGACGCGGTGTACTGCGCGGTTGCCGAAGAGCTGGGACGAAAGCTGGCCGGGCGCGGGATTGGCGTGGTGTATGGCGGGGGCAGGGTGGGGCTGATGTATGCGGTCGCCGAGGGCGCGCTGGGGGCTGGCGGGCGCGTGGTGGGCGTGATTCCCAGCGTGCTGGTGGAGCAGGAGGTGGCGCACGACGGGCTGACCGAGCTGCATGTCACCGACACCATGCACACGCGCAAGGCGATGATTGGCGCGCGGTCGGACGCGTTCATCGCGCTGCCCGGCGGATATGGGACCTTCGAGGAGCTGTTCGAGGTGCTGGCGTGGCAGACGCTGAAGATTCACGCCAAGCCGGTGCTTGTGCTCAACACGAATGGATTTTACGACACGCTGCTGGCGTTTCTGGATGAGTGCGTCGCGCAGGGAATGTTGACCCAGGAGAAGCGGGAGATTGTACTGGTGGCGCGCACGGTGGATGAGGCGCTGCAATTGCTGGGGATTGCCTAGCTGTGCGGCGGGTTGCAGAGGTGGCACTGGCAGACGCTGCGCAGGTAGCTCCAGGAGTAGATGCCGGACTGGTGGCCGTCGTTCCACTTGAAGCTGAGGGCGTAGCGGCCGACGGGCGAGACCTCGTCGGGGCGCGGCGGCGCCTGGTAGAGGGCGAGCGGGTCCTGCGATTTGGGTTTGGGCCCGCCGGGCGCGCGGCCTGTGGTCTCGCGCTCGGCGTTGCATGTGGCGCAGGGGCAGGCGTCGCGCAGCCAGCGGAAGCTCCACGCGCTCTGGTGGCCGTCGCGCCAGTCGATCTCGACGCCGGTGCCTTCGGTCTTTTTGACGCGGACCTTGAGCGGCGTGACCGCGTCGACGGGCAGGCCTTCGCCCTGGTGGGCCGCGGCCTGCGCGGAGTCGCGCAAGACCTCTTCGGCGCTGACAAATCGGATTCCTTCGTGGCTCATGGTTTGAGTTCCTCCATTGCGTGGCGGTCGTAGCGCAGCTTGAGTACAACAATGCCGAGCGCCAGAAACAGGTTGGCGGCGTTGCACGCGATGATGGGCCTGGACCCAGTGCAGAGCCCGTAGAGAAGCCAGAAGAAGACGCCGAGGGCAAACATCAGGAAGGTGGGCAGCGAGATGTCGCGGGCCGAGCGCAGGCGAATGACGCGCACCAGTTGCGGGACGTAGGCGGCGGTGGTCAGCAGGCCGGCGGCGTAGCCCAGGTCGTCGATGCGCGCGCTGGTGAGGTGCATTACGGCGGATTGCAGGACAAGGCTCATTGCGGACTCCAAACAAAACTAAAGGCTGTCTTCAGATAATGGCTCATGACTGACTCCACAGGTTCACGTCTGCCTCCAGAAGAAGTATGCGGCCATGACGCAGCCGGTGACGACGACGATGGCGCGCAGCACGTCGGCGTTCATGCGGCGGGCGTACTGCGCTCCCGTGTATCCGCCAACGCCGGCGGCGACCATGGAGACCAGGCAGTAGTGCCACACGATGGCCCCGCCGCAGATGAAGGTGACGACGGCGCAGAGGTTGGAGAGGCATGCGCCCAGGACCTTCAGGGAGTTCGCGGCCTTGATCTCTTCCACGCCGAAGAGGGCGAGTGCGCTCATCAGAAGAAAGCCCGCGCCCGCGCCAAAGTAGCCGATGTAGAAGCAGACAGGCAGAAGCGCGAGGAAGAGTGAAAGCTTCGCCGGGGTGCGCGGTGCGTGCGGAGTGTCGGAGCGGCGGCGCAGCCAGCGCGAGACCGGGCCGCTGATCCAGAAGAGCAGCGACGCGGTGAGCAGAAGCCACGGCACCAGGTGCATGAAGGTGCGGGGGCGGGTATTGAGCAGGACGACGGCGCCGCCGGTGCCGCCCAGCGCGGAGGCCGCGGCGACCACAACCAGCAGGTCGCGCCGCAGGTCGTGGCGCAAGGCCCACACGGAGGTGATCTGGCCCGGCCACAGCGCGACGGTGTTGGTGGCGTTGGCCTGGATGGGCGGGACGCCGATGGCCAGCAGCGCGGGAAAGGAGAGGAACGAGCCGCCCCCGGCCAGCGCATTCATCACGCCCGCCAGCAACGAGGCCGCGACCAGCCAGAGATAGGGAAGATGCGCGCTGAGGCCGGGAACCATCTTCTCTTCATTGTAGAGGGTTAGCGAGACGGCGAGTTAGCGAGTCAGCGAGTCAGCGAGTTAGCGAGTCAGCGAGTTAGCGAGTCAGCGAGTTAACGAATTTACGTCGTGGCGGCGTGGGGTAGCTCGGGCGTGGCGGCGATGAGCTGGCGGGTGTATGGGTTGCGCGGAGAGTCGCAGACCTGGATGCAGTCGCCGAGCTCGACCAGGCGACCGCGCTCGATGACGGCGATGCGGTCGCATAGATAGCGCACCAAAGGCATGGAGTGCGAGATGAAGAGATAGGTGAGGCCGAGCCCGCGTTGCAGGTCGCGCAGCAGGTTGATGACCTGCGCGCCGACCGAGACATCGAGCGAGCTGACCGGCTCGTCGAGGACGAGGAAACGCGGGCGCAGGGCGAGGGCGCGCGCGATGTTGATGCGCTGGCGCTGGCCGCCGCTGAACTCATGCGGATAGCGCGGAAGGGCGGATGCATCCAGGCCAACCGAGTGGAGCAGCTCTGCGAGGCGCGCGGGCAGGCCTTCCGCAGGCGGTTCGCGGTGGATGGTGTATGGCTCGGCGAGAATCTGCTCAACCGTCATGCGCGGATTAAGCGCGGCGTACGGGTCCTGGAAGACAATCTGCATACGGCGGCGCAGCGCGCGCATCTGCGCGGATGAGGCGGGCGGGAGCGGCTGGCCCTCGAAGAGGACAACGCCCGCGGTGGGCTCGATCAGGCGCAGCAGAATGCGTGCGACGGTGGTCTTGCCGCAGCCGGATTCGCCCACAAGGCCGAGCGTCTCGCCGGGCTGGATGGCGAAGGACACATCGTCCACGACGCGGGCGACGCCGCCGTGACGCGCGTATTCCTTGATGAGGCCGCGGGCCTCGACGAGCGGGAGCGGCGGCGCTGACTCGCTTGGTTGTGCGGGGGCGGCGTCGCAGGGAGGCATAGGCGAAATGGTAGCATTCATACGGGTCTGAATTGTGCGTTTGTGAACTCATGCAAACGGACCGTTCTACTTATTGGTTCGGACGCTTGGTCCAAACTTATCATCCAGGAGTTTTCTGCCATGCCGGATGCGATCAGCCTTGCGGGAAAGACAGTGCTTATCACGGGAGCCAGCTCGGGGATCGGGTGGGCGGCGGCGCTTGCGTTCGCGGCCAGGGGCGCGAACCTGGTGTTGACGGCGCGGCGCGAAGAGCGGCTGCGCGAACTGTGCGACACGATCAAGAAGTCGGGCGGCACGGCGGTGTTTATAGCGGGCGACGCGACCGAGGAGGCGACGGCGCAGGAGTGCGTGGCGCTGGCGGTGAGCGAGTTCGGCCGCCTGGACATCCTGATCAACAACGCCGGCGCGGGCAACTACAAAAACCTGGTGGACACCAGCGTGGAGGAGTACGACTCGCTGATGGACGTGAACATGAAGAGCAGCTTCCTGTTTGCGCGCCACGCCGCGCCGGGGATGATCGCGCAGAAGAGCGGGGAGATTCTGTTCATCTCGTCGGTGGCGGGGTTGCAGGGCTGTCCGGGCGAGTCGGTCTACTGCGCCAGCAAGTGGGCGCAGATTGGCTTTGCCCAGTCGCTGGACGGCGAGCTGCGCAAGCACGGCATCAAGGTGGGCGTGATCTGCCCCGGCGGCGTGAAGACGGAGTTTGCGGTGGGCCGGGGACGCACCGCGGAGGGCGTGAAGAGCTCGCACATGATGGAGCCGAGCGAGGTCGCGGATGCGATTGTGTTTGCCTGCTCGCAGCCGCCCAACGCGCGCATCCTACAGATGACCGTCCGCCACATGGGCTAGCCGGGGAAGCAGAGAGGGATGGTATAGAGCGTTGCGCCGCGAACAAAATGCGGGGATTCTTCCCCATTCGCTACGCTCAGGCTCAGAATGACAAATTCCTTCTGAGCGCAGCATTGATGAGTCGCATTAGATGTCGAGGTTTTTGACGTCGAGGGCGTTTTCTTCGATGAATTTGCGGCGGGATTCGACGTCCTCGCCCATGAGGGTGGTGAAGATCTCCTCGCAGGCGGCGATGTCTTCCAGGCGGACCTGGAGGAGCGAGCGGCGGTCGGGGTCCATGGTGGTCTCCCAGAGCTGCGGCGCGGTCATCTCGCCGAGTCCCTTGTAGCGCTGGACCTGATATTCCTTCTTGCCCTGCTCGATGACGTACTCGAAGACCTCGCGCGCGGTCTGCTTCTCGACCGGATCGTGCGAGACGCGGCCGCCGCGCTTGGCGGGCTTGGCCTCGACGATGGTGGCGGGAAGGCTGGCGGCTGCGTCGGATTCCTCGCTACCGGCTTCGGAATCGGAATCGGCAGCGAGTTCCTCGGGCTCTTCCGCTTCTGCCTTCGCGGACTTTGCGGCGTACTCGATGAGGAAGGGCGGCTGCATGCGGTCCTTGAGCTGGGCGTGCTTGGCCAGCATCTGGCGGCTCTCGACGGTGGAGGCGAGCGCCCAGTCGATCTTGCGCACCGCGCCCTGCGAGTCGGTGAAGGTGACGGAGTAGAGCTTCTTCTCCTCGTCGAAGAGGATGTCGCTGACCTCGCGAAAGTGGAAGGGCTTGATGAGGTCCTTGAGGCGGCGCTGCATCTCCTTGAGCTTGGCGGGCGACTCGAAGTCGACGCGGCGGGCTGAGTCCTTGCCCTCCTGCGCGAAGATCTCGGCGAAGGCCTCGGTGACGGGCCGGTTGCGCAGGCGCTTTTCGACTTTATCGAAGAAGCCGAGGTACTCGTTGAGCCGGGAGATGAACTGGGTGAGGGCCTCGCCTTCGATGCGCGCGCCGCCGTCGCCGTGGCGCAGGACCATTCCTTCGGAGGCGCGCTTGACCATCACCTGGACGTACTCGCGCTCGTCCTTGATGTACTGCTCGAAGCGGCCCTTCTTGATCTTGAAGAGCGGCGGCTGCGCGATGTAGACGTGGCCGCGCTTGATGAGTTCCGTCATGTGGCGGAAGAAGAAGGTGAGAAGCAGGGTGCGGATGTGCGAGCCGTCCACGTCGGCGTCGGTCATCAGGATCAGCTTGCCGTAGCGCAGCTTGGTGACGTCGAAGTCTTCCTTGCCGATGCCGCAGCCGAGCGCGGTGATCATGGCACGGATCTCTTCGTGGCCGAGCATCTTGTCGTAGCGCGCTTTCTCGACGTTGAGGATTTTGCCCTTGAGCGGAAGGATGGCCTGGAAGCGGCGATCGCGTCCCTGCTTGGCGGTGCCTCCGGCGGATTCGCCCTCGACGAGATAGAGTTCGCAGCGGTCGGGCTGGCGCTCGGAGCAGTCGGAGAGCTTGCCGGGCAGGCCGCCGCCGTCCAGCGCGCCCTTGCGGCGGGTAAGGTCGCGCGCCTTGCGGGCGGCCTCGCGCGCGCGCGCCGCGTCGATGGCCTTGTTGATGATCTTGCGGGCGACCGGAGGGTTCTGTTCGAGAAATGCGCCGAGGCGCTCGTTGACGAAGGCCTGCACCGTGCCCGCGATGTCGGAGTTGAGCTTGCCCTTGGTCTGGCCCTCGAACTGCGGCTGCGAGAGCTTGACCGAGATGACGACCACCAGGCCCTCGCGCACATCGTCGCCGGAGAGGTTCTCCTTGACGTCCTTGAAGAGGCCGAGCGACTGGCCGATGGCGTTGATGGTGCGGGTGAGCGCGGTCTTGAAGCCGGAGAGGTGCGAGCCGCCGTCCACCGTGTTGATGTTGTTGGCGAAGGTGAAGACGGTCTCGGAGTAGGCGTCGTTGTACTGCAGGCCGATCTCCATGGCGACGCCGTCGCGCTCGGCCTCCATGTAGATGGGCTTGTCGTGCAGCACCTGCTTGCCGCGGTTGAGGTGCTTGATGAACTCGGCGATGCCACCCGCGTACTTGAAGAGCTGCTGCTTGGATTCGCCGGTCTTGGGGTCGGTGGTGCGCTCGTCGGTGAGCGTGATCTCCAGGCCCTTGTTGAGGAAGGCAAGCTCGCGCAGGCGCTGGGCAAGCGTGTCGTAGTTGAACTCGGTGACGGCGAAGATGGAGCGGTCGGGCAGGAAGTGGACCTTGGTGCCGAGCTGCTTGGATGGCTTCATGCGGCGCAGCTTGCCGATGGGCGCGCCCTTGCGGTAGTCCTGCTCCCATGCATAGCCGTCGCGCCAGATTTCGACGTCCAGCTCCTCACTGAGCGCGTTGACGCAACTGACGCCGACGCCGTGCAGGCCGCCGGAGACCTTGTAGTTGGAGGCGTCGAACTTGCCGCCGGCGTGCAGCTTGGTCAGCACCACCTGGACGGCGGGCATCTTGACGCCGTCGGTGACCATGTCGTCCACCGGAATGCCGCGGCCGTTGTCCACCACGGTGATGGAGTTGTCGACGTGGATGGTGACATCGATGCGCGTGGCGTATCCGGCCAGCGCCTCGTCGACAGAGTTGTCCACCACCTCGTAGACCAGGTGGTGCAGGCCCAGCTCGCCGGTCGATCCGATGTACATGGCGGGACGCAGGCGGACGGCTGCGAGGCCTTCGAGTACGGTGATATTTTCGGCGGAGTAGCCGCTGCCGTCCTTTTTCGGATCGTCCTGCGGGTCGTCAGGAATAGCTATCATCTTGTCGGGCTGTGACTCCAGGAGTTCTACTTCAGGGCTGGTTGCGGTCGATGCCATTCACACTCCATGCGGCGGTGGAGCGGCCGCAAAAAACAGGGTCCGGAAACGAGGGCCGGAAGCTGGCCCGAAGATTTCACAAAAGGCGCGCCAAATCAGTGTTTTCAGCGGAATAACGCCTTCTATTTACTCATTGATTATAGCACGTTTCCGGGGGTGGTTTTGGGGCTGAATTTCGGTGCAAAACAGGGAATTAAAGGCGCGCTGAAAGGGGATGTCAGGCGCTGGTTTGGAGGCTGGTCTGGGGTCGTTCCGTGGCGTGGACACACCACTCAGCCGGAAGTCGAATCCGACCGGATGATGGGTCCGCGTTATCTGCCGGAGAACGCGGCGCGCTATTCTAGCGGACGGCGATCTGGCCGTAGTTTGAGGCTGTCCACGTGGCGGCGGTGATGGTCGCGGCGGGGGCGACGCTGCCAGACTGGTTGGGCGCGAAGAGGTCGATCGCCAGTTGGTTGTTGGTGGGAGCAAGGGTGACGACGTACAGGTTGTCGAGGGAATCGACCGCCAGGCCGGAGAGGGAATAGGAGGCGACGGCGGTGAGCGTGCGGATGGGGGTGGCATTGCCGGTCGAGCCGGGCGCGAATTCGAGGACCACAGAGGAGTTGCTGGGCTGGTTATACGAAGTCACATAGATGTCTCCGGTGGAGTCGAGCGCCACGCCCGAGGGAGTGGCGATGCCGGTGGCCGCACCGGAGAGGATGCTGGCGGGCGCGACGTTGCCGGTGGCCGTGGAGGAGAAGACCAGGACATTGCCGCCACCCGTGTTGGCCACATAGATGTTCTGCGCTGCGTCCACGGCGATGCCGGAGGCGGAGTTGAGCTGAGTCAGGCTGCCTGTGATCAGCCGGACCGGCGCCGCGTTGCCCGTGGCGCCGGGGGCGAAGACGCTGATGTTGTTTCCGTTGAGCGCATAGACCGCGCCGGATGCATCCACGGCAATGGAGGTTACCATCGTCTGCGTCGAGGGATTGGTGAGCGCGATCGAGCGCGTTGGCGTGGCCTGGCCGGTGGCGGCGGGCGCATAGACCAGAATCTCGTAGAGCGTGGGGAAGGTGGTGACGCTGGCGGAGACGTAGAGATTGCCCGCGGTGTCGACGGCCAGTGCCTGGAACGCGGTCTGCGAGGGGATGGTGATGGTGTTGGCCGGGGCGGCGCTAAACTGCCCCAACTGCCCGTTGCTTGCCGGCAGCTCCAGCACGCTGCTGCCTGCAATGCCTGTGCTGTTCTGCACGACGTAGAGGGTGAAGGACGGTCCCGTGGCCTGGCTGGGGCTGTTGCATCCGATCGCCAGCACCAGCATGGCGATTGCACAGATGGGAAGAAAGCGATTCATGGGCACGATGTACTCCTTGCAGCGGATTTCATTGCATCTGTGTCGAACTTACCGTTGCGGCGGACGGATTCACTCATAACCTTACGCCGCGAGGGCATGGTTCGCAATTCATTTTCAACATGGATCGCTTTGAAAGTACATGGTTTGCGTCACGCTTGAAGAGCGGTCTCAGGCGCGATTTTGGGGGTCTGACCGGCGCGCGTAGAGTGGGCCGGTGGCGGCGAGCGGGCCGCGATGCCGCTTCAGGTGCTCGGCGGCGAATGAATTAATCCGCCCGAAGTAGCCGGAGTGAGGATCGAATCCGAAGGAGGGCAGGCTCCAGGTGGTGAGATAGAGGAACATCGCCAGCGCGTACAACCAGCCGTGGCGGCCAGCCAGCCATGCGGCCCGTGGTTGTGTCTCAGGCCCGCCCTGGCGCCTCTTCGCGTCTCTGCGCTCGATATAGAACAACAGGCACATGAGGCTGAAGATGTGGATATGGATGCAGCGGCCCCAATCGAAGGTGTAGGCGAAGAGTGCAGTGCTGCCCAGCATGGAAACCGCAGTCCACAGCAGCAGGGGACGAACGTCGCGGCGGCGCCTGGAGTCTCGCCAAAGCGAGACACAGCCAAAGATGCAAGGCAGCAGCGCGAGCAGCCCCATGAGGCCGAAGAATACGACGTACCGGCCGCCCGCATTCAACGTGGCCACGGCCTGGCGAAACACTTCTTCCTTCACTGTGAGAAACCAAATTCCGCCGCCGCAGATGCCCTGCCCAAATACGCCCAGACGTTCTCCCAGCGACGAGCAGATGGCCTCGGCGGTCGAAAGATTGCCCGTATGGCCGCTGACGATCTTCAGCAAAACCAGAGCCAGCGACCCAGGAACGGCGCAGATTCGGAGCGCCCGCAGGAGGCTGTCGCGAGAGATCGCCACGACGGCGATGAAGTAGGGCCAGTAGACGATCATGCCTTCGTGCGAGAGCAGAATGATCGCGGTGACGATCGTCAGATACACGCCCGCCGTGAGGTCCGAAAACCACTGCCGATCCAGCAGCAGCAGGAGCCAGCTCAGAGCGGCGAAGAACAGAATCTCCTTGCGGAAGTTGCCGTCAATCGTCACCACCATGAACCCCAGCGTCACCTGCGAGAAGGCAAGCGCGGTGGCCCAGACGCTCCATGCGGTTCCGCGCAGCAGCTTCCAAACGGCAATGTAGATGAGTGCGTAGAGCGCGAGTTGCGTGGCCAGAACCAGCCAGGCAGGAGGCAGATGGAACAGGCGCCCCAGGCGAAAAAAACATTCGCCCGTCAGCCCGCGGCGCACGAATCCGCCCTGGTAGTTGATCAACCAGTCGCCGATATCGAAGCCGTCGGCGCGGCGCAGGTTGTGGTATCCCAGAACCAGCGTGACCGCGGACACCATGGCAAGATATCCGTTGAACAGGCGGTCGAGAGTCCTGCCATACTCCTGGGTCTCGCGGATGCCATTGCCTGCGCTGTTCATTCGTCTCCAATCAATGCAGACGGTCTGACACCAGTCCGTTGCTTGCGCTGGTGTGGAACTGTACCGGTGGAACGCCGTCCTGGCTGCCGCAAATTGGCAGAACGCAGCGATGCAGAGATCGTCTCGGCCCGACGGATGGCAGCCATTCGCAACTCGTATATAATGGTGCAGTAACGTTTCGATGTTACCAGTCAGGAAACACAATGCCAAAGTTGAAGACCCATAGCGGCGCAGCCAAGCGCTTCACCAAGACCGCGTCCGGCCTGTTCAAGCGCGGGCAGTCGAAGACGCGCCACATCCTCACTTCGAAGGAGACCAAGACCAAGCGCCACCTGGGCAGGTCGGTCCTGGTCTCCAAGGCGGACACGCCGAAGGTGGCACGGATGCTTCCCTACGCCTGAGGTTTGGGCGGAGTTTTACTGAGTCTTTCAAGTCGAGCCGCCGCGGAGTTCGGATTCGGGGCCGGAGGTTAGAGGCCGCGGAGACGGAGTCCAAAGCAAAGGGCAAGATGGATGCGTTACGGCCCCTGGGTTTCAGCGCGAGCGAACCCACCGAGACTTGAAGTTGCATAGCGCGTGAAGAGGAACCCTTTCCTCCAGCCGCTTTAACCGAAGTACGCAAAAGGAGAACAGCGATGCCCCGTGTAAAACGGAGTACAAAACGCAGCGACCGCCGCAAGAAGATCCTGCATCGCGCGAGCGGCTACTACCTGACAAAATCCAAGCTGTACCAGTCGGCGCAGGAGGCCGTGGAGCGCGGCCTGAAGTTTGCCTACAGCGGGCGCAAGCAGAAGAAGCGGCAGTTCCGCGCGCTGTGGATTGTGCGCATCAATGCGGCGTGCCATGCGAACGAGATCAGCTACTCGAGCTTCATCAACGGGCTGAAGCTGGCGGGCAACGCGCTGGACCGCAAGATCCTGGCGGAGATTGCGGCACACGACGCGGCGGGATTCGCCACATTGGTGGGCACGGCCAAGGCCGCGCTGGCCAGTGCAAAAGCTGACCGCGAGAAGGGCAAGAAGTAAGTTCAGCGAGTCGAGCATTCCTGAACGGAACACAAAAAAAGACACGGCCCTCGCGGTCGTGTCTTTTTTGCGCTGCGGGCTATTGCGCGCCGCGGCGGCGAAGGATGGTCTTGATGGTCTCGAACATGATGAGCAGGTCGAGGCCGAGCGACATGTGCTTGATGTAGTAGAGGTCGTACTCCAGCTTTTCCTTGGTCTCGGCCAGCGTGGCGCCGTATCCGTAGCGAACCTGGGCCCACCCGGTGAGGCCGGGGCGGATCAGCGTGCGCAGGTAGTAGAAGGGGAGCTCTTCGGAGAGCCAGGAGACGAACTCGGGACGCTCCGGACGTGGGCCGACGAAGCCCATGTCTCCGCGCAGGACGTTCCACAACTGGGGGATCTCGTCGATGCGCATCTTGCGCAGGAAGGAGCCAACCCAGGTGACGCGCGGGTCGTCCTTGGTGGCCCACTTTGCGCCGCCGGCTTCGGCGTCGGTGAACATGGTGCGGAACTTGACGACGTTGAAGATGCGTCCGCCCATGCCGACACGGGGCTGGCGGAAGAAAAGCGGGCCTTTGGAGGAGAGCTTGACGGCCAGGGCGACGAAGGGGAAGAGGGGCAGAAAGAGCAGAAGTCCGATGGCCGCGGCGGTGAGGCTGACCAACTGGCGGGTGAACTGCAGCGAGGGCGGCAGGCGGAAGCCTTCGCTGTAGAGGAAGCTGGAGGGGCGCAGGCCGTCGAGCTGGATCTTGCCGTAGAGGCGCTCGCGCAGGGTGCTGTCCTCCTCCACTTCGATGCCGCGGAAGCGGAGCAGAAGGAGCTCCTGCACGGGCAGTTCGCCGCGCTGCACCTCCATGGCGACGATGATGCGGTGGACGGGGGGGCGGGCCTTGGCGATGCGGTCGAGGACGGAGATCCAGAGCTGTTTGCGCTGGGAGGGCGGAAGCTGGACATCCTCCCAGAAGACGACCTCCATGCCGATTTCCGGGTGGGTGCGGATGGTCTCGACGATGGAGCGCGCGTACTCTCCCGCGCCCAGGACGTAAACGCGCTCGCGGAAGAGCTTTTGCGCGCCAACCCACTCGTAGCCCCTGCGCAGCAGGATGAGCGAGGGCGTAAGCAGGGCGAAGCCGAGGACGTAGACAAAGGGGCCGATGGCAACTTCGGGATCGAAGAACAGGAAGGCGGAGAGAAGGAAGCAGTCGAAGCCGAGCACCAGAAGGATGCGGAAGTAGATCTGCTGGCGGGCGGAGAGGATGCGCGGCTCGTAGAGGTCGAAGTAGTAGGAGAGGACCAGGGTGACCAGGGTGATGAGGGCGATCTTGAGCAGGCCCTGCTGGTACTCGAGGGCGATGTAGGTGTCGGGGCACATGATCCAGGTGGCGGCCAGGAAGCAGCCGCAGACCACGCACGCCTCCGCAAGCAGCAGAAGGATGGTGCGCGTGGGGTAGTAGACGTTCAAAAACCGGATCATTGCCTGGGACGCCCCTGATTATTCTTCAACCTTGTCGTATCCATCGTAGCCATAATAGCCCCCGGCAACGGGCGGGTTCGGGACGGCGTTGAGGACAAAGCCAAGGACCTTGGAAGCCTTGAGTTCGGCGAGGGCGCGCTGGGCGACCTCGTACTTGGTGGTGCCGCCGCGGGCAATCAGCAGGACCCCATCGCAGGCGCGGGCGAGGTTGACCCCGTCGGAGACCAGGTTGACAGGCGAGGAGTCAACCACGATCCAGTCGAAGTAGGGCGAGGCGTCGGCGATGAGGCGGTCGAAGCGGCGGTTGCCAGAGAGGT
>JBEKWE010000032.1:0-21466 GCA_049513335.1 Acidobacteriaceae bacterium | reverse complement strand
CCTGCTGGCCCGCGATGATGCGGCCTACCTGGGCGCGGCCCTGCTCGAAGACCTGAAAGGCGGATTGGACGTTCTGCTCGGATGCGAGGGGTTCATGGAGTTGCTCGGATTGGTTGTGCTCACTCATGGCGGCGATTTCCTTGTGGGTCTGGCTGAGGTTATGGGTGATGGGGCCGGGTGGTAAGTTCGGTTAGCGTTTTTAGGTCGTGGTCGAGCGCCTTTACGAGGGCGAGCGCGCTGCGCGGTGCGAGAGATTGGTATTGAGCCTCGGCGGCCTGGCTAAGGTGCTGGGCGAGCTTGGTCCAGTCGCCGGGGTAGCTGGAATTGAGTGCTTCGGCGATGGTATCAGCGTCCCACTGTGCGACGGCGCGGGGAAGGCCGCAGCGGTCCGATAGGACGCGAAGCAGGCGCCGGCGCGCACACTCGGTGGCGGCCTGCGTGGCGCCGGCCTTGCGGTAGAGCTGGCCCATGGACTCTGCAAACTCCATCGGAGAGGTGCGCGGCAGACGAGTGAGCAGGCGGATGGGGCCGTTTCGGCGACCGTAGGAGAGGATGAGCAGAAGCGCAACGGCAGCGATCTGCCAGGCGATCTGGGCAAGAGGCAGGCCGCGCGTGAGGTCGAACAGGGAGGTTTTGACACCGTGGAAGTATTCGTCGAAGAGGACGCGGGGGTGGGGTTGTGCGCGATCTTCGGTGGTGGGATTCTGGCTGCTGGCATCTTCGACACTGGCCAGGAAGAGCTTGAGACTGGGGTCGTCTCTGAGTCCCATGTTGGTGAGGGGCAGGGCGGAACTCCACCAGATGGCCGTGCCTGCGCCTACGCGGTAGGAGACGACCACAGCGTCGGCTCCGCACCACTGTTCGACGTGGACGGCGGGGCTGAGTGTTTTCCAACGGGTGTGGTCGTCGATGGCGACTATGCCGGCGCGAGCCAGTGGGCTGCGGCCCTCGGGGGTGGTGAGGCAGAGCTTCTCAAATGGCTGGCTGGACGGGGCGGTAACAGCGTCTGGAAGCAGGCTTG
Organism: Acidobacteriaceae bacterium; assembly: GCA_049513335.1. Taxonomy (GTDB): domain Bacteria; phylum Acidobacteriota; class Terriglobia; order Terriglobales; family Acidobacteriaceae; genus Edaphobacter. Next base: position 20,445 of record JBEKWE010000032.1, on the reverse strand, counting down.
TTGCTTCAGGGCCGGTGACGAGGACACGACCGCCTCGGCGGAGGAAATCGGCGATGCTGGCGCGGGTGGCGTCAATCTGTTCGACGGGCACGTTGGGATCGGCAAAGATGAGCGTGGTGTGGGAGGCGTCCTGGGTAGCGAGTTGGGTTGGGGGCTGCTGCCAGCGCGCAGTGGAGTAGCCCAGCTCGCCCAGGAGCAGGTACGCGGCCTTGATGCCGGCGGTGCCGCTGTTATATGTTGTGGGCGATTTATCGGAATCGTCGTTGACCGGCGCGAACAGGCTTGCAGCGGCGATGAGCAGTAAAACTGCGCCGGAGAAGAGCAGGACGAGTTTGCGTTCGCGGTTGGCTGGTTTCATGTGCGTCTGAGGTCTTCAAAGAGAGCGAGCGCCTGGATGTAATCCTCGCGGGCGGCGTGCCGCAGGCCATACCAGATCCGCTCGAAGATGCGGGTAAGCCTACGCAGTGTGAGTTGCCGGAACGAGTTGTGCTCCAGCAGGTCGACGTACTCGCGCGGTGTACGCGTGTAGTCGCGGCGCCACAGCCTGTGGCTCTCGAGGGCAACGATGCCGGCCCAGTAGAGGCAGTGGATGGCCTCGCGCCAGTTGTTCGCCTCAGCCTCGGTACGGGCAAGGTCTTCCCATTCCGCAGACTCTTTCTGCCAGTCCGCGGCGGGTGTCATGCCATTCAGTGAGACGGCGATGCGTTGGCGCTGCATGGTGCGCGCGACCCAAACCAGTATGCACGCGACGCTGAAGCCGACGAAGCTCCATTCCAGAACAGGGCCCAGCCAGGGAGAGCGATGGCCGAAGTCCTCTGTAGCGGAGAAGACGCGACCGAGCCAGGAATAAAACTCGGCAGTCATGCGATCGAGCCACGACTCGCTTTGGACGATGCGAAACTCCCGCCTGGCCAGGATCGAGTTGGCGGCGCGCCGTGCTGGAGCAAACGCCGGCTGTGGCGATGCATCGCCGCCTGTCGCGGCAAGTTCCTCGTCGAGCCTGGCGGATGCCTGGTTGAGGAGCGCGATCCGGTCCGGCAATGCCGGATTGCGGGCATCGTCCATCAGTTTGCGGAGCCACTGCCAACGCACCTGAAATGGTCCGTTGGGCGCCTGGATCAACTCGTCGTCGCCGACTGCTGCCGGATTGCATGCCTTTGCATCGTCCCGACAGGCGCCCACCAGGCCGCGCAAAGATTCAAGACGAGCGCGATAGCTGTCGGGCGTGGTTTGCCGGAGTGGCGGCTGGAATCGTGGAACACCTGGCTGCGCGTGAGCGTGCAGCAACGAGATCGCGAGCAGAAGGACGATCCGTCTGATGCCGGTTGTCATGCGCCTATCTCTGCTCCTGCGTTGGGTACGCGTCGTCCGAAGGACCGGCCGCAATGACAGGCGCCGGAGGGGGCGAAGAGATGGATGCGTCCTTCAGAAGGACCTCGATGTCGAAACCTTCCCGGCGCACGCGCTCGTCGAAGTAGAAGAGGCAGAGCCCAATAGCCACGATGGGCCCGACCAGCGAAGTGGAGATAAAGTTGACAGCCAGAATGATTCCCTGCAACGCAAAATGCTCGGCCGCTGGGCTTCTGGTTATGATCAGGGCTAATGGCACCGTGATGATGCCCGTAACCAGAGAAAGCGCATACATCAGCAGAAACAGCAGAAAAATGCGAAAAAGGCGGCCGGTAGCCAGATTCTTGCTGCGCCGCATTGCAGCACCAACGCCTAAGTCTTCAACCACCGCAGCTGGGACGGCCAACGAGTTGCGCAGATATGCGATCACTCCATAGACCGCACCGGCAAGAATGCCCAAAAAGATGACGATGCCGACAGCGACGGTATCCGAGTCTCGTACGCCGGGCATAAGAAAGATTGGGATTAGGAGCAGGAAGGCCCAGCCCGCGCTCCATCCCTGCCAGAATGTAATCCCCATGCAACGTAGCCACAGCCGGCGCGCAGTGCGCAGCGCAATTCCCATGGAGGTCGGCTCGCCCAGGTAAAGAGCATTGACCGCGGAGGTGGTGGCTGCGAGCGTCAGGCTGTAGGCAATCAGATAGACCCCCCCCTGCATGATGGCGATTACCCCGTTAGCCAGGGCAAACGCGGGGGATGCGACGGTGAGGGCTGAATAGTGCAGGAAGATCAAACGCAGGATCGCTACTGCAACGGAAACACCGGCGGAGACCGCCGAAAGGCCGACCAGAAACCAAAAGTGAGATCGGTAGAGTGAGAAGACACGATCGAGAACCTCGCCGACTGCAAGCGGACGAAGTTCGTACCCTCGGATAGGTGCAGGCACTGGAGATGCGGGGGTGGATTCGCCAGGATGCGGAGGCGGACCTAGCCAGTCTTGCGTTGCCATATTGGTCTCCTGGCATTGCGATTTCTTGTGGTTGATTGACGCAGAGATGGTAGCACAGAGAAAGTGGGAGGACCGGATGTATTTCTGCCACCGCAATTCAAATTGGACACCATGCCCTCTCAGGCCCCGTTTTCTACATACGCTGGGCCGATGGCGGCGGCAATCCGCACTAGTGGGCGCCGTTTGTGCCGATGGGCAATTGGAGATGAAGGGAGATCCGAATCCCGAATCAGGGAATTGCTATTCCCCGATAGCTGTGTCAAGGGGTTTGCCAGACATAGGTAACTGTCTGCCGGAGGCTTGAGCCCACGTTGCGCTCGACAATACGCTCGGATTGAAGTATCGCGAATGTGTCCGAGAGCGAGCGGATGTTACGGGAGAAGAAGGCGGGCGCGGAGGAAATACCGGCATTGCCGTTGAGACCTGCTGCGGCAGCATTCCTGGAATCGCGCGCCTGATTGTTGGTGCCGTCAATGAGCGAGGTAAGCCGGATGTAAGGAGCGCGCTGGCTGGAGTGATTGAAGACGGCGATTGATGTGGCGGGAGTGGATGCTTTCTCGGGGGGATTGGTGACGAGATTGTGCAGAAGTTCAAGGAGCAGGGGTTGATCGTCTGCCAGAAGCACAAGGTTTCCTTGCGCCGGCGTTGATGAAATCGCGAAGAAGACTGGACGCGGGCCGGCGAGGGTGTAGATGGTGCTGACAGCATTATCGGTGGGTTGGAAATCGATGCCGATGGTGGCTGCGGTCAGAGAGCCGCGGAGAGTTTGCTGGAGAGCGAGTGCCATTGTTTGCGCGTTCCAGGGGTTGGCTGCGTGAAGGACAACGGCGGAGCGAATCGGGACCCAGAGACCGTCTGTCTCTGGCGGACTTTGAGCCGAAGAGAGGGTGAGGACGGCGTCGATATTGGCGGTTTGGAAGATATGGGTAAGGCCGTCGGTGGAGGCAGAAGGTGAGGCGGGAGGTAGAGTATCGATCCGGGTTTCAAGATCGCTGGCAGAGCCGGATTGTGGAGCTTGGAGGCTTGGATCGGGGGCGTATTCGCGGCCGGTTGGCGGGGCAGTGTAACTGCCGAGAAGTTTTTCCTGAATGGCAGTGACGGCAATGGATGGATCTTGAGTCGAAATAACGCGGAATACACCGGTCGAGGATGGCACGAGGGCTGCCAGAGAGGCGATGTTGAGTGATGTGGAGGGCTGCGATTCGGGAGATTTTGGGAGCAGGACACGCTCTTCCCGGAAGCGTGCCGGCTCGACATAGAGGTCAGAGGCAGCGGCGCGGAATTGATGCGTCCAGGTGATATTGCGCTGGATCCAGTACGAGCGGAAGTGAGGATCGACAGCTATGCGATCCAAATTGAGCACCATGTGCAACACGGGCGCAGGCTTTTCCGCGGGGAGCGCGGCGGAAGCGTCGCGGAACCAGGGTTCCTGGCGGATGGAGTTTGCGGGCGAGGCCGCAGCGATGAGCTTGAGGGCATTCGCGATGAGATCTTCGCGCGTGGCGAGGACGACAAGGTCGCCGGAGGGAGCAGGGACCAGAGCGAAGGCCACTGTGCTGTAGTCGGCGCCGGAGGTCCGGATGTAGAAATCGGCGTTACCGGCGTGGCGGCGCTGGAAGCTGCCGCGCGCCTGGAAGAGCTGGGTGCGGTCGGCCTGGGCAGCGGGCATGCGCGTGATGTAGAGGAACTCGAGCTTGCCGATGTCGTACCAGGCGAAGACGGACTCTTTGCCGGCGATACCGTTGAGGAGGTCGACGCCGGTGGGAATACCCGCGGCCTTTGCGAAGCTGTCCTGGGCGTCGCCGAGGCGACCGAAGAGACGTGAGTTCTGGAAGACGGAGTAGTTGTCGGAGGCGAGCCAAGCCTTGCTCTCGGCTGAGCTCGTCCACTTGTGCAGAAGCGAGGCGAAGTCGGGCGATTCGATGGTGAGTAGAGCATCCTGCGGGACGTAGGCGGTGAGGGATTCGAGTGCCGCTGGTTGTTGGGCCGTGCGGATTTGGTACGCGATGGCGACCAGGGTGGTGACGAGCAGGAGAGCAAGGCCGGCACGGGCTTTCATTGGCTTACCTCCTGACTAACGGTGGAGGCAGTAAGACGTGGCCGAACCTGATTGGATTGATCGAGTTCGGCGCGCAGATTGGGGCGTCTGAGGCTGTTGCGTCGAGCCAGCAGAACGGCTGTCTTGAGGTCATCGCGACGACGCGTAAGCTCAGGTTGCGGAGATTCTTTGGCGAGGCTAACTGCCAGCTCGGCGTAGGCCAGTGCGGATTCGAGGTTGCCGTCGCGCTCGTTCGCGGTGGCGATTTGCGTGGCGAGGTGGATGCGCGTGGCCAGGTCGAGGTCATAAAAACCCGCCGGCACGAAAGCTGGTTGGGCAGCCACGTTGTCAGGTGAGTCAATAGCCGCACCGCGGATCGGCGCGCCGGGTTCGTTCGGGACCTGTCCGCCTGCGGTCTCGGTGTCCGAGCCGGCGTTGTTTCGGTTTGGGGCAACCGAGAATATGTTCTCTGCGTTCGGCCTGGAACGCAGGATGGCGAGGCTCGCGGAAGGATCGGCGGTAGCTGGTTGCAGGAGAAAGATGTCGACGCTGGCGCGGTCGGCGTCGGGGCCGATTGGGGCGATAGCGATGGCTTCGCGGAGGAGGAGTTCGCGATCTGATGGGGATGTCGAAGCTACCGCGGCGGCGGCGATACGGGCTTCGGCAAAGTAGGGTTGGCGGGCGGCCGCGGGAGTGGATGGGTGGGCAATGAAGGAGAGTTCCTTGCTGCCAAGTTCGACGGATTGCGATATCAACGGCGTGAGAGCGCGAGCGGCCTGGATGCGAAGATCGTACGGCGCGGAGGCGTTTCGCGCGACGGTGAGCAAGTCCAACTGAGCTTTATCGCGGGCGTTGGAGGCGAGTTCGGCCTGGGCGAGGCGGAAGCGATAGGACGCGATCCAGGGAACTGACTTGACTAGCGACTGTAGGAACGGGATGGCCTCGGCGGGGCGGTGGTTCTTCTCAAGCAGCGAGGCGGCGTAGTCGGTATTGATGTAGGGGCTAGTCGCATTGCCGAAGGAACCGTCGATCCTGGCGGGTTGGTCAGGCGTGTACTCCGGCTGTCCGGGGACGGGGAAGCTGATGGCTCCATTTTCGTAGTTGGCGACCGGCTGCAAGGTCAGTTGACGGAGCAGATCGATGGCGCCAGGCAGGTCGTTGGTATCGAGGCGCAATTGGGCGAGTGCGAGAAAGTCGGTGGGAACCAGGCGGTCGTTCTGTCTTTTGTACTCGAAGATGAACTCCTGCAAGGGGCGGATGGCGGCAGGATCTGGCTTGTAAGCGGATGTCGGCCTACTGACGTTATAGATGGCTGAGTCGAGCTTGAACTGCTCGGGGACAAGGTTGGGATTCGCTCGCCACTTGTCCAACAGTGCTTGCAGGTGGTTGGTACGAGCGGCAAGGATGATGCTGTAGATGTCTTCGCTGCCGTTTGCTTGCTTGCTGGAGATGGAGTCGAGCAGCATCTGTGCCTTCGCCAAGCGGTTTTGGTCGAGGTAGAGGTCGATGAGTTGGTTCTGGTAGCCGAGCAGGCCCTGAGGGCCCTGGTTGCCTTCGGGGTGATTGCGGACAAGTTCGATCTGATGAAGCAAAATGGCCTCATGCGATTGCTCGGCGAGCCACGGCTCCCGGCTGAGATCTTCGAGAATCTGGTTCGGGTCGGCGGCCGAATTTGCGACTGTAATGATGAAGTTTGCGCCTTCTTCGGGTGTGGCTGAGGCTTTGTAAATTGCCTTGAGGAGTTCGTTGGAGCGATAGTTGCCGTTATTTGCAAGGTACGGTCCAAGAATGGTTTCAATCTCGGGACGGCAGGTCGCTGTGAGGTGGTACTCGCCAAGATGCCGGGTGACGGTTTCGAGCGAAGTAAACCAGGACTCCGGGTACATGGCGTGCTGTTGCATACGGCTGAGGATGGCAAGGGATTGGCGCCAGTGGGTGAGAGCCTCGTCGTGCCGGTTGGCGCGGTAGAGACTGGTCGCGAGTTCGTCTTCGATGGCAGGGTCGGAGGGAGAAAGTTCCAGGGCGTGGTCGTACTCGGTGACTGCCGCGCTTACATTGTGGGCTTCGGCGTAGGTACGGGCGAGGTTGAGGTAAGCAGTGGGAGATGCCGGAGAGCCCTCGAGCTCGCCTGGGAGAAAGTCTTCGGCGTCGGGTAGAGGCTGGGCGGAATCATGCACGGTGGCGAGGAAGATTCCGTAGCGGCTGGCGTAGTAGAAGAAGGCGTCGCCGGTGAGCTGGCGCGAAGGGTCGGCGGCAGTAGCGAGCCGTCCGGCGATGGTGGAATTGGCCGCGAGCGATTGATTGAAGTCAGCCAGATTGACGGGGCCCGTCGTGGGACCGGCGAAGTAGGTTTGGACCAGGGATGCCGAGGCTGGACGCCACACCGGATTGAGCGATTGCCCGCGATTAGCAACGGCGGCCAGAGCTTGTGCCTCGGAGGCGTGGGCGACTGCGTAGTTGAGGGCGGCATCGGCGAGTTTGGTATTGCTGTTGGAGGCGAGCGCCGTGAGGGCGGCGGGATCGCTACGCAGAAGGAGGTCGAAGAAGCGGTCGCGAAGCTGGGAGTTGTCCCCGAGCACAAGGGCGCGTGTGAGGCGGGTTTCGTCGGGAGTGTCGCCGGCGTCGCGGAAGGCCTGCGCGGCCTGGGTCAGGATGGGGTCGCGCTGCTCCGGCAGGAGGCGAGCTGCGTAATCTTCGAGGGTGTGGGCGAGTTCGGAGAACTGCAGGCGGGACTGCTGGAGGACTGCATAGGCGTCCACCGTAGAGTGATTGATGTCCCCGGTGAGCAGGCTCTGTTTACGCCAGTCGGCTTCGCGATCGGCGAGGCCGGCGGCGGCGGCGACCTGAATGGCAAGTTCCGGGTTGGAGTTGGGCTGGATGGAGTCGTGGAGCTTGTCCAGGGTCAGGGCGAAGGCTTGTTTTTGCTCCGGTGTGTAGTAGGTCTGGACAGCTTGCCCGAGGGCGCTGATTGCGGTTTTGAGAGTCTGGTCGGCAGCCTGGCGGTGCTGCGTGGCGAAGTTCAGACGGAAGCCGGCGGCCTCATCTCCGGTGATATTTTCGCGGGCGAGTTCGGCTGCGAGGACGGAGGGCGAGGTTGCGGAGGCTTCGGCTGCACGGCGCGCGGCGATGAGGGTGGCGAGGGCCCGGTCGGCCTGTCCTGCGCGGGTGAGAATGCGGGCGTATGTGACAGCACCGGTCTCCGGCTGCGGGTAGGTGTAGACAGTGGACGGGGTGAGGAGGTCGGGTCCAGCGAGGACCACGCCTTGCTCGGCAAATGTGCGGGCTTCCGTCAGGAGGTTCCAGCTTTCAAGTTGCACTGCAACCGTGAAGAAGTCGCTGGCGGCTTTGGCGTGGCCGTCGATATAGGCGGCCTGGAGTGCTTTGACCGCATCTGCGGGGCGTTGCTGGCGGGCGCGCAACTCCGCGAGGCGGACCATCCAGGAGGGATCGTGGTAGGTGAGCAGGTAGAGCCTCTGGTAGTCGGCGGCGGCGAGTTCCGATTGCGCAGAATCGGTCTGGCTGAGGCGTGTTTCGATGTCGGCGCGCGCGGTATACAGGTCGACGCGATCCTTGCGAATGTTGATCGCGATCGAGTAGGCGGATTCGGCTGCCGGAAGGTCATCGAAGGTGGCTTCGGTCGTGGCAAGCAGGACCATGAAGCGGGAATCGCTTGGGGATTGCCTGACTGTGGTGCGCAGGAAGTCGAGAAGCTGCGGCTGGCGGCTGTGTTTAAGGGCGTAGAGGGCGGCTTCCTGGCCGAGGTTTGCGTCTTCGGGGAATGCGGAGAGCAGCGCAATGTACTGATCGGTTGCGCCGGGGAAGTCATTGAGCCGGGTGAGTGCGGGAATGAGGCCGCGGCGCAGGAGTGCGATGTCCTGCTTGCGCGCGTCGGCTGTTAGATCGGCAGCGCTGCGGGCAGCGTCAAGTCGGGCGAGATAGAACTGTTTCAGGCCGGCGTCGTCGCGCGCACGAGCATAGCTGGTGGCGATGATATCGAGGACACGGGCGTCGTAGGGAGTCTGTACGAGCAGGCCAAGCGCCAGCGTGCGGGCCTGCGCGGTGTCGTTGGCGTCGTTGGCGCGGTTGGCGGCTTCGAGCGTGAAGTCGCGGGCCAGCGACGGCGTTGCAGCATTCGCAGCATCGAGCAGGGTGGAGATGGCGCGCGCAGGCTGGTTGGTTCTCGCATAGAAATCCGTGGTGGCCCGGACAACTCCGAGGATGCGTGGGTTGGCCGCGTGGACGGAGTCGATGATCCGGGCGGCTGCTGGAATGTCGTCATGGGATTCCAGCGAATGGACGAGCGAGTATTGGAGTTCAATCTTCTGCACCGGATCCAGGGTCAGCACGGATTGTTTGGCGAGGGCGCGCTCGTAAACCGGGGTAAGACTACGGGCCTGGGCAAGTGCGCCGACGGCAGCGGCCTCGTCGAGCGTAGAGGCGCGGTCGAGGGCCTGGTTGAAGAGAGCAGTAAGCAGCGGGGTGAGTTCGGGGGCATGATGCTGCGCAGCAAGGACGTCAGCACGGAGAGTAAGCGCAGCAGTGTTGGCGGGGTTGTCGGCTACGGCTTTCGCGGTCGCGGCGTCGACGCTCGCTTTGGTGGTTGCACGGGTCGCAAGTTGGACCAGGCGCGCGTTGGATTCTTCAGAACCGAAGAAGCTCTGCGCCGTGGAACGGAAGTTGCTGTCGCCTGCGTCGGAGGGCGGCTTGAGCCACGCATCGATTACGCCCAGCGCAGAATCGAAGTGGCGAGGAATTTCTATAGGCTGGATGACGGCATTGGTGTACTCGGCGACGGCTGCCGAAAGGTTGTGACGGTTTTCTTCGATGGCGCCTGCCTCGTATCCAAAGAGCGTGGGCGAATGGAAGCGGGTGCGGGCGGCGGAGACCTCGGCGAGGGCAGCGTCGAATTGGAAGTAATCCCAGAAGATGGTGGAACTGGTGAGGAAGCCCTGGGTCGAACCAGGGTGAAGTTCGGGAATGCGGTGCCAGTAGGGCGCAGCAGATACAAGGTCTTCGCCACCTGTGCTGGTGGCCTCTGCATAAAGGTCTCCGAGCGTGGCAAGGCGGTCCGGACTGTCGGGTGCGGCAGAAAGAAGGTTCTGTTCGAGGGCTACAGCGCGCAGGGTGGAGGCAGACCCGGGGTCGAGGTAGGCGAGCGAACGATAGAGCGAGACGGCCTGGTCGCCGATGTCCGCGTCTGCGGGGTAGAGATCTGCAACGGAGCCAAGAAGTGGAGCGGCTTGTTCGAAATGAGAGGTGAAGAGTTCGATCTCAGCTTGCTCGCGGAGAGCGGCGGGGTTTGAGATGCCGGAATTCGACTGAGATGTGGAAGCCTGGCGATTGAGGGATCCGAGTTGGGACAGTTCGGCCCGGAGCTTTCCGGTACGGCTGAGGCAGGCGAGGAATTCGTCGCGCAGATCGTCGGATTCCCACCATTGGCGGCGAAGAAGGGCTTCGTAAGCGGCGGTGTCGCGGGTGGCGGTTGCCTGATAGGCGTTGAGCAGGTTGCGCGTAAAGACGAGGTCGTGGGGGAAACGTATGGCGGCGTACAGGTTCAATTCAAGCGCGAGTTGCGGGCCGATGGGTTGGGTGGGATTGACGTTCGCAAAGAAACGATCCAGGTCGGTCCCGGAAAAGATATCGGTGACCTGTCGCGTGAGCGTGGCGAAGGCTTCACGCTTCTGCTCACGAAGGTAGAGGCGGGCGAGTTTGTCGTAGTACGAGGGTTGCTGGAACTTCGCAAGGGCCTGCTGGTAGATATGCTCCTGCTGCGCGGAGAGGTTGTTTTGCTGAAAGAATGTGGCGAGCCGCTCATAGAGAAGCGGGTCGTTGGGGTTGCGGTCGAGTTGGGCCCGCAGGACGGTGAGCGCGCGGGGGAGTTGGCCAGTAGCAGTTAGGCGGCCGAGGTAGCGGTCGAGAACGCTGGCGTAGGCCGTGCCTTCGTGGAGCGATCTGCGGGTGGGAAGCTGCGCGAGGCGCTGGGAGTTGAGCTGCTGAGCAGCGTTGGCGTCACTGTTGACCGAGTCGGGGTCCTGCACTCGGACATAAAAGTTCACCGTGCCTGGTTCGGGAGCGGGCGGAGGTGCCGATGCTGAGGAGGTCAGGGGCAGGCCAGCGGTTTTGGCGCCGAGTTCATTGAGTTGGGATTCGTAGAGAGCGAACTCGTCGGCGGTGTCGTTCTCACGAGCATAGGCATCGGCCATGAGGGTCGCCACATCAAGACGCTCGGAGGCCGATGGGAAGGATGCGAGGAACTCTTTGCCGGCGGAGACGACAGTTGCCGGTTCGCCATACTGGGAGATCGCGCGAATGAGTTTGGCGTGGAGTCCGGGTCGCTCGGGTGCGTTGGGAAAGCGCTTATCCAGGTCGGCGAGAAGCTCTGCAGCCTTCGATCGATGGAAGTAGCTTTGAGCCTTGGAGGTCTCAGACTGGAATTCGGATTCAGGGCGATCGCCATTGAGCCAGAGCGAGAGGATACCGTTCCAATAGCCGGGGCCCTGGTCCAGGGTGGCAATATCGCGATATAGCGTAAGGTTCTGGGAACCAATAGCAAGCGGTTGCTCGGGGGCTTCGAGAAGGATGTCAACGAGGCCGGAGAGACCATACTGTGCGGCGGGTTCACCGTTGGGCACTTCGCCCTGCGTCGAAGCCAGGGCGTAATCGTAGCGTGCGGATTCCGCGTATGAATGGATGACCTGGCTGAGAGCCGCCAGGGTGTAGAGATCGGCAGGTGTCCAGGCTGCGTTGCGAGCGTCACGAGCAATACGGAAGGCGTCAAGTGTCTGCCGAGCGGAATCGATCCGTCCCGATTGCTGGTCATAGTAGAAGATTCGGGCCAGTGCATTGAGGGCTTCGGGGCCATCAGGGTGCGCGGCCAGCTGTTCGCGGGCCTCGGAGACAAAAGCGCGCTGGCGGTGAGTCTGATCGAGCAACGAAAAGTAAGACTGGATTAGCTCCATGGGCCAGAGCGGCTGGAAGGCATGGTCGTAGACGGCGAGGGCTGCGTCAATGTTGCCGCGGCGAAATTCGAGAAGGGCCTGAGCGCGTATGGGAAAGACCTTGTCCTGTGGAAACTGCCGTCCATAGCGCTCGATAAGGGCTTCGGCGGCGGGCCAATCGTGTTGGTCGAGCTGAAACTGCAGGAAGGCAGCATAGACGGCGGGTTGGTCGGGATATCGAGTGACGAAGTCGCTGAAGATGGAGGCGGTTTGCGTTGCCGGCAGACCTTGTTGGTAGATAGTGCCGAGAATGCGTTCGAAGGCGAGCCACGAGCGCTGGCCGGTGGGAGCGATGTAGTCTTCCGAGGGAATGGGTGGTGCTGTAGCCACTTCCCTGAGAGTTGCGATCTCCTGCGGAACCAGCAGACGGCGCTGATAGAAGTCTGCAAGTTCAAGCTTGGCAGCGATGGGATCCGGGGCGTGGTCAACGTAAAGCTTCCAGTCCGATTCGGCAGCAACCTCGTTCAGGGATTGCTCGTCGGCGCGGGCGCGAAGCTGGTAGAGTTCCGCGTTGTCAGGATTGGTGGCGATGAGTTGAGCGAGTTCGGTCTGGGCCTCTTTTGGTGGACGTGGGTAGAGGGCCTGAACAGCGGGGAGCTGCATCGCGCGATAGAGAGCGGACTCGATAGTCGAGGCACCGACGATGTGCTGCATCCAGGATGGGAGGGTTGCGTTGGCTGTTACAGTGAGTCCGCCGAGAATGATGCCGGCACAGAGAATGCACCGTCTGTCCATCTGTCGCGCTGACAACCACACCCTGCGCAATGCTTCAGGGAATGACATCGATGGAAACCTCCTGACTGCCCAGATTGTGGGCAATGTCTTCGGCGGTGACCGTGAGGGTGTAACGACCAATGGGGAGATCGCTGGGGATGGCGAGGCTGCCGGTGTTGATCTGGGCGCGGGCGTTCCAATGGAGGGTCGCTGGGGCAATGCCATCGATGTGGGCGGTAAGGGTCCGAGTAGAAGATGAAGCGGCGGCGCGAATGTCGAGGGTCTCACCACGGTGAGCGCTGGTTCGCGGAAGTTGGAGTTTGACCACGGGTGGGGTACTGGCAATGACGAAGGTTTTGACTTCGCGGTAGGTGTTGCCGTGGGTATCCCGGAGAATGAGCCGGACGCTGTAGGTGCCGTCCTTCATCTCCGGTGGAGCGAGAAAACGAGTCTCCCATAGGCGGTTGGCCTCATCGCATGGCGCCTGCAAATCTTCGCTGGCGAGGTGCCGGAGCGGTTTGGTGAGCCCGAATGGAAAGAGCGCGATGACGGATGTGATCTCAGCGTCGGTACGGACGCGCAGAACGGGATCGCCGGGACGGATGACCCGGGGGCGTAGGAGCGAACGGGGAACGGCGAGGAAACTTGTGTAAGGGGTAACGAATTTGTAGCGGCGCGAGAGCCGGATGATCTCATCGATGGCGGCTTCCGATTCGCCTTCGCTGTCAATCTGGGCGAGGAGGGCGTTGACGCGGGCCTGCGCCCAAAGACGTGGAAGCTGGGGATGAGCGGGGTCACTTGCCGGGAGTGGGGTTTGGGCTGCGGCGTTGAGCGGGATTCCGTCGCGATTTGCATGCAGGGTAAGGGTGAGCGGCGTCGGGGAGGGTTGATACTGGCCGACCCACTGGGCAATTGATCCGGGGTAGATCGCATCGTCGAGCGGGTAAACAAGCGATGTCTGGGCGGCTGGTGAGGGGGTGAGAGTTATTCCAGCGACGGGGTTGCGGGTGAGCTTGGAGATCCAGGACTGGAGATGGAAGTCGACCGGCTCGGTGGAGAGGACCGGCTCGAGAAAGCCGTTATTTTGGGCCAGTTTGCGGAGAAGTGGAATGTTGGCATCGTCGCCGACGGCAAAGACATCGGTCTGTGGCTGATGCGAAGACTGCTTCCAGAGAGTGGCGTAGCGAGCGGCAATCTTGCCGCCGATCACCGTCTCTCCACGGTCGGAGCCTCCGTCGGAGAAGATCGCGAGGGACGTGTTGGGCTGAGTGGATTGGGCGAGTGCGGCAGTGAGTGCTTTGAGCAGGTCTGTTCCGCCTCGAAGCTTACTGGAACGAACGAACTCCAGTGCCTGCCGGATCGATCCGGGTGTAGCGGCGACGGGCTGCGGCTGGAAGGCTGCCACTTTCTGGTTGAAGAGAAGGATGTTGAAGTGGTCGGCTGGTTTGAGTGTGCGAAGGGTGGCTTCGAGGGCGGCGTAGCTGCGTTCGAGTTTCTCCCACTGCATGGAGAGGGAGTTGTCGAAGAGCAGGATGACGGTGCGGGGCGGGGCTTGGGTGGGGGACGTGGATTGGTCAATGCTCTGTGGATTGGCGAGCAGGAGTTGCGCCTCGAAGAAACCCGGTTCGGGGGCGGTCGAGCGCTGTGCAGCAACATGTTCACCGGCGGTTGGGAGCGGCGTGTGTGGGTCGCGGTGAGTGATGATCTCGAGCTTGTCGGCGGATGATTGCGAGAGAAGCCAGGTGGCCCCGAAGTCTTCATCAAACGAAAGATCGGAGGCGCTGAAAGTTCCTTCGACGGTATGCGTGTCGCTGGTCGTGAGTGTTAGGGGAAGCAGCTTGGATGTCGCAGTGAAGGCCTCGAATGGATGCGCGGAGCGAAGTATGAAGTGGAGGTTAAAGTTTCGGGCGGATTGCTGTTGGCCGGCATCGGGCTTTAGTGGGAGGTAGAAGGCTTGCTTGAAGCTCGATGCGGTAATGCGCTCGTGGTATTCGATCTCTATGCGCTTGGTGCCGAAAGCTGGTATGGGGACGATCTTTGCCGTGAACAGCGAGGTGGTGCGGGGGTCCTTGTTGTCGCGCTCGCCGGCTTCGAGCAGTCCGGGGTCGACGGCCTGGAGGCGCGCCTGATCGTAGACCTGCTCAGCGCGTTTGCGCTCCAGAATGACGGCTGGGATACGCACCGCGCCGTCCCAAACGGCGAAGTCGGAGACTGTAGACCCACTGGGAAGCGCAAGGCGGTAGGCGCCCTCTTCGATGTTTGGAGTGTGGTTGGTGAATATCTGAACGATGGAGACGTGTGCGTCGCCATTGTCGATTGTGATATCCACGCGCATCTCGTCGAGCGAAAGGATCGATGGATCGGGCGCTTGTTTATCGCGGGGCGTAAGTGTGCCGGAGTCGGGCCTGGCCGGAACCGTAAAGCAGACGAGAACCAGCAGAAGTGTGAGGGCCTTCATGGGATGTTTGCCTCGGGAATCCGGACGAGGCCGTTTTCTGTGCCAATGTAGATCTCGCCAGCACGGGAGGCGAAGGCAGTGACATTAAGTGAAGGAAGGCCGCTGGTGATCGCGGACCATCTTCCTGAAGAGACGGAATATACAAGCAGGCCATGGCCGAGGGTGCCGGCGTATATGTGTGAGGAGGTAGCGAAGACGGCGTTGGGGTTGATGACCAGATCGCTCGGTGTCCCTGCAGGCACCTCGATAGGGGCGAAGTGTCCCTGGCTATCGAGGGTTTCGAGGCCTGCACCATACGTGCCAACGAACACGGTGGAATCTGGCATTGGGAGGAGAGCTGTGATCCAGTTGTGTCCGAGGGCTGAATTGGTGACTGTGAGATTGCGCTGGACAGTGTTCGATTTGAGGATAGAAATGCCGCCGAGGGTTCCGGCGATGAGTTCGTCGGAACTACCGCCGGAAGCCAGCGTGTAGACATGGTTGTTGACGAGCCCCTGAAAGGCATAGAGGCTTTCTGTGCCGGATGGGCCAATGAATGTAATGCCGGCCGGGGTGGCAAGGGCAGTGCCAGTGCTCGTGAAGGCAACGTCGGTGACGTGATCGGAGATGAGACCGTCGCGATGGGTTAGGGTTTGCCGCGGAATGCCCTGAGCGTCGAAGAGGACGAGGCCATTGGCTGTGGCGGCGGCAATGGTGTGGCGTTGCGGATCGAGCACCAGGCGGTTGATGCAGAAGAGATGATCGTCTTCGAGGTGGCGAGTGGCGCCTTCCGGGCTGAGGAGGTCAATACCATGGTCGAAGAAGCCGACGTAAAGAGTGCCATCAGGCGCGAAGGCCAGGGCAGAGATATTGCGGTCGGCGAGGGCCCCGGGTTCAGGTGGGAATGCCGGTATCCAACCTCCGCCGGTTCTGCGAAGAAGCGTGCCGCCGGCCAGGGCGTAGAGTGCGTCGCGAGACGAAAGAAAGGCGTCGACTCGCTGGGATGATGGGCTTTCTGGGCCTGCAGAGATCGAGGTACGGAGGAGGCGCGGACGGTTCCCCAGTGGGACCTCCTGGATTCCCTGATCGAGGGTGCCTATGGTGAGTTGGTGTTCGTCGAGTGCAAGGGCATGACTGAATACCCCCTGAGCGAGGGTGCGAACCGGACGAAACGATGGAGCATTGAGGTCGAACTCGGCGGTGCCGACAGGGGTCCCGACGTAGGCGTGAGCTGAACCCTGGCCGGGGGACACAGCGATTGACTCGACTTGGTCGTCGGGCAGACCGGAGCTTGAGTCGACGTGGTCTACAGTGCCGGCATGGACGAAAAAGACGCCGGAGTTACGCGTGCCGATGAGGAAGGATGCGGAGTCGACGGCAGCCAGGGCGGTGACCTGGAGCGATGCTGGATTAATGTTGGGGAGGGAAAAGCGAAAAGGCGTCAGGGTGGCGCCGTTATAGAGAAGAACGCCGCGATGGCGGGTCCCAAGGAGTACATCCCCAGTTGCTAGCGGAGCAAGCGCGGTGAGGTCGCGCGCTTCGGAGTCGGTGGGAATGAGCTGGTGGATTGTTGGCAGTGCGTGGGTGTTCGGCTCGAGCAGCAGCAGTCCCGCACCGCTGGTGGCAAGGAGAAGTTGCGGTTCGCTGGTACCGCGGAGACGAGTGCTGGCAATACCAACGATGGCAGCGACGGGAAGCTCAAAGCCTGTGCGGAGGTTAAGGCGGGAGGCGCCATCTGAGTTGATGATGGTGAGGCCGGATTGCCCGGCGAGGTATAAGGCGTCGGCGAAGAAGGCCCCAGTAGTGTAATCGGGGCCTGAGGCGACGGATTCAGACCCGAGGCTTGAAGCCTGGCTGGATGATGGATCAAGGGTGCGAAGTGTAAAGGCGAGTTGGCCTTCGCTGGCGGCGGCTTGAGTGGCACGATTGAGAGCCCGGCGGGCGCTGAATACGACTGCTAGCGTGATCGTCAGCACAAGGACAAGAGGGATCACTAAAAGCAGAAGCCGTTTCGTCCTTCTGGGGCCGCTGGTAGAGTGCGGGAATTCCATTGCGGGTTCGAACCTTCACTTCGCCGAAATACGAGATGGCAAAGTTGACACAGCTTAGCACAATCCCCGATGCGAATATATCAACCGGGTCGAGCGTGTAGTCGACCTCGCCGTTGCCGCCCGACGGGTCCTGGACGGCCTCGCTGGTGAGCCGGTAAATGCCGTCGTAGTTCCAGGTGAGCGTGCGTCCGGTCTGCTCCGTCGCGCCGGTGCGGTTGCCCGTGGCACCGAGCTGGTAGCTGTAGCTGGAGACTGGCGTGGAGCTGGTCGTCGTCGCCGTGTTGAGCGAGGTGAGCCGGTTGAGGCTGTCGTATTGGATGGTGGACTGCAACTTGTTGGGATAGGTGACGGTGACCAGGTTGCTGGCCGTGTCGTAGGCGTAGATGGTGGTGTTACTGTCTGCGGGCAGGTTGTTGTCTACCACCGTGCTGAGCCGGTTGAGGGTGTCGTAGGTGTAGGCCATGGACGCGCCGTTCAAGCTGGACGAGTAGATGGACGCAACATTGCCCGCCAGGTCGTAGGTGTAGTTCAGCGTCCCCTCCGGCGTGATCAATATTTCCATGTCTCCCATCTCTGAAAATCCAGACATGGGCCACCCAATCATTTTGGGTCAGTCGGACCTGGGCCACCCGCCACCCGGTGGCGCCTGATAAAGAAGGTCGGGGTTTGTGTAGCAACAAACAATACAATCGACAATGCTACACCGATGATTTTCAGCTGTTCAAGAACTCCGAGTAGCACATTCGGACAGATCACTAACGGAATTAAGTACCACCGCGGTAGATCAACAGCTTTAAGACGGACGTCTATCCGCGAAATCCAAGCGCCCAGGACACAATAACATGTAAGTGCTTCGACAAAACCCCATGCGAAGCTGCCTATTGTTATGTTTCTGAAATAAGCAGGGGTTAATATGCCCCATATAACGGCATAAATTATGAGTAGAATCGCATCAGTCGGTCCCTTGATGACCTGCTTTTCATCGCCACTTTTAATCATCGTCTCTCCAGTCAATGAAATCAGTTGATGTCAATTTCAACCTGTCCTATGAAACATCAACAAGCAACACGTACTACGGTAACATTCAGCACGCTGGCAATTAGCCGGTGAGCCGTTGGATTAAGCAGCAAATGAAAGACACGCTAAATCAGGCCGCAGAGGCCAGCTCCTCCCGTTCCAGCCCCCGCTGCACTTACTGCAAGGACGGGGTGAGTTGCCCAGAGCAATTATACCGCTATGGCCGTAATAGCACCTGCTATGAACCTGCAAGCAAATTGCTGAACCACTTTCTTAGCAACGAATACTGCAACCGTCTCAGCAATAATTGCAAAACCCTCCCAATCTTTCCCGTTTCGGTCAACTAAGTTAACCGGATCGCCGCCAGCATAGAGATACTTGTGCAGCGTCGTCGGATCTATGGTATTTCCGTCCAGCGGATCGCGGCTGAGAAATCGGCCGGTTTGGGGGTTGTAGTAGCTGGCGCGGAGGTAGTAGAGGCCGAGGTCGGGGTCGTATTGTTCGCCGCGGTAGAGGTAGTTGTTCGGCGTGGGGCCGGGTGAGCTGAGCAGGTTTCCGAAGGCATCGTAATTATAGCTATCTGTTATGCCACCGGCGAGACTCGTCAACTGGCGTACACTTCCGAAACCATCGTAGCCATAGAAGCTGGGCGTCCATGTGCCCTGGATGGGCTGATTCTCGCTGATGCGCTGCAGGCCGTAGGTGTAGGTGCGCTGGACTACGGTGTTGACCGACTCCTCGAAGACCTGCGGCAGGCCGGTTGGGTTCACGTCGTCCTCCATACGGTATTGCGTCCTTACTCCGCCGACCTACCCTCACTTTAGCGGCGGGTCAGGGGCGGGACTCCCGGCTTCATGAGGCGAAAACGTCAGCCTGTCAGCCCGACGTCTCCTCCAGGCACGTATGCCCTCCACCACGGCAAGGATCGCGCAAAAGACAGAGAGAATCGCGAGGAACACAACCATCCAACTTGAGACCCTGGCTCGTTCTTTAATAGCCAATATGAGCACAATTATTGTACTTAACAGCAAAGACGGCCATGCCGTACTAATGCGACGTGATAATAACATTACCGGTAAATATAATGCTAGTAACACTACGCAAACAGACGTAAGAATTGGATTGGGACCTAAAAAGCCGAGTACCAATGCCACTGTCAGAGAGACCGCAAGCAATATTATAGCTGCGCGTTGAAACCTAGTAGAACTATTCCAAAACATATAGTGTTCCTCCAGCCGCATAGCTATAACGTAGATGCAAACACTGCTACTGACCCCAGGCAGACTCCTTCTAGTCCAAACAGGTTCCTCCACTGATACGCAGAAGGGAACTTCGGATTATCTAAAAAGTTAGGGCCAATTGCCTCATACAGTTCATTTAAAAAAATACTACAGCTAGCAATTGCAACCACTGCCGAACCAACTCTAAGTAGTAATATGGCCTCTTCTGTCATGCTTCGTCCGCGCGGATCGATTGCGTTAACCGGGTCTCCGCCTGCGTAGAGGTACTTGTGCAGGGTTGCTGGGTCTTTGACGTTTCCATCTTCTGGATCGCGTGACATGAAGCGGCCGGTTTGGGGGTTGTAGTATCTGGCGCGAAGATAGTACAGCCCTAAGTCTGAATCGTACTGTTCACCTCGGTAGAGATAATTATTTGGTGTTGTTCCTGTTGAGCTGAGTAGATTTCCAAACGCATCGTAGTTATAAGTGTCCGTTACGGTAGCGGACAGATTCGTCAACTGGCGTACGCTTCCGAAACCGTCATACCCATATAAGCTCGGAGTCCATGCGCCGCTGATTGATTGAGCTTCGCTGATGCGCTGCAGGCCGTAGGTATAGTTCAGCGTCCCCTCCGGAGTCAGCGTAACCATCCTCACTTTATTGGCGGGTCATGGGTGGCTACCGGCCACTCGCTGTTCGCGTAATTTCACAAACACTTTACGCAAAAGATATAGAAACCAGATTGCAGCAGGGATGGATACGAGAAAACGCGATACAACCCTCAGATCCGTCGCTATAATTACGGCACAGAAACATGACCAACAAAGGGACATCACAGCATACCGAGCAACGGAGTGTTTTCCATTCTCCTGGCATAATAAAGCCAAACCGTATCCTATCATAAGAAACAGTATAATGAAATGCGTTTCTTCTGTGTTTCTAACTGAAATGACACGAACTGCTGCAATAACACATATCGTTATCGCAGCACACAGCAATGGCAATTCAATCTTCTTAAATAAATCTTTCATGGTAAATCCTCATACTATCGAAAATGTCAATCGCACCTACATTGAAACAACACATATATTCGATATAGTTACGGAGTTCATATCTATTTCCCACTCATAATACCCATTAGGCAGACAGTTATGGGTATTGGCAAGCTATAAGCTACGCCGCGTTCTAGCGTAATCTCATACAAAACTACTGTGAGTAGGGTTGTTGCAACAGCCTCAAAGCATTTATCAATGGCTTTCCCGAGACTATCAACTGCAACATCGATTACAGTTTCCTTTGAACCTCCTTGTATAAGGGCATTCTCGAACATGACCTCACGACCCATCGGATCGATTCCGTTGATCGGATCGCCATTCGCGTACAAGTACTTATGAAGTGCTCTCGGGTCTGTAGGTATTCCATTCAAATCGAGCGGAATACCGTCAACTGGATCGCGACTCAGAAACCTTCCCGTCTGTGGATTGTAGTAACGGGCGCGGAGGTAGTAGAGGCCGAGGTCGGAGTCGTACTGTTCACCTCGGTAGAGGTAGTTGTTTGGCGTGGGGCCGGGTGAGCTGAGCAGGTTGCCGAAGGCATCGTAATTATAGCTAT
>JBEKWE010000031.1:0-21521 GCA_049513335.1 Acidobacteriaceae bacterium | reverse complement strand
GCATTCGGCGCGCTGGCCTTCGGCATCGGCACCTCCGAGGTCGAGCACGTCCTCGCCACGCAGACCCTCCCGCAATCGAAGCCCCTCACCTTCCGCATCAACGTCGAAGGCGCGCTCGCCACCGGCGTCACCGCCAAGGACATCGTCCTGCACATCATCGGCCACATCGGCACCGCCGGGGCCACCGGCACCGTCATCGAGTACGCCGGCTCCGCCATCCGCGCCCTCTCCATGGAGGGCCGCATGACCATCTGCAATATGTCTATCGAGGCCGGTGCCCGCGCCGGCATGATCGCCCCCGACGACACCACCTTCGCCTACCTCAAGGGCCGCCGCTTCTCCCCCGCTGGTGCGGCATGGAACGAAGCCGTCTCCCACTGGCGCTCCCTCGCCACTGATCCCGGCGCAACCTTCGACCGCGAGCTCACCCTCAACGCCGCAGACATCACGCCCACCGTCTCCTGGGGCACATCGCCCGGCATGGTCACCGGCGTCGACTCCACCGTTCCGCTCGCCGATCCCAACGCCTCCGAGGCCGACCGCAAGGCCTTCGACCGCGCACTCGAGTACATGGGCCTCACCCCCGGCCAGCCCATCCAGCAGGTCCCCATCGACTGCGTCTTCATCGGCTCCTGCACCAACGGCCGCATCGAAGACCTGCGCGCCGCCTCCGCCGTGGTGCGCGGTCATCGCGTCGCCACCACCGTCCGCGCCATGGTCGTCCCCGGCTCGCAGGCCGTCAAGGCACAAGCGGAATCCGAAGGCCTCGACCGTATCTTCACCGAAGCCGGTTTCGAATGGCGAGAACCCGGCTGCTCCATGTGTCTTGCCATGAGCCCCGACATCTTGCAACCGGGAGAACGGTGCGCATCGACGAGCAACCGCAACTTCGAAGGCCGCCAGGGCCGCGCGGGCCGCACCCATCTGGTCAGCCCGCAGATGGCCGCCGCCGCAGCCATCGCCGGCCACTTCACCGACATCCGCACCTGGAAGTTCAAGGAGGCAAAATAATGATCGCCATCAACACACTCACCTCCGCCGCCGTCCCCCTCCCGCGCCCCAACGTGGACACCGACCAGATCATACCCAAGCAGTTCCTCAAGCGCATCGAGCGCACCGGCTACGGCGACTTCCTCTTCTACGACTGGCGTCGCCTGCACGATGGCCCAGCCGCCGGCCAGCCCGACCCCAGCTTCATCCTGAATGACCAACGCTATGCGGGCGCGCAGATCCTCATCGCCAGCAAGAACTTCGGCTGCGGCAGTTCGCGCGAGCACGCCGCCTGGGCATTGACGGATTACGGCTTCCTCGTCGTCATCGCTCCCAGCTTCGCCGACATCTTCTTCTCCAACGCCGGCAAGAACGGCATGGTTCTCGTCCGCCTGCCCGAGGCCGATGTCGAACTCCTCACCGCGCGTAGCACGCAGAACCCAGCGCACCAGATCACCATCAACCTCGAAGCTCAAACCGTCACCGACGAGCTAGGCTTCAGCTCGACATTCGACATCGACCCATTCCGCAAGTATTGCCTGCTCAATGGCCTCGACGACATCGGCCTCACCCTTCGCCACGCCGCCGCCCTCGACGCCTTCGAATCCACGCACGATAAACAGTTCTGGCTCACCCCGAGACCCGCAAATGCGCACTCGCTCGCACCAACCACAACGCTGTCATCCTGAGCGAAGCTGCTCGCGCACTTTGCGAGCAGCGCAGTCGAAGGATCCCGATGAATCACGCATCAATAAAACCGCTCGAACCTTTTGACCGATACGCTTCACTTGCTTTTGTTCTTCGTTTTGCTTTTTGCTTTTCGTTTTGTTAAGCACACGGCTTTAGCCGTGTGAATTCAGTCAAACCGCAAGCGGGCTTTAGCCCCTGAGGACAATCTTCAATGGGCCAGATCAAACACAACTCGTATCGATTCATCCTCCCATTTTTGGGAGTCGCAATTCTTGTACTCGCAGCCCTGCCGCTCTGCGCGCAGACGCCGTCCAACGCGCCCATCCCCGCGCAACTCACCACTGCGAAGACGGTCTTCATAGCAAACGCAGGCTCAAGGAACGATCAACTAGCGCTCATTGCCTACAACAGCCTTTATCAAGCTCTCGTGTCGGGCAATCGTTATCATCTGGCCACGACGCCAGCAGAGGCAGATCTCGTCCTCGAAGTTTCAGTGGTCCAAACTGACGCCCTCACCGGCTACACCAAGCTAGTTATCCGTGACGCAAAATCACAATCCTTACTGTGGACAACCTATAACGGAATCGCAGCAGCAGGCAGAGAAAAAACCTTTGAGAAAAATCTCGCCAACAGCGCAGTGCAGCTTGTTGCAAACCTAAACGCCCTCGTCACAAGTACGTCCATCAATGTACCAGCAGCCAAAGTTTCTGCTCCCAAAAAGTCAACCCCGAATGCAGCAGCATCCAAGAAGACCCGTTTGTCCGACGAGCAGTAATTCGTAATTTGTATTTCGCATTTGTTCTTCGTACTTGTTTTTGCACTTCATACTTGTTTTTGCTTTTCGTTTTGCTTAAGCACACGGCTTTAGCCGTGTGAATTCAGCCACACCGCAAGCGGGGCTTTAGCCCCTGAGGGCAATATCCAATGGGCCAGATCAAACACAATTCGCACCAACGCAGCGTCAGTATGATCGCTATCGCTATCCTTCTGCTCGCAGCCCTGCCGCTCTGCGCGCAGACACCGCCCGATGCACCCATCCCAGCACAGTTCGCCACCGCGAAAACAGTCTTTATATCGAATGCTGGCGCTGAGGACAACGGTATCTCTGAGCAGGCCTATTCAGTCCTTTATGCCGGACTCACCAAATGGAATCGCTATCAAATTGTTCTCGTGCCTGCTTCCGCTGAACTGGTTCTAGAACTGCGCTACACCGCTCCTTTGAGCGACATTAATGTTATGAACGGCAGCAGCAACCCCCCTCACTACAGCCCTCGATTTCAGCTCAACATCCGTGATCGCGCGACCGGAGTCATCCTATGGTCGGTTACGGAATCGCCCTTCGGGACGCGCAAACAGAACTCGTACGATAACGCCGTCAACGCGCTACTCGCAGACTTCAAGGCACTTTCAGACGGTCAGTACCCATCAGAAGCAGCAGCAGCCGCTGCGCAACTGACAGCCCCCAAGAAAACCCGCATAGCAGACAAAAAATAAATACGCACCATCATAAGGAGTCCACGATGGCAAACAAATCGAGCAAAAACATTCCCACCCTCACCGGGGCAGAGATCGTCTGGGCGACCCTCGCTGGCGAGGGCGTATCCACCGTCTTCGGTTATCCCGGCGGGGCCATCCTGCCCGTCTACGACGCGCTGCGCAAGTTCCCCATCCATCACGTCCTCGTCCGCCACGAGCAGGGCGCGGCCCACATGGCCGACGGATACGCGCGCGCATCCGGCCGCGTCGGCGTCGCCGTCGCCACCTCCGGCCCCGGCGCCACCAATCTCGTCACAGGCGTCGCCACCGCCATGCTCGATTCCGTTCCCATCGTCTGCATCACCGGCCAGGTCTCCTCCAAGGTCCTCGGCACCGACGCCTTCCAGGAGATCGACATCACCGGCATCACCCTGCCCATCACCAAGCACAACTTCCTCGTCGCGCGCCCCGAAGACATCGCGCCCGCCATCCGCCAGGCCTTTCAGATCGCCACCTCCGGCCGTCCCGGCCCGGTGCTCGTCGACATCACCAAGGACGCGCAGCAGGCCTCCGCGCCCTTCGACTTCGCCGCCGCCGCGCCCTCGCCCTACCGCCCCCACCCCATGCTGCGCGCCGAGTCCAGCTCCATCCAGCAGGCCGTCGAGCTGATCGCCGCCGCCAAGCGTCCCGTCATCCTCGCCGGCCACGGCGTCCTCATCTCCGAGGCCGAATCCCAGCTCCTCGCCTTCGCCGAGCGCCGCCAAGTCCCCGTCGCCAGCACGCTGCTCGGCCTTGGCGCCTTCCCCACCGGCCATCCGCTCGCCCTCGGCATGATGGGCATGCACGGCGAGTCGTGGGTCAACAAGGCCATCCAGCAGTCCGACCTCCTGCTCGCCTTCGGCATGCGCTTCGACGATCGCGTCACCGGCACGCTCGCCACCTACGCCCCCCACGCCAAGAAGATCCACGTCGAGATCGACCCCGCCGAGATCGACAAGAACGTCCGCGCCGACGTCGCCCTCATCGGCGACCTCAAGGCCGTCCTCGAAACCCTCCTTCCTCTCCTCCCGCCCATAGATTTGTCATCCCGTAGCGCAGCGGAGGGATCTGCTTCTAGCTCTTCTTCATGGATCGCCGAGGTCAGCAAGATGAAGGGCGACGCCAGCGTCCGTGACATCATCAATCTTCCCGACAACGGCCATCTCTACGCCGCGCACGTCATCCACGACATATGGAGCGAAGCCAAGGCCTCGGGCCGCCTCGCCAACACCATCATCGTCACCGACGTCGGCCAGCACCAGATGTGGGAGGCGCAGTACTTCCGCCACGACACGCCGCGCTCGCTCATCACCTCCGGCGGCCTCGGCACCATGGGCTTCGCCTTGCCCGCGGCCATCGGGGCCAAGTTCGCCTGCCCCGAAAAGGATGTCTGGGTCATCGCCGGCGACGGCGGCTTCCAGATGACCGCCGCTGAGCTCTCCACCATCCAGCAGGAGAAGATCGCCATCAACATCGCCGTCATTAACAACGGATTCCTCGGAATGGTCCGCCAGTGGCAGGAGATCTTCTACGACAAGAACTACGCCTGCACGCCCATCCTCTCGCCGGACTTCGTCGCTCTCGCCGCCGCCCACGGCATCGCCGGCACACACGTCCGCCAGCGCGCCGAAGTCATCCCCACCGTCACCCGCGCGCGCACCAGCGGCCATCCCTTCCTCATCAACTTCCAGGTCGAGAAGGAAGACGGCGTCTATCCCATGATCGCCCCCGGCTCCGCCCTCCACGAGATGGTCCGCCGCCCCGCCGCCGACCCCCTCATCGAACTCCCCGAGGCCGAATGATGAGCGATCAGCCAAAGGGAGTCGCAAATGGCCCACGCCCAAGCGTGCTGAAGGCACGCGCTACTCTAGCCTGGGGCAACGCCCCAGGTGACGGGCCTCCCACGAGCCGCGGGCTGAAGGCCCGCGCTAAAACGGCCAGGCCAATCGCCGCAATCTTTCGCCAGCCCTCGAACTGCGGGCCAACGGCCCGCGCTATCCTAGCCTGGGCCGAAGGCCCAGGTTTCCGGCCTCCCGCAGACAGCGGGCTGAAGGCCCGCGCTAAATGCCCCACCCCGCCCATACGCCTAATCCCACACAAACTTCTCATCGAACTCAACGCAGTATTTGGCAAACATCGCCCGCATCTCCCCCTGGAAGTCGCGCCTCTGGTGATGCGTGGCCTGCGCATCGATATACCGCACCAGCGCCGCTCGATCGCTCAACCCAACGGAGAACGCCGCATATCCGCGTTGCCATCCGAACTTCGCAAACTCTGGCCCTTTTGTCTTAATCCACTTCGACGACGAAACCTTCAAACGCTCCACGATTTTCGCCATCGATTCGTTCCGTGCAAGAAACAGCGCAATGTGAATGTGGTCGGTAACACCGCCAACGCGAACGCAGATATTATCCGAATGATTGAGGACCGAAGCCAGGACCGCATGCATCTCGCCACGAATGCCGTCGTTCAGCCACGGCCTGCGCTTCCTGGTACTGAAGACAAGATGCACCAACACGTACGCGAGCGGTTGCGGCATGGCAACGAGTATAGCGCGGGTCTTCAGCCCGTGTTTCGTTTCCCACTCACTTTCCTGGGGCTTCGCCCCAGGCTAATATATCCCGCGCCTTTGGCGCTCATACAATCAAACCTGTTTTCCGAAAGGCCCCCATGCTCCACACCTTCGTAGCTCTCGTCCAAGACAAGCCCGGCGTCCTCACCCGTGTCGCCTCGCTCTTCCGCCGTCTCAGCATCAACATCGTCTCGCTCACGGTCGGCGAGAGCGAGCAGCCAGACACCTCGCGCATGACCATCGTCTGCGAGGCCCCCGAGACCGCCGCGCACCGCATCCGTGCCTCGCTCTACAAGCTCGAAATCACCAACGACGTCGACGAGGTCGGCCGTACCGAGGCCGTCATCCGCGAGCTCTGCCTCATCAAGGTCGCCGCCGGGCCGAACGAGCCCGCAGGCCTCCATTCCCGCTCCCAGATCTTCGAGCTGGCCAACGTCTTCCGCGCCCGCGTCGTCGATCTCGCCCCCGAGTCCATCATGCTGGAGATGACCGGCAGCACCAGCAAGATCGAAGGCCTCATCCAGGTCCTGCGCGAGTCCGATTACACCATCCTCGAGGTCTCCCGCACCGGCCGCATGGCCATGCGCCGCGGCAAGCACACCAGCCGCGTCCTCAAGGCCCTCGGCCAGGCCAACGGCACCCCCGGCAAACCCGCCCCCAAGCCCCCCAAGCCCTAACCCGAAAAGGACTAAGACAAGTCAAATCGCACACCGTCTTAAATCCGTATTGCATCCTTCGTTCTTGATCGGTGTCATCGGTGCAAATCGGTGTTAAGCCTTCATCTCAATTACCATTACATCAAAGGAAAATCACCCACCATGGCTAAGACGTATCACGACGCAGACGCAGACCTCTCTCTCATCCAATCCAAAAAAGTCGCCATCATCGGCTACGGCTCGCAGGGCCACGCCCACGCGCTCAACCTCAAGGACTCCGGCGTCGATGTCCGCGTCGGCCTGCGCGCCGACTCGCCCAGCGCGGCCCGCGCCCGCGCCGCCGGCCTGGTCGTCGACACCGTCGCCAACGTCTCCAAGTGGGCCGATGTCATCATGAACCTCACCCCCGACCAGACCGCCGCAAAGGTCTACCACGCCGAGATCGCGCCCAACATGAAGCCCAACGTCACCCTCATGTTCGCCCACGGCTTCAACATCCGCTTCCGCACCATCCAGCCGCCCCCCACCGCCGATGTCTCCATGGTCGCGCCCAAGGCCCCCGGCCACCGCGTCCGCGAGGTCTTCACCGAAGGCGGCGGCACACCGGCCCTCGTGGCCGTGGAGCAGGATGCCAGCGGCCACGCCCTCGCCCTCGCCCTCAGCTACGCCAAGGGCATCGGGGCCACCCGCGCCGGGGTCCTGCAGACCACCTTCACTGAGGAGACCGAGACCGACCTCTTCGGCGAGCAGGCCGTCCTCTGCGGCGGCGTCTCCGCCCTCATCAAGACCGGCTTCGAGGTCCTCTGCGAGGCCGGCTATCAGCCCGAGCTCGCCTACTTCGAGGTCTGCCACGAGCTCAAGCTCATCGTCGATCTCATCTATCGCGGCGGCCTCGCCTACATGCGCCACTCCATCTCCGACACCGCCGAGTGGGGCGACTACACCGCCGGCCCGCGCGTCGTCACCGCCGAAACCAAAAAAGCCATGCGCAAGCTGCTCGACGAGATTCAGGACGGCTCCTTCGCCAAGCGCTTCATCGCCGAGAACGAGTCCGGTCGCAAGGAGTTCACCCGCATCCGCGCCGCCGAGGCCCTCCAGCCCATCGAAGTCATCGGCGCGCAACTCCGCGCCTCCATGCCCTTCCTCGATCCCGTCAAGGTCGTCGACGGCGCCGTCGTCAAGGCCTAGGAAACCTCTGCGCAAGTTCACGTTTTGAAAGGGCGGGACTTTAGTCCCGCCGTAACCACCAAAATTGCAATGCGGCTTTAGCCGCTGAGGGAATTTCGAAGACTTGTTCAGACTTTCCCGGGGCATCTTCGGAATTGCTGTAGATCAAAGAGTGAATTGTCATTCTGACCCTGAGCTTGCGAAGGGGAAGAATCGCCGCATTTTTCTCTTGGTGCCATGGTCTACACCATTAACGAAAATGCTTTAGCCGCTGCGGATACTCCCCTTTTTGCCTTTCGGAGGGAGCAGGGGGCTTCAGCCCCCTGAATAAAGCCGCGGGATTCAAAGGGCTTTAGCCCCGGCCATTTGCTCGTCGGGCCAAAATCGCCTTTTTTAGCCGTGCCGAATCATCCACTCTTTATAAGACTCGCGCCCCTTGATCGCATAGCGATCAAGGGGCGCGAAATGTTGTGCCGATGTATTGGTCCATCACGCTTCTCTACTCAAAAGCGCAATTGTCTAACCTTTGTTCTACTCCGCCTGCCGCAGCATGTGTCCGGTGCGCAGATACCGGCTGTGCCAGCTCAGGCTCTCCGTCAGCAGGTGCGGCGTATGCTTGCCGTTCGACAGCCGGCTCGCGCGGTTGTAGTAATCCAGCAGCTCCCCGCGATAGTCCGGGTGCGAGCATTTCTCAATCACCAGCTTGGCCCGCTGCGTCGGCGACAGCCCGCGCAGGTCCGCCAGCCC
Source organism: Acidobacteriaceae bacterium (assembly GCA_049513335.1). Lineage (GTDB taxonomy): Bacteria > Acidobacteriota > Terriglobia > Terriglobales > Acidobacteriaceae > Edaphobacter. Next base: position 13,184 of record JBEKWE010000031.1, on the reverse strand, counting down.
CTGCTCCGTCACCACCACCGAAACGTCGTGCTCCGTGTGGTCCACGTGCGACACCATCGGCACAATCGTCGAGATCGTTCCCTTCTGCGCCGTCGACGGCGCCATAAAGATCGACAGGAACCCGTTGCGCGCAAAGTCGCCCGACCCGCCGATCCCGTTCATGATGCTCGACCCCATGATGTGCGTCGAGTTCACATTGCCGTAGATGTCCGCCTCGATCATGGCGTTCATCGCAATCACGCCCAGCCGCCGGATGATCCCCGGATGGTTCGAAATCTCCTGCGGGCGCAGCACAATCCGGTCGCGGAACTCGCCGATCTTGGGAATAAAGTCCGCCGTCCCCTCCGGACTCAGCGAAAACGCCGTGGCCGATGCGCAGGTCATCTTGCCCGAGCGCAGCAGTTTCACCAGCCCATCCTGGATTACCTCCGTGTATGCGGTCAGGCCGTCGAACGGCCCCTCCTCCAGCCCGTACAGCACCGCGTTGGCGATGTTCCCCACCCCCGATTGCAGCGGCAGCAGCGAAGCCGGAAGCCGTCCCTTCTTTACCTCCAGGCCCAGAAACTCCATGATGTGCGCCGCAATCTTGCGCGAGTTCTCGTCCGGTGGCTTGAACTCGCTGGAGCGGTCCGGCGTGTCGGTGCGCACCACCGCAATTACTTTCTCCATCGGGATCTTCAGATACGGCTCGCCAATCCGCATGCACACCGAGGTCAGCGGAATCGGGTCCCGGTGCGGCGGTTTGCCCAGACTATAGAGGTCGTGCATTCCCTCCAGCTCCATCGGTTGCGCCGAATTGACCTCCAGAATCACCTTCTCCGCGCATTCGATCCAGGCCAGGTTATTGCCCACCGACGTGCTCGGAATCACCCGCCCGTCCTCCAGCACCGCCGTCACCTCGATCAGCGCCAGGTCCAGCTTGCCCATGAACCCGTACTCCACAATCTGTCCCACCTGGCTCAGATGCATGTCCGTGTACTGCATCTCGCCCGCGTTGATCAGCTTGCGCGTGATCGGGTCCGACTGGTACGGCAGACGCAGTTGCATCCCGCCCACCATAGCCAGAGCGCCATCCAGCTCCGGCCCGGTCGAGGCCCCGGTAAACACATTCACCTTAAACTTCTGCCCCCTCAGGTGCGCGTCCGTGATGCGCCGCGCCAGCGCCAGCGGCACCGCCTTCGGGTATCCCGAACCGGTAAACCCGCTCATCCCAATCTGGGCGCCGGGTTGGATCAGCGCGGCTGCCTCTTCTGCACTCATCACGCGCTGCGCTAACACTGTATTCAAAACTCTGTTGCCTGCTTGGCCTGTCGAACTGGAGGACATTGAATCTTCTTTCTCTTAATAAAATTGAGTGCGGCACAACCGCCCACTACCAACCGCTCCGGACAAAATACGGCCCAGGGTCCTGAGCAAACATTGGCTTGCTTCGCAGTATACCCCGCACTCCAGACGCCCTTTGTGCCGCGCATCACACCTCTACGCGCATCATCCGCCCCCCCTACGCCACCCCAATCACCGTGCAAAGCTCCTTCACCGAATCCGCGCTCTTCTCCAGCGCCGCCTGCTCCTCCGCCGTCAGCTTGATCTCGATGATCTGCTCGATGCCCCCCGCGCCCAGCTTGCAAGGCACGCCAATAAACAGCCCCGAAATCCCGTACTCGCCCTCCAGATACGCCGCGCACGGCAGGATCTTCTTCTTGTCCTTCAGGATCGCCTCCACCATCTCGGTCACCGCCGCCGACGGCGCATAGTACGCGCTGCCCGTCTTCAGATACTTCACAATCTCCGCCCCGCCGTCGCGCGTGCGCTGCACCAGCTCGGCCAGCCGCTCCGGCGCAATCAGCTCCGTCACCGGAATCCCCGCCACAGTCGAGTAGCGGGCCAGCGGCACCATCGTGTCCCCGTGCCCACCCAGCACAAACGCCGTCACATTCTCCACCGACACCTTCAGCTCCTGCGCGATGAACGTCCTGAACCGCGCTGAATCCAGCACGCCCGCCATCCCGATCACCCGTTCCCTCGGCAGCCCCGCCTGCTTGTACGCCGTCTGCGCCATCGCATCCAGCGGGTTCGACACCACGATCAAAATCGTCTCCGGCGACGCCGCCACCACCTTCGACACCACATCGCTCATGATCTTGTAGTTCGTATTCAGCAGATCGTCGCGGCTCATCCCTGGCTTGCGCGCGATCCCCGCCGTAATCACCACCACATCCGACCCCGCCGTCTCCGCATAGTCGTTCGTCCCCACAATCGACACGTCGCGCTTCTCGATCGGCATCGCCTCCGCCAGGTCCAGCGCCTTGCCCTGCGGCACGCCCTCGATCACATCCAGCAGCACCACGTCCGCCAGCTCCTTCGCCGCAATCCAGTGCGCCGCCGTCGCCCCCACATTCCCCGACCCCACAATCGTTACCTTCTTCCGCATCGCTCAAATCCCCTATCCAAAAATGTCGCCGCACGTTCTTGCCGTAATTGTCTTTGCTTGTCCTAAGAAATCTCTGGATCAGTCTACGTTTTGAAGTGGCGGGACTTCAGTCCCGCCGTTAGCACATCAATTGCATCGCGGCTTTAGCCGCCGAGGGAATCTCGAACGCCCGTTCAAACCTCTCCAAATCCGCCGCTGCCAATTTATAGCAGTATTCGTCGTTGTCTGTTCTTACCACGTACTCGTCGTTGCTTGTTCTTACCCGTATCCGTCGTTGTCTGTTGTATCGGTCCAATCGGTGTCAATCGGTGTTAAGCCTTACTGCATGTTTTCAATCATCCGCGTCGCAAACTCGCTGGTCTTCACCTTGGTCGCGCCCTGCATCGCCCGCTCGAAGTCGTACGTCACAAACTTCTGCGCAATCGTCTTCTCCATCGAGCTTTCAATCAACCGCGCCGCCTCCGTCCATCCCAGAAAGTCGAACAGCATTACGCCCGACAGCATCACGCTCCCTGGATTGATCACGTCCTTGTCCGCGTACTTCGGGGCCGTACCGTGCGTCGCTTCGAAGACCGCATACCCGTCGCCAACATTCCCTCCCGGCGCAATCCCCAGCCCGCCCACCTGCGCCGCCGCCGCGTCCGAAATATAGTCGCCGTTCAGGTTCGTCGTCGCCAGAATCGAATAGTCCTCCGGCCGCAGAATGATCTGCTGGAAGATCGAGTCCGCAATCCGGTCGTTGATCAGCACCTTCTGCTTCCACTTCCCCGCTCCGTGCGATTCGCCAATCGCCGCCAGCACGCTCTTCACCTCGGCCACTACACCCTCGCCGAACTCCTTTGGCGCAAACTCGATCCCCGGCTCAATCAGCGCCGCATTCTCCTCCGCCGTAATCCCCGGCTTCGCCTCCACGTTCCCCAGAATCCAGCTCTCCCGCTCCGTCACCGTCTCCGCGCGGAACTCCTGGGTCGCAACCTCATACCCCCACTCGCGGAACGCGCCTTCGGTAAACTTCTGAATGTTTCCCTTATGCACCAGCGTCACCGTCTTGCGCCCTTCCTTCAGCGCGAACCGGATCGCCGCCCGCACCAGCCGCTTCGACCCTGTAATCGAGATCGGCTTGATCCCCACGCCCGAGTCCAGCCGCACGCGCTTCTTCGTCCCCTTCAGCATCTCGTCGTTGACGAATGCGATCAGCTTCGCCGCCTCCGGCGTCCCCTCGCGGAACTCGATCCCCGCGTAGATGTCCTCCGTGTTCTCGCGGAAGATCACCACGTTCAGCTTCTCCGGATGCTTCACCGGGCTGGGCACGCCCGCGTAGTACTTCACCGGACGGATGCACTGGTACAGGTCCATCAACTGCCGCAGCGCCACATTCAGGCTGCGTATCCCGCCGCCCACCGGCGTCGTCAGCGGCCCCTTGATCGACACGCGAAAGTCCACCGTCGCCTTCACCGTATCGTCCGGCAGCCACTCGCCCGTCTTGCGATAGCTCTTCTCGCCCGCCAGCACCTCGAACCACTCCACCCGCCGACGCCCGCCGTAGGCCTTCTCCACCGCCGCGTCGAAGACCCGCCGCGACGCCCGCCAGATGTCCCGCCCCGTTCCATCGCCCTCGATGAACGGAATAATCGGATGGTCGGGAACGGTATACACCCCGTTCACATACTCAATTGCCTTGCCGTTTGCCGGGACAGGAATTCCGTTGTAGCTCGTCTGCATATGCGCGTTTCGCTCCAGGGGTTAGGCCAGAAGAATTGGCCAAAAATAGACTAGTCTTCGCAGCCTATCACCCGCCCCCGCGCATGGCAACGAAACCCAGCCCTCCGGGTGGTGGTGCAGTTTCCCGATTGGCCGTCATTCGGGCATAACCATGACTCAATCGGTAGTTCACTTCTTGCAATATGCAACAGCGGGCGTACAATTTCCGAGAGTTTGCTTCCAAAATGGAGATTCCGGATGAAAGGGTATCTGGTCATGCAGCCTTCTGCTCGTCTTTGCTCTCTTGTTCCGCTTTCATTCTGCCTTCTAGCCACCGGCTTCTCGCAAAGCCCAGTCGCTACACCTACTCCTCCGCTCACCCCAACGCAGATTGTGGACAAAGTTACGCCGTCCATCGCGGTGGTATTGGCTTCGTCATCGCCCACCCAGACTGTGGGCAGCGTTGGCACCGCCATTGTCGTCGGTTCCAACGGGGTTCTTCTCACCGCATACCATGTGGTGAAGAATGCTTACGCGGTACAGATCCACTTCAAGAACGGCGAGGTTTACGATCAGGTTCAACTGCTCGGTGTTGACGCCCGCCGCGATGTGGCAGCCATCAAAATCACCTCCTCTGGTTTGCCAGCGTTGTCCATTGCCAGCGCTGCGGACGCGCACTCTGGTGATCCGCTCACCACGATTTCGAACGCTGCTGCACTGCCGTGGTCTGCATCCACCGGCGTTGTATCCGCAGTTCGTTTGGCCGACGATGTTCCCGGGGCGGGCAGCGGCTACAAGATCATCCAGTTCACTGCGCCTGCATCCCGCGGCTCCAGCGGCGGCGTAGTCATTGACGGGCAAGGGCGCGGACTCGGGCTGATCGTCGCATCGCTCGGCACTGGACAGAACTTGAATTTCGCTGTTCCGCTGGAAAGTGTCACCGGCCTGGCCGATACCACGGCAGTCAAAACTTACGCCAACGGATCCTACATAACGACACCGTGGCCTGCCAATCCGACGGCTGCGCCGATTCTGACAGCGCCGCAAAATCCAAAAGACGCATCTCCCGGCGCGCCAGAAAAGTCCGACATTCTCAGCGCATCCAAGGACCCGAAGTTCATTTTGGAGAATTTCAAGACTATGTATGTCGATGGGAAAGGCGCCAGCTTCTTCGGGGCGGACCAGATCAAGGCCAATCTGGAGCGCAATAGCGGGTTTTCCGCACTTCACATCGACATTGTCGATGACCCCAAAGTGGCGGACACTGTTTTGGTGGTCGGGTATACCTTCCCGTTCGACTTTCCCTTTGAGTTGAAGTACCAGAACACGTCCATGGTGCTGCTTGGCGGTAAGGGTGTGGGTGTGCTTTCCGGCCCGGCCGGCTCAGCAGACGTTGCCCGTCAGTTCATCAAGCTGGCGAAACCATACCGCGTTCCCAAAAAGACGAAATAGCAGCGCCTAATCCAGATCAAATTCGCGCAGGGGTTTTCCGGTGTCGGGGGTTTCCTTGGCCTTGCGCATGGCCTCTTCAAATTTCTTTTCGAGCAGCTCTGCGCTGTTTTCTGCGCGTCGACGGACTGCGCCCATTCGTCTTCTTGTCATGGTGGAGGCCTCGTTTATATGGCTGAAAGTATGAGCCGTTGCGGGTGTGTAAACAAGTGCAGTAGACCGTTCTGGGCGTAAGGTCGGCTATCCGGAAACTGCACCACCGCCCTCCGCAACACAGAAAAGGCCCGCGCGCGGCGGGCCTCTTCCGGTCGTTCAAACAGCGGCACTCTATATGTCGAAGTACAGGTAGAACTCGTACGGCACGGGACGCAGGTTGACCGGAGCCAGTTCGCGTTCCCGCTTATACGAGATCCAGGTCGAGATCAGGTCCTCGGTGAACACATCGCCCTTAAGCAGGAAGGCGTGGTCCTTCTCCAGCGCGGTCAGCACCTCGCCCAGCGAGCCCGGCGTGCTCTTGATCTTCGCGGCCTCCTTCGGCTCCAGTTCATACAGGTCCTTCTCCAGCGGTTCGCCGGGATTGATCTTGTTCTGGATTCCGTCCAGTCCCGCCATCAGCAGGGCGGAGAAGCACAGGTACGGGTTGGCCGACGGGTCGGGGCAGCGGAACTCCAGGCGCTTCGACTTCGGACTCTTCGAATACACCGGAATCCTCACCGCCGCCGAGCGATTGCGCTGCGAGAACGCCAGGTTCACCGGCGCTTCGTATCCCGGCACCAGCCGCCGATAGGAGTTGGTCGTCGGAGCGCACAACGCAAGCAGCGCAGGTGCGTGCTTCAGCAGGCCGCCAATGTAGTACAGCGCCGTCTGGCTCAGCAGGCTGTAGCCCTTCTTGTCGTAAAACAGATTGGTGCCGCCCTTCCACAGGCTCTGGTGAACATGCATGCCCGATCCGTTGTCGCCGAAGATCGGCTTGGGCATGAACGTCGCCACCTTCCCGTGCTTCCGCGACACGTTCTGGATGATGTACTTGTAATACATCACGTTGTCCGCCATCTTCTTCAGCGGAGAGAAGCGCATGTCGATCTCGCCCTGCCCCGCGGTCCCAACCTCGTGATGATGCACCTCCACCGGGATGCCCACTTCCTTCATCTTCAGGATGATCTCGGAGCGCAGGTCCTGTTGCTGGTCCGACGGCGGAACCGGGAAGTAGCCCTCTTTGTGGCGCAGCTTGAATCCCAGGTTCGGGCCTTCCTCCCGCCCGCTGTTCCATATCCCTTCGTTCGAGTCGATGCGATAGTAGCCGGTGAAGGCGTTCTGGTCGTACTGCACGTTGTCGAAGATGTAGAACTCCAGCTCCGGTCCCCAGTAGCTGGTCTCCGCAATGCCGCTGCTCTTCAGGTACGCTTCCGCCTTCTGCACGATGTAGCGCGGGTCGCGGCTGTACGGCTTCCCCGAGACCGGGTCCTTCACATCGCAGATCATGCTCAGCGTGGGAATCTCCAGACAGGGGTCCACATACGCAGTCTCCGGGTCCGGGAACAGCAGCATGTCGCTCTCGTTGATCTGCTGGAATCCGCGGATGCTGGACCCGTCAAACCCGAGCCCTTCGGCGAAAACATCTTCATCCAGGTCTTCCACCGGAATCGAGAAATGCTGCCACTTGCCAGGCAGATCGACAAACCTTACGTCCACAATCTTGATGCCTCTGTCCTTGGCCAGTTGGATTACTTCTTTTGCAGTCTTGGGCATAGTACTATCTCCTTGATCATTTGCCTCGCGGTTGACAACGTCGGTGGATACGGAGCGATGCAGGGTTAACGCAGCGCGGATGTGTGTGAGTTGATTCTATTACAAAATCTGCCGGCCTCCGCGATGGGCGGGGCATTGGGCCGGTTCCTTGCACAGGTCCTTGGTCCTCAGGTTGTGTCCCTCCGGCTCCGCATGAGGAAGTTCCGGAGTATCGCGATATTCGCACGTCGTGGCGCTCCTTATAAAGTAGGTTTTCGAATCGCGCGACATCTGCAGCACACTCTTCCCCACATCGTGGCAGGCGAGTCCAGAGACCAGAGAATTACAGTGCGTGTTTAAAAAATAACAGAGATTGCGCCCGGACCGATCTCCGTTTTGCACCAACTTAATGTCATTTTTACATCTTTTTTCCACCGCCAACCCCGCCAGTCGCGAAGGTCACGGTGCTGGAGCGGCCCGATCCGGAGAAGACGCGCGCGGCGGTGGGGAGCGTGGCATGGAGCCAGCTGTGCAAGAGGCTGCGGCTGAGGCCGGCCTCATCCGCTGCAGCCGGAGGGTGGCCTTGCTTCGCCGGCAAGCGAAAGAGGCCCGCGCAAAGGCGGGCCTCTTTCAATCCATCTTGCTGCTCGATTATGCCGCTTGGCTGACTGGGGTGCTTTCCGGCTTGGGGACGCTGTTGATCGTCTTCAGGATACGAGAGACGATCTGGTAGGGATCGCCCTCGGAGTTCGGGCGGCGATCTTCCAGATAGCCCCGGTAACCGTTCTTGATGAAGTTGACCGGCAAGCGGATCGAAGCACCGCGATCGGAGAGGCCATAGCTGAACTTGTCGATGGCCTGCGTCTCGTGCAGGCCGGTCAAGCGCAGGTGGTTGTCCGGGCCGTACACTTCGATGTGCGCGGCGATGTTGTTTTCAAATGCCTTCATGAGGGCTTCAAAGTACTGTTTGCCGCCCACTTCGCGGAGATACTTGGTGGAGAAGTTGCAGTGCATGCCGGACCCGTTCCAGTCGCCCTTGATCGGCTTGCAGTGCAATTCAACATCGACTCCGTACTTCTCGCACAGGCGCATCATCAGATAGCGGGCGGTCCAGACGTCATCCGCGGCCTTGGCCGAGCCTTTGGCGAATATCTGGAACTCCCACTGGCCTTTCGCCACTTCGGCGTTGATGCCTTCATGGTTGATCCCTGCGGCCAGGCACAGGTCCAGGTGCTCGTCGACGATCTGCCGGGCCACGCTGCCCATGTACTTGTAACCAACCCCGCAGTAGTACGGGCCTTGCGGAGTGCTGGGGTGTCCGTTGGTGGGAAAGCCGAGAGGCCGCCCGTCTTGAAAGAGGAAGTACTCCTGCTCAAGGCCGACCCACAGGTCGGGATCGTTCTCGATGGTGGCGCGCGCGTTGGTGGAATGCGGCGTGCCATCGGGATGCATCACCTCGCTCAGAACGATATACGCGTCCTTGCGGCTGGCATCCGGATACAGGGCCACAGGCTTCAGGATACAGTCAGAGCTTCTGCCCTCGGCCTGCATGGTGGAACTGCCGTCGAAGCCCCAGTTGGGGATTTCGGCGAGGGTGGGAGGCTTCTCAAACGCCTTGAGTTGGGTCTTGCCGCGCAGGCCGGGAACGGGCTTTTTACCGTCAAGCCAGATGTATTCCAGTTTGTACTTTGTCATAGGATTTGGTCGCTCCTTAATTGAAGATGGCTTGCAAATGAGGCGGTATCTGCGGCGCAGCCGTCCCACATCGTGGCAGGCGAGTCGAGAGACCAGAAGATGAAGATATAGATGAGTGTGGAGAACAGAAAGAAACAGACCTATTTAAAAATAATAGAGATCGCACGCGGATTTGCTTCCGTTACGCGGCGACTTACATGCCATCTTTACATCTTATTCGCCGCCAACAGCACCAAATGCCCCATTCCGCGCGCCACCGTCCTCCCAACGTCCCGCCCCGCCGGCCCTGGCGCAGCCCACGCCGCGCCCGCCTGCAAAACCCTCCATTTCCCCGGCGTCACTCCGCAGTAAACCACTCCCCCGCCCCGCTGTGATAACGTTGACTCGGTCTATGCAACAGCGGTCGCCGAATCGCCGCCCAGCGCCGCATCCCGCATCTCTCCCGGAGGGTCTTTCCATTGGGCATAAACATGGTCCCCACGCGCCTCTTCCTGACCAAGGGTGTGGGCAAGCATAGAGAGCGCCTCACCAGCTTCGAGCTCGCGCTGCGCGACGCAGGCATCGCCGCGCTGAACCTCGTCCGCGTCTCCTCCATCTTCCCGCCGCGCTGCAAGCTCATCCCGCGCAAGGAGGGGCTTAAACGCCTGAACCTTGGCGAGGTCGTCTTCGCCGTCATCGCTGAAAACTCCACCCGCGAGGCCCACCGCCTCATCGCCTCCAGCATCGGCGTCGCCATCCCCACCGACCGCGCCACCTACGGCTACCTCTCAGAACACCACAGCTTCGGCGAGACCGAGGACCAGGCCGGGGACTACGCCGAGGAGCTCGCCGCCGAGATGCTTGCCACCACCCTCGACGTCGACTTCGACCCCGACAAAAGCTGGGACGAGAAAAAAGAGATCTACCGGATCTCCAACAAAATCGTCCGCACCGCCAACGTCACCCAGTCCGCCGTCGGAGACAAAAACGGCCGCTGGACCACCACCATCGCCGGTGCCATCCTCCTCTTCGACGACCAGTAGCCGATGAGAATCCTCTTGCTTAAGCGCACGCGTTTACGGTCGGATCGTTAGAATCCTCTTGCTTAAGCGCACGCGTTTACGGTCGGATCGTTAGAATCGTCTTGCTTAAGGGCACGGGTTTACCCGTGCCGGTTTTGCCGCAATATGAATGGGGCTTTAGCCCCTGAGGGTCCTATGTCACACTTCGTCGCCGTCGATCTGGGCGCATCCAGCGGTCGCTTGGTCGTCGGCCACTGGGACGGCCGCCGCTTCTCCCTCGACGAACTGCATCGTTTTCCCAACTCCGGCGTCAGCCTGCGCGGCAGCCTCTACTGGGACGCGCTGCGCATCTGGTCGGAGATCCAAACCGGCCTCATCAAGTTCCGCGCGCGCTTCCCCGGTCCTCCCGCCGGAATCGCCGTCGACGCCTGGGGCGTTGACTTCGCCCTCCTCGATGGCCGCGGCCGCCTGCTCGACAATCCCTCGCACTATCGCGATCCGCGCACCAACGGCATTCCGCCGCGCCTCTTCCAGCGCATCCCCGAAGCCGATCTCTACGCCTCCAACGGCGTGCAGACCATGCAGCTCAACACCCTCTTCCAGCTCTACTCCATGGTGCTGGCCGGCGACCCCAGGCTCGAATCCGCCGAGACCCTCCTCATGGTCCCCGACCTCTTCAACTTCTTCCTCGGCGGCGCCAAGGCCGGCGAGTTCACCGAAGCCTCCACCACGCAGTTCTTCCGCCTCGGCTCGCGCGACTGGGACCGCGATCTGCTCCGCGCGCTCACCATTCCCGACCGCATTCTTCCCCCCGTCGTCGCGCCCGCCACCATCCTCTCCGATGTCGGCCGCGATGTACTCGACCTCTGCGGCTTCGGCAGGACCTTCCCCGTTATCGCCGTCGCCTCGCACGATACGGCCAGCGCCGTCGCATCCATCCCCAACCTCGACCGGCACAGCGCATTCATCAGCAGTGGCACCTGGAGCCTCATGGGCGTCGAGCTGGACGCCCCCATCACCACCCCGCGCGCCCGTGAACTGCACTTCACCAACGAGGGAGGCTGCGGCAACTCCACGCTCCTCCTGCGTAACCTCACCGGCCTCTGGCTCCTGCAGGAGTGCCTCCGCCAGTGGGAGCAGCAGGGCCACGCATACACCTGGGACGACCTCATCGCCGCCGCCGCCGCAGCCCAGCCCTTCCGCTCGCTCATCCATCCCGACGCGCCGGATTTCCTCGCGCCCGCGGACATGCTCCAGGCCATTCGCTCCTTCTGCCAATCCACCGCCCAGCCCGCGCCAGAATCGGTCGGCGACTTCGCGCGCTGCTGCTTCGAGAGCCTCAGCCTCTCCTACTGGTCCACGCGCGATGCCCTGCACTCCCTCACTGGCCGCGACATTCGTACCCTCCGCGTCGTCGGCGGCGGCTGCTTGAATCAATATCTCTGCCAGATGACAGCCGACGCCTGCGGATGTAACGTTGTCAGCGGGCCTGTGGAGGCCTCCGCGCTGGGCAATGTCATGCTGCAGGCGGTCGCCACCGGCGCGCTGCCCGGCATCGCTGCCGGTCGCGCCTCCATCGGAGAGTCGCTCGAGTGCGTCTCCTACGCCCCGCGTCCCGGCGACGGATGGTCCGCCGCGCAGGAGCGTTACACAGTTCTGGAAGCAGCCTCATCGGCACCGCAGAAGGAGTGACAACCGAACGCGGCGAGTGCCGGGTGCCCCATTCATTCCGCGTTGTCTGCGGAATGACTGGGATTTAGCTAAACACGTAAGGAGAAAAAATGTCCGCCTATTCCATCCCACAGATCGAAGCTCCCATCGCAGCCGTCCCCGGAGAAGTCCTTCTCATCGCCAGTGGCGATCTGCGTCAATCGGCCAACCAGGTCTGCTGGCCCGCCCAGTCCGAGGCCGAGAGCGCCGTCATCAAGGCCTTCGCCGCCGAGGGCCTCAAGGTCCGCCGCGCCCATCCCTACCGCGACGACCTGAAGCACGGCTTCATCTTCAACCAGCGCATGGGAATGGATGTATTCGAGCGGATCGACCCCAAAGCCCCGCTGGTCGTCGTCGAGTCCGTCTGGCAGTACAGCCATCACGTCCTCGCCGGCCTGCTCAGCCATCGCGGCCCCATCCTCACCGTCGCCAACTGGAGTGGCCAGTGGCCCGGCCTGGTCGGAATGCTCAACCTCAACGGCTGCCTGCGCAAGGCTGGCGTTAAATACAGCACCATCTGGACCAGGGACTTCACCGACCTCTTCTTCGTCAACGGCCTGCGCCAGTGGATTCGCGAGGGCCGCATCGACCACGACCTGGGCCACGTTCACCCGCTCGACGTATCCAAACTTCCCGCCGCCGAACGCCAGCTCGGCATCGCACTCGCCAAGGCCCTCCAGGGCCGCAAGGCCATCCTCGGCGTCTTCGACGAGGGCTGCATGGGCATGTTCAACGCCATCATCGAAGACAGCCTTCTCAACACCACCGGCGTCTTCAAGGAGCGCCTCAGCCAGTCCGCGCTGGTCGCCGCCATGCAGAACGTCACCGACGAGGAAGCCCGCAAGATCCGCGCCTGGCTCGATAAGAGCGGCATCACCTTCGTCACCGGCCCCAACGAAGCCACCGACCTCACCGACGCGCAGGTCCTCCAGCAGTGCAAGATGTACATCGCCGCCCTGCGCATCGCGGACGACTTCGGCTGCGACGCCATCGGCATCCAGTACCAGCAGGGCCTCAAGGACCTCGTCCCCGCATCCGATCTCGTCGAAGGTCTTCTCAACAATGTAGACCGTCCGCCCGCCTTCGACGCTGCCGGCAAAGAGCTCTACGCCGGTCGCCCGCTGCCCCACTTCAACGAAGTCGACGAGTGCTGCGGCCTCGACCTCATCCTCACCAACCGCATCTGGACCGCCATGCACCTCGACCCCGCCACCACCCTCCACGATGTCCGCTGGGGTGAGCACTACAAGGGCAACGGAATCGACGACTTCGTCTGGGTCTTCCAGATCTCCGGCGCCGTCCCCGCATCGCACATCGCCGGCGGCTACGCCAAGGCCTCCAGCGAGCGCCAGCCGCCCATGTACTTCCGCCTCGGCGGGGGCACCCTCAAGGGCGTCTGCAAGCCTGGCCCCGTCGTCTGGAGCCGCGTCTTCAGCCAGGGCGGCAAGCTCCACGCAGACATCGGCCGC
>JBEKWE010000030.1:0-21602 GCA_049513335.1 Acidobacteriaceae bacterium | reverse complement strand
ATCGGCAAGGCGCTGGGAAACAAGGACGTGTCGATCTGGCTGGCCGATGGATCGAACTATCCGGGGACGCAGTCGATGAAGAAGCGGATCGAGTGGCTGGAAGAGGCGCTGGGCGCGACTCACGCGGCGCTGGGCGCAAACCAGAGGATGCTGGTGGAGTACAAGCCGTTTGAGCCGGCGTTCTACCACACCGACATCGGGGACTGGGGCATGGCGCTGTCGCTGGCGCGCAAAGCGGGGCCGAAGGCCAAGGTGCTGGTGGACACAGGACACCATCTGCCGGGATGCAACATCGAGCAGATCGTGACATGGCTGCTGCACCTGAATGCGCTGGGCGGATTCCACTTCAACGACAAGAAGTTTGCCGACGACGACCTGACGCTGGGATCGATCGACCCGTACCAGCTCTTCCGCATCTTCCACGAGATCCTGGTGAGCGATTCTCCGGCGGTGAAGGGGATTGCGTACATGATCGACCAGAGCCACAACCTGAAGGGCAAGATGGAGGCGATGGTGCAGTCGGTGGTGACGGCGCAGGAGCTGTTTGCCAAGGCCTCGCTGGTGGACCACGCGAAGCTGGACAAGCTGCAGCAGTCGTGCAGCTTAGTGGAGGCCGAAGAGACCTTCCGCGGCGCGTTCTGGACCGACGTGCGGCCGATCATCAAGGAGTGGCGCGTGGCGCGCAAGCTGCCCGCCGAGCCGCTGAAGGCGCTCAAAGAAAGCGGATATGTGGAGAAGATCAGCAAGCAGCGCGGAGCCAAGAACGCAGGCAGCGTGAGCAGCTACGCGTAAGGCAGGGAACAGGCAACAGGGAACAGGGGCCGGACTGCGATGGGTGCAGTTCGGCCTCTTCGTTTCATTCCACGAAAGGTGTCGCTCTGTGGGCGTAATGCGGGGATTCTTCGCTGCGCTCAGAATGACAATCGTTCATCTATGTATTGCAGCCGTGATCGCTCTCACATGCGGCGGGGCGCGGGGGTTGCTATTCTTAATGGCAACATGGCGAAACCAATTGTTCTGACGATTCTTGACGGCTGGGGCTACCGGGCCGAGACCAAGGGAAATGCGATTGCGATGGCGCGCAAGCCGGTGTACGACGCGCTGCTGCGCGAGTTTCCGAACACGCTGCTGCACGCCAGCGACCACTTTGTGGGGCTGCCGGATGGGCAGATGGGGAACAGCGAGGTGGGCCACCTGAACCTGGGTGCTGGGCGGATTGTGCGCATGGACATCACGCGCATTGACCTGGCGATTGCGGATGGGAGCTTCTTCAGCGATCCGACGCTGCTGGCTGCGGTGGCGCACGCGCAGGAGAAGGCGAGCGCGTTGCACCTGATCGGGCTGCTGAGTGACGGCGGGGTTCACTCGCACCAGCGGCACCTGTACGCTCTGCTGCGGCTGGCGGCGCAGAAGCGGCTGAAGCGGGTTTACGTGCATGCGTTCATGGACGGGCGCGACACGTCGCCTACGGGCGGCGTGGGATACATCGAGGAGTTGATGGCGCAGTTCCGCGCGACGGGCGTGGGGCAATTGGCCAGCGTGAGCGGGCGCTACTACGCGATGGACCGCGACCTGCGCTGGGAGAAGGAGCACAAGGCGTTCGACGCGCTGGTGACGGGGCATCCCGCGGGCGGGACGTATGCCGACGCCCTGGCGCGGGTGAAGGAGCTGTACAACAGCGGGACCACGGACGAGTTCCTTCCGCCGTTCACGGTGGTGGACGCGGCGGGCAAGGCTGTTGGGCCGATTCGCGACAACGATGTGGTGATTAATTTTAATTTTCGCGCGGACAGAGCGCGGCAGATTACGCGGGTGCTGGCGCGGGATTCGGGCCTGACGGCCAACGGCGGGATCGACCTGCCGAAGGCGGCGGAGCTGGATGCGGAGATTCCGCGGGCGTCGGTGCCGACGGGGCTGCACTATGTGTGCATGACACAGTACGACAAGAACTTCAAGCTGCCGATTGTGATTCCGGCGGAGTCGATGGACAACCTGCTGGCGAACCTGATGGAGAAGGCCAACCTGAGGAACCTGCGCGTGGCGGAGACGGAGAAGTACGCGCATGTGACGTACTTTTTTAACGGAGGGGTTGAGAAGCCGTTTGGCGGGGAAGACCGGGTGCTGGTGCCGTCGCAGAAGGTGGCGACCTACGATCTGGCGCCGGAGATGTCGGCAGCGGGGATTGCGGACGCGGTGGTGAAGGCGGTGGGAGACACGGCGTTCGACGTGATTATTGTGAACTTTGCCAATGCGGACATGGTGGGCCACTCGGGCAAGATCGAGCCAACGGTGCGGGCTTGCGAGACGGTGGACTATCAACTGGGACGCGTTTACCAGGCGGTGAAACAGCGGGGCGGGGCGCTGCTGGTGACGGCAGACCACGGGAATGCGGAGATGCTGATCGACCCGGTGACGGGCGGGCCGCATACCGCGCATACCACCAACCCGGTGCCGCTGATCCTGGTGACGGATGCGGCGAAGGGGACGGTGAGCCTGCGGCCGGATGGGAGTCTGCGGGACATCTCGCCGACGATTCTTGGGCTGCTGAAGCTAGAGGAGCCAAAGGAGATGACGGGCGAGAACCTGCGGGTGGCGACTGTCGCCAAGTAAGTAAGTGAGTACGAGCTGGGCGCTTCTACAGGTGCGGAAGCAGGCCACAGGATGCAAAAAGCCGGCGCCCAGTTCTCGATCGCGAGAGCTGGGCGCCGGCAATTCATTCGAAACAACGGTTGCGAACAGCCTCCTGCCTAGAAGAGGTACTTCAGCGAGAACTGCGCGATGCGCTCGGCGTCTTGCGAGGGGTTGGTTGCAGTGATGGTCCCGAAAGCGGCTTGAGGTGTCCTGACTTCCGGATTGCCTAGTTTGGTGTGGTTGACCACGTTAAAGTACTCGACACGGAACTCCAGGGTGGATGCACGGTAGACGGGGAATATGCGGGCGACCGCAGCATCCCAGTTGGTGTAGGCGGGGCCACGGAGGGTGCCTTTGATCACGTTGCCGTATCCGGTTCCTGTGCCGGTTTGGGCGGGAGTGGAGAAAGCAGCCTTATTCAGCCAGGTGATGCAGGATTTGCCAGCCGTGCAATTGCCACCGCCCGGTACTTTAGAGTAAGCCGACTGGGTGAAGTCCCTCTGCGCGCGGTCCTGGCTGAGGCCGGTGAGCGAGTTGTCCGTCCCCGTGTAAGAAGTGAGGGTATCGCCGGAGTGGTGCTGGAAGAGACCGCTGGTTCGCCATCCATTGGCGACCGTCTGCACCGCGCGGTACCCCTGATGGAGCTTGGGCAGATCGTATACATAGGAGATGGAGAGGGCACTGGGGTGATCGATGTCAGACAGGCCGCGGTCGAGCGCCTTGATGTCTGAAACATAGGCAGCCGCGGGAATTCCCGTGGCGGCGGCGGGATAGAGCGGATACACATAGGAGTCGCCCGAGTTGAGGTCCTCGGTGTTGTTGACCCTGGTTGCCTGCGGCATGTCGTCGAAGGACTTCGACCAGGCGTAGTTGGCCAGCACGGAGAGGCCATGGGACATCTTCTTTTCCAGCGTGCCCTGGAAGGAGTTGAAGTGGGCGTTGCCGATCATGGCAGCGTCGATGATGTCGGAGTAGTTTGCGTTGCATCCTGTGCCGGTGCTGCATGGGCCGACGGTGGGGGCCGTATTGTAGATACGCCGCTGGTTGACGCCGAGTCCGGAGCCGTTGTTGACGGAAGGGTTGAGTTCCAGGCTGACAAACTGATGGCGGGAGGTGGAACCGACATAAGCGACCCGGATGGCCCAACTGGCGGCGATTTGATGCTCGACGGTCAGGTTGAAGTCGTTGGTGACAGGCACCTGGAAGTTGCCGGAGGGATCGTATTCATCCAGGGTGATCCCGTTGGGGAAGGTCTGGGTGGAGGGGAAGGGCAGAGTGTAGGGGAAGGGATTGGCGAGTTTGTCGGCCACGCAGAAGGTGGTTGTGGTGCAATACGGATCGCTGAATGGGCCACCGGGGTTGGCGCCGGCGGTGGTGCTGTACATGCCGTCGTTGGTGAGCGTGACGGACTCGTTATTGGGTACCCAACTGGCCTGACTGAGGTTGAAGAAGCCGGGCAGGCGGTCTTGGTAGAAGATGCCCGCGCCGCCACGCACCACGGTCCTGCCGTTGCCAAAGATATCGTAGGCGAAGCCGGCACGCGGCATGAACTGGGCGTATTTGCTGTTGACGCTGTTCTTGGGGACGCCGGGATCGCCGGTGAGCAACATGCCGGCGGGCAGGGTGGAGAACAGGGTTGTCTTCTGGTTGGCTGCGTAGGCGGATGCGCTGAACTCCTGCATATTCCCGTTGCGGTTGGCCCACGGTGCGAAGTCTTCCCAGCGGATGCCGTAGTTGAGGGTGAGGCGGGGAGTGACCTTCCAGCTATCCTGAGCGTAGATACCGGGGAAGTGGTTGCGGTCGTTGACCTGCTCGAAGTTCCCCTGGGTAAAGCTGGTCATGAAGCCCATCTGGTAGTTGGCCATCGCGTTGGGATACTGATAGGTCGTGCTACCGATCTTGTTGGTGGTGGAGTTGAAACCGAATGCGCCGTACGACTGGTATACGTTGGTCACGTCGAACTTGCTCAGCTCGATATGTGCGCCGAAGGCGATGTTGTGGGTGCCCTTGGTCCAGTGCAGGTCGTCGTTGAAGGTGTAGTTGTTGCGTTCCCAGCCTGCGAAGGCCGAGGACGAGGCCGAGAAGTAGCCGGTGATGATGGTCGCCATATAGGGGCCGGTCGCAGGCTGCCAGATATTATTGACTCCGAATGCGGTCATGTCGGTGCTGCCCGGAGGCCCGCCGCGCAGGGCCACTTCGCGCTGGTAGTTGAGGATCAGGTTGTTGAGCAGGTTATCGGTGAAGGTGTGCGTCTCAGAGAGCAGGGCGTTCTGGTAGCGGGTGTTGAAGTACGACCTGTAGCTGGAGAGCATCGTGGGGTTGTAATCGGCTGCCTGCTGGAAGTAGTTCGAGTAGTAGTGACCGAAGAGGTGGTCCTTGCCGGTAAGAGCGTGGTCTACGCGGGCAATGTATTCGTCGTAGGACCAAGTTGTGGGCTGGAAGTAATTGACCGCGCCGCCGATCTTTCCGGCCGCTTCCACGCCGGAGAAAGTGGGAAAGACCTTCTCAAACGCCACGGCTGCCGGATCGAACGCGCTGGCGGGGACGTGGTTATACGGGTAGACCACATTGGTGAACGGATTGGAGATCTGTTGGGTGGGGACTGCAACTCCACCTGAAGTCACGCATATGCCGCTAGCATTGAATGAGTTGCCGGATGCCGTGTTGCACAGGTTGCTGTAATCGGCATAACCGGTGCCGGTGAGGCCTTCTTCCGCGAGGGTGGGAACCGTCGTCTGAGTGGCGCTTGAATTTGCGTGATAGAGCGTGTGCTGATAGCCGAAGAAGAATTGAGTGCGTGCACCGGTGGAGAAATGGGGGATGATGACCGGGCCGCCGATGGTGCCGCCGAAGGTGTGTTTGTGGAAGTTATCCGCGGTTGTGGCGAAGTAGGGCTTGGCGTTGAAGTAGCCGTTGCGCAGAAACTCGAAGGCGTCGCCGTGGAACTTCTTGGTTCCGGATTTGGTGACGATGTTGACGACGGCGCCGGCGCTCTGGCCGAATTCGGCGTTGTAGTTGCTGGTCTGTACGCTGAACTCCTGCACGGCGTCGGGGAAGGGGAATGGCCCGTTGACGTTGGTCATCTCATCGACATTGTTGCCGCCGTTGAGGAGATAGTTCGACTGGTTGGGCAGGGTCCCGTTGGCGCTGGTGACGACGGCAGTTGGAAATGTCTTTCCATTGCCCTGGTTGACACCGTTGCCTTCGTTGGTGGCGTCGACGATGCCGGCGACCAGGGTGACCAGAACGGCCGCGTTTCTTCCATTGAGGGGAAGATCGACGACGCGGGCCTCATCGATGACCTGAGACAGGGTGCCGCTGGTGGTGTCGACCTGGGGAACCTCGGTGGTGACCTGAACCGTCTGTGTGGTTGCGCCGAGCGCAAGCTTCACCCTAACCGTGAGGGACTGGTCTGCCTGGAGCACGAGGCCGGACTGCACATAGGTCTGAAAGCCCTTGGATTCCACCGTGATCATGTAGTTCGCAGGCAGCAAGGTGGGGAATACAAAATCGCCATTGCGCCCCGACTCGACAACCGTCTTTCTACCGGTATCGACCTGTGTCGCCGTGATGGTGGCGGAGGCGACGGTCGCTCCCGTTGGATCAGCGACGGTCCCGACGATGGAACCATATCCTTGTGCCAGCGACTGCATAGAAAACACAAGCAGAACCAGCGTTAGGACGCAAAGAACACACATACTCCGGCGGAGGAAGGAAATTAATGGAGTTTTCATATGCGCGGCAAGTTAAGCTATGCGGTCGGTTCTTGTCAAGTGGAACCAACGCGGAAAAAGCAGATAATTGTGTGACATAGGTCACAGGGAAGCAGGCTTCCGCAGCGAGTTCTGAGTGAGGGGATGAATAAGGGCAACCTGGTTGCGCACCGAATGAACCAAGTTAACTGGAACTCATTTATTGTAAGTTATTTATTAGCGAGAGAGGTGGGCTACAGAGCCGAACCGGGAGCCTGATGGCTTCTGAGCCATGGCATACAACCGGCATCCACCGATAGGCAGTGGATAACTAGAAGATATACAAAGGTTACCTAAAAGTCGCGGCGGCCTTCGAGGGCGCGGGAGAGGGTGACTTCGTCGGCGTACTCGATGTCGGAGCCGGCGGGGACGCCGGTGGCGATGCGGGTGATGCGCAGGGTGGGCGCAATGCGGCGAATCTCAGTGGCGAGATAGGCGGCGGTGGCTTCTCCCTCGGTGGTGGGGGATGTGGCGAGGATGACCTCGTGGATGGTGCGGTCTGAAGATTGATCGCACAAAGCTGCGGAGCTGCTTTCTTCTTCAAGCGAATTAGTGGAGTCGATGTTTTCGTCGCGGGACGCGGCGGGAGCGAGGCGGGTGAGGAGGCTGGTGATGCGGAGCTGCTCCGGGCCGACGCCGGCGATGGGCGAGAGCGTGCCGTGCAGGACGTGGTAGACGCCGTTGTAGCTGCGCGTCTTCTCGATGGTGGCGATGTTGGTGGGCTCCTCGAGGACGCAGACGGTGTGCTGGTCGCGGGCGGGGCTGGCGCAGTAGATGCAGGGATCGGCCTCGGTGATGTTGTTGCAGATGGAGCAGAGGCGGAGTTTTTCGCGCAGGACGAGGATGCAGTCGGCGAGGGCGCGGGCGTCGTCGTCGGTGCCGCGCAGGATATGGAAGGCGATGCGCT
Organism: Acidobacteriaceae bacterium; assembly: GCA_049513335.1. Taxonomy (GTDB): domain Bacteria; phylum Acidobacteriota; class Terriglobia; order Terriglobales; family Acidobacteriaceae; genus Edaphobacter. The sequence continues at coordinate 14,312 of JBEKWE010000030.1, read as the reverse complement.
GGGCGGATTTGCTGCCGATACCGGGGAGCTTGCGCAGCTCGTCGATGAGGCGGGAGATGGGGTTGGCGAAGCGGTTCATACGGGCTACTCCAGACCGGGGAGGTTGAGGCCGCTCATGAGGCCTGCGACGGAGGATTTGATGGCCTCGTCGGCGCGGCGGCCGGCCTCGTTGATGGCGGCGGCGATGAGGTCTTCAAGGAGCTCGATGTCGCCGGTGGTGGCGCCGAGGGCGGTGGGCTCGATCTTGAGGCGGAGGACCTCTTTCTTGCCGTTCATGCGGACGGAGACCATGCCGCCGCCGGATTCGGCCTCGACGATGGTGGCGGCGAGCTTCTGCTCCATCTGGGCCTGCATCTCGCGGGCCTGCGACATCATTTCTTTCATCTTGGCGAGGTCGGGGAAGGGCATAGGGTGAGGTCCGAGGTACCAGGTTCGCGGTTCGAGGAAAAAACGCGAAGTATTAGTCGGGTTCGCGGAGGTCGATAACGGATTGGACTTCGGCGGAGAAGAGCTTTTGCGCCTGCTGGACCATTGGATGCTCAAGGGCCTTGGATTTGACCGAGCCGGTGCGGGCTGGGCGCGGCTTTTTTGCGACTGCGGGCGCGGCGGCGGGGAGCAGAGTGAGCTTGAGGACTCCGGCGTCGCGCAGGGCGGCGCGGATGATTCGCTCGGCTTCGGGGTTGATGACGACGGGGAGCATGGTTTTGGAGAGGGCTGTCTGGATGCGGGCTTCGCCGCCGGCGAGGGTCCAGACGGATTCTGCGAGGGCTTCGGCGGCAGAGGTTTGGCTGGCGGCGGAGAGGGCCAGAATGGCGGCGTGTTGGGGGTCGTGTGTGGAGGGGGCGGAGGTGGGTGTTGGCGCAGGAGTTGGTGCGATCTCGATTGCGGGGCGCGGCGCGGGGACTGGCTCGGCGGAGGCTGCGAGGGAGATGGCTGTGGCGCCGCGCGTTTCGGGGATGGGTTGAGGTGAGACGGATGAGATGGGGATGGGCGCGGACATCTGGGGAGTGCGGCGGAGGTTGTCCTGCTGGAAGGGGGAGATGGCGGGAGTGGAGGGTGCGGCGGCGGTTTTCCCACCCATGCCGGGATGAGACTCCGGCATGAATGGGGCACCCGGCTTTGTGGCGGATGGGGCACCCGGTTTGGGGGAGGATGGGACAGCCGGTTTGGTGGTGGGGCTGATGGGGAGCTGGCTGAGGGCCTCTTCGATGGGCAGGAGGCGGCGGAGGTGGACGAGCTTGAGCAGGCCGAGCTCGAAGTGGAAGCGCTGCTCCTGGCGATAGCCCAGCTCGTCGAATGTGCGCAGCATGACTTGCAGGAAGCGGCTGAGTTCTTCCTCGCTGAAGAGGGCGGCGGTGCGTGCGGCGCGTCGCTGCTCGTCGGGGGAGATTTGCAGCAGCTCGCTGCCGATGCCCTCGGCGGATTCGCCCTCGGGAGTGAGGCCGGCGATCTTGGCGATGAGCGTGTTGCGCAGGTAACGGACGCATTGGCGGGCGAGCTGGGCGGGGGAGTTTCCGGCGTCGAGGAGCTGGTTGGCCTGGGTGATGACTTCGGGGGAGTTGCTGGCGTTGACGGATTCGAAGATGCGCTCGAAGACGGCGTTGGGGACGGTGCCCATGAGCTCGCGAATCTGGGCGGCGTCGAGGCGCGGGTGATCGTTTTCGATGGGCGCGGAGGCGATGGCCTGGTCCATGATGGAGAGCGCGTCGCGCATGGAGCCGTCGCCGGCCTCGGCGAGGAGGGCGAGGGCGGAGTCATCGGCGAGGACGCCTTCGGCGGCGGCGATGGAGCGGAGCTGGCCGAGGATGTCGATGAGCTTGACGGCGTGAAAGCTGAAGTGCTGGCAGCGCGAGCGGACGGTCTGGGGAATGTCCTCGGGCTGGGTGGTGGCCATCATGAAGATGATGTGGGGGGGCGGCTCTTCGAGGGTCTTGAGAAGGGCGTTGAATGCGGCGTCGGTGATCTGGTGTGCCTCGTCGAGGATGTAAATCTTGTAGCGATCGCGCGCTGGGGCGTAGCGGGCGGCGTCGCGCAGTTCGCGGATCTCGTCGATGCCTCGGTTGGTGGCGGCGTCGATCTCGATGACATCGACGGCGTTGCCGGCGCGGATCTCGGTGCAGGATTCGCAGACCTGGCAGGGCTCGACGGTGGGGCGGGCTGGGGAGCCGATGGGATTGCGGCAGTTGAGGGACATTGCCAGGATGCGGGCGATGGTGGTCTTGCCGATGCCGCGGTGGCCGCTGAAGATGTATCCATGGGCGATGCGGTCCTGGGCGAGCGCGTTGGCGAGGGTGACGGTGACGTGGTCCTGGCCGACGACGTCGGCGAAGCGCTGAGGGCGGTATTTGCGGGCTAGAACCTGGTAGGCCATGGACGAGATTGATTGTACCGCCCGAACGGATGGCGTTGTGGATGGCTGTGCTGCAACCCACTCATGCCTTGATGGGGCTCCGGCATGAATGGGGCACCCCAAATGCGGCGAGGATGTGGTGGATAGACGGTGTTAGCACAGATTGTGCGATATTCGCACGTAGATCACTGATTCTCCATTACTTCTTCATTGAACCGTGCCTGGTGCGGGTGTAAGTTGGCTGGCATGTTTACTAGAGCTTTTTTCTTCCCCGTGCTGTTAATGGCGGCGAGTGCGTGCGCGCAGAGTGCGGCACGGCCGATTGAGCCGAACGGACCGGCGAAGGCCCCCAATTCGCAGAGCGTCTATGCGGCGTTGCGCGCCGACCTGCCCGGGGCCGATGGCGTGACGGTGAAGGACCTTACGCTGGAGCGCGAGGGCGGGAAGTTCCACCTCGACCAGGGAAGCGTCTATTTCTACACGCCGGTGGAGGGACGCGTGACGGGCGCGGTGTTTGTGGGGACGGGGCGGTTCGAGTTGACGCCGCGGGATGCGGGCGAGAGGCGCTCGCTGGCGCTGCTGACCAAGAGCGACACGATGACACAGGAGTTCACGACGCTGGTGCTGCGCTTCACGGACGGGACGGCGGAGGAGATCCGCAAGGCGTCTGCGGGGGCAGCGGGCGCGCCGGAGAGGCATGTGCGGAGCGCGGCCGAGGACCTGGCCAGGGACTATCGCAAGGACCTGAGCGACAACGTGGAACTGAGGATGCTGTCCGATCTGCTCAGCGGCGGGCAGGGTCAGTATTTCCTGGCGTCGTTCCATATGGGCAACCTGCTGACGGGGAGGAATGTTCTGTTTATTGTGGATCCCGATGGTGCGGCGCATGCCTCGCCCGACCAGGTGGAGCTGACGTCGTGGAGCGACGTGGAGCTGCAGACGTGGGTGGCCTACAAGATGCAGCACCCGGACAAGAACAGCGGCAGGCGGGTGCAGGTGACCGACGAGCGGGTGGACGCGACGATCGACCGCGGCGCCATGATGAAGGTGTCGGCGGAGACGACGGTGAAGGTCCTGCTGGACGGGGTGCGCGTAGTTCAGCTGAACCTGTACCCGACGCTGCGCGTCACCGGGGTGTACAGCGAGAGCGGGGCGCCGCTGGACTTTGTGCAGGAGGACAAGAAGCTGGATCCGGAGTTTGGGGTGATTCTGCCGGCGGTGGCCAAGGCGGGCGATACGCTGCGGCTGCTGACGGTGTACAGCGGACATGATGCCCTGCGCGCCGACGGCAACGAGACGTACTACCTGATTCCCGGCGCGCGCGAGAGCTGGTACCCGGCGGGCACAGGCGGGATGGGCGACTTCGCCAGCTACCATATGACGTTTCACATTCCCAAGAACCTGCAGATTGTGGCCACCGGCAAGCAGGTGAGCCTGACGCCGGAGAGTGGAGGAATGATGAAGGCGGTGTGGGAGACCGACGCGCCGATTGTGGTGGCGGGGTTCAACCTGGGTGACTTCAAGACGAAGGAAGCCAAGACGCAGCAGGGGTTCGATGTGACGGCGTACGCCGATGTCAACCTGCCGGACGATTACAAGAATCTGTCTGATCTGGCGGAGGATACGGGCCAGATGGCAGTGGGCAACCTATCGGCCGTGACGGCGCTGCCGAACGAGGTCTCGCAGGGGGTTGCGGCGATCCAGATCTACTCGGATTTCTTCGGCAAGCTGCCGTACGACCATGTGGCGCTGACTGAGCAGACGGCGTGCAACTACGGGCAGAGCTGGCCGATGCTGGTGTATCTGCCGATCTGCGGCTTCTGGGACAATACAGTGCGGCACCAGCTGGGACTGTTGGACGAAAACGCGGGCTACTGGAGGGAGGTGACACCGCACGAGGTGTCGCACCAGTGGTGGGGACAACTGGTGGGGTTCAACAGCTACCGCGACCAGTGGATGAGCGAGGGATTCGCCAACTTCTCGGCTGGAATCTTCCTGCTGTACACCTCGCCGAACATGGACCTGTACCGCGCCTACTGGAAGGAGCAGCAGAAGAACCTGCTGCAGAGGAACGCCGAGGGCAAGCGTCCGATCGACGTTGGGGCGCTGACGATGGGCGAACGGGTGTCGAATGAGAAGAACGGGAACGTCTACCAGTTGCTGATCTACAGCAAGGGCGCGTACGTGCTGCACATGCTGGAGATGATGTACTGGACGCCGCAGGGCCAGGAGGCGGCGTTCAAGAACTCGATGCAGCAGTTTGTGAAGGAGTACTCGGGCAAGGCGGCGACGACCGAGGAGTGGAAGGCGTCGCTGGAGAAGACGATGCCCAAGACGCTGGACCTGAAGGGCGACGGCAAGCTGGACTGGTTCTTCAACGAGTATGTCTACGGGACGGAGCTGCCGCATTACACGGTGACATCGGATTTCAAGGTGAACGCCGATGGAACCACCAGCGCGCACTTGAAGCTGGAACAGAGCAACGTGTCCAAGGACTTCATCATGCTGGTGCCTGTGTATCTGCAAATGCAGGACGGGACGACAATCATGTTTATTAAAGCGCCGATGTCGGGCGACACCACGATCGACCATGTGTTTACGCTGCCCAAGCTGTCTTCGCCGGCCAAGGCGTTCCTGGTGAACTACAACGCGGATGTGCTGAGCGACAACTAGCGGGAGTGGTGCGGATGAGGGTGGTGTGCGACATTTGTGCAATCCAGGTAAGGTCTGCACAAGTGATCGAGATTCCCTCGGCGGCTAAAGCCGCGCTGGCAATAGACCGCTTGCGGCGGGACTAAAGTCCCGCCCTATCAGGACACGGACTTGTGCAGAGATTTCCCAGGCGGTATTTGCACAAGCCGCTCATGTATTGATTGCGCATGACGTTGTGTCGGCTGTAACTTGGCAGGCATGGATTGCAGGGCAATTTATCTTCCCGTGCTGTTAATGGCGGCGAGTGCGTGCGCGCAGAACGCGTCACGGCCGATTGAGCCGAACGGACCGGCGAAGGCGCCCAATTCGCAGAGCGTCTATGCGGCGTTGCGGGCCGACCTGCCTGGGGCCGATGGCGTAACGGTGAAGGACTTTACGCTGGAGCGCGAGGGCGGCAGCTTCTACTTCGACCAGGGCAGTTTTTATTTCTACGCGCCGGTGGAGGGACAGGTGACGGGCGCGGTCTTTGTTGGCAAGGGACAGTTCAATCTGACGGTGAGGAACGCAACCGAACAGCGTTCACTTGCCCTGCTGACCAAGGGCAAGGCGATGGAGCAGAACTTTACTACGCTGGCGATGCGCTTTACCGACGGGACGGCGGAGGAGATACGCAAGGCGTCGGCAGGAGCAGCGGGCGCGCCGACGGGAGAAGTGGGTGGGGCGGCCGCGGAGCTGGCGAACGGATTTCGCAAGCATTTGCGCGAGAACCTGGACCTGCGGATATTGGCGGATGTGATCGGAGGCAGTGGCAAGGGCGAGTTCTTTCTGGCGTCCTACCGCATGAGTGGAGCGCTGAGCGGACACAACATGCTGTTTATCGTCGATCCCCAAGGGACGTTCCACGCCGCGCCCGATGAGGTGGAGCTATCCACCTGGAACGACGCCGGGTTGCAGCCCTGGGTGTCGTCCCTGATGCAGAACTCAGAGGGGGACTATTTCGGCAATCGCGTGCAGGTGACGGACGAGCGGCTGGACGTGACGTTGGACCTGACGGGAACGATGAAGGCCTCGGCGGAGACAACGATGACGGCGCTGTGGGATGGGGTGCGCGTGGTGCGGCTGAACCTGTACCCGACGCTGCGCGTCTCGGGGGTGTACAGCGAGAGCGGAGCGCCGCTGGACTTTGTGCAGGAGGACAAGGACGGCGATACGGACTTTGCGGTGGTGCTGCCGCAGGCGATAAAGGAGGGCGATAGGCTGCGGCTGCTGACGGTCTACAGCGGCGGGGACGCGCTGCACGCGGACGGCAACGATACATACCACCTGGTTGCGGGCGCGCAGAACCGCTGGTATCCCTGCGGGGAGGGAGGGGTGGCCGAGGCGGTTAACTTCCACATGACCTTCCATCTGCCCAAGAACCTACAGCTGGTTGCCACGGGAAAGCAGGTGAGCCTGGCTCCGGAGGGCGATGCAAGGATGGAGGCGGAGTGGAAGACGGACGCGCCGATAGCAGCGGCGGGATTCAACCTGGGGAACTTTAAAACGCAAGGGGACAAGACGACGGATGGCGTCGGCGTGGACGCATACGCCGACGTGGGCATGCCGGATGCGTACAAGCCTCTGCTGCAGAACGCTGCCGCAGGCAACTTGACGAGCGTGCAGGCGCTCAAGAGTGAGCTGGCACAGGGCAAGGCGGCCATGCAGATCTATTCGGACAACTTCGGCAAGCTGCCCTACGACCATGTGGCGCTGGCCGAGCAGAGCGCCTGCAACAACGGGCAGAACTGGCCGATGCTGGTATCGCTGCCCATCTGCGGCTTTTTGGACCCGACGGTGCAGGACCAGTTGGGGCTATTCGACAGCACTTATTGGAAGGAGGTGACGCCGCACGAGGTGTCGCACCAATGGTGGGGGGGGCTGGTGCAGTTTTACAACTATCGCGACCAATGGATGAACGAGGGCTTTGCCAACTATTCGGCGGGCGTGTTCATCCAGAGCACGTCGACGAAGCCTGAGGACTACCGGGAGTTCTGGAAGGAGCAGCAGAAGAACCTGCTGCAGAAGAACAGTCAGGGTGTGAGAGCGTTCGACGCAGGGACGCTGACCATGGGAGAACGGACCTCGAACTCCGAGTCCGGCGAAGACTTGTACCAGGTGCTGATGGCCAGCAAGGGCGCGTACGTGGTCCACATGCTGGAGATGCTGTTCTGGTCCCCGGCCTTTAAAGACAAGCAGTTCCACCAGGAGATGCAGAAGTTTGTGCGGGATTACGCGGGCAAGCTGGCGCGCACCGAGGACTGGAAAACGGCGATGGAGCGCTCCATGCCGCATTGGATGGACCTGAAGGGCAACGGAAAGCTGGACTGGTTCTTCGACGAGTGGGTGTACGGAAGGGAGCTGCCGCACTATACGATCAGCTCGGATTTCACCGTTGCCAAGGGCATTACGAGCGTGCATCTGAAGATTTCACAGAGCAACGTGTCGCCGAGCTTTGTGATGCTGGTCCCGGTGTATATGGAGCTGAAGGACGGCGAGGTCAAGCGGATGTTCAACGTGGTCATACACGGAGACGGAGCAATCGATCAGACGATAACGCTGGGCAAACTGCCATCGCCGGCCAAGGCGATGCTGCTGAATTACAACGCCGATATTCTGTGCGACGAGTAGAGGTGGTGGGCAGACGATACCAGACGCACGAGGCGAACCCTGCCGGTGGGGGTGGGAGAAAGACGTTTACGCGGGGGGAATCGTCTAAACTGGAGTCGGAGCGGGCCGAGATGGGGAGACACTTCGGGATTGCAGTGGTTGCGGGTGCGTGGATGGCGTGGGCTGCGGCTGCCTGCAGCGCGCAGAGTACGCCAGCGACGGGTCCCGCGCCAACGCCAGCGGCCAACCCCGCGCCGTGTTCAGTGACGCCGCAGCCTGTGCCGTGCGGCACGGCGCCTGCGGCCTCGGGCAAGACGAACGCGGCGGAGACGTTTCCGTTCCCCGAGGAGGGGAGCGGAGGCGGTGTACCACTGACTCCGGGGACAGCTGCGCCGAACCTCAGCGGCCTTCCGCAGACGCCTGACGCATCCGGCGCGGCATCGGCGGGGAAGACGGCTGCTCAGTTTCCATTTCCTGAGGACGTAACGGGCGCCGGGAACGGCAGTCCTGGTGCGAGTGGTGCGGGTGCGAGTGGGGCGAGCGAGAGTGGGGCGAGCGACAGCTCCAGTTCTTCGAGCAGCAGCTCCAGTTCCAACTCTGGCAACGATGCGGCTACGGACGATCCGGATGCAAAGACGACCGATCCCGATGCAAAGGCGGCGGGGTCTCCGGATGCGGCAGGGCTGACGGACAAGGGAAGTGAAGGCACTACGGGCAGGCACCTGCTGCACCGGGTGAATCCCGTGGGGACGAAGCTGCAGACCCCTGAGGAGCGCGAGGCCGAGGACCTGAGCGTGGCCAAGTTCTACACCGATACGGGCGACCTGCAAGGGGCGTATCTGCGCAGCCAGGATGCGGTGAAGACGGCACCCGACGACCCGGACGCGCACTTTGCGCTGGCCGAGGCGGCGCTGCGATTGAAGAAACGGGATGAAGCGATAGCGGAGTTCAACGCGTGCCTGAAGCTGGATCCGGTGGACAAAGAGGCCAAGCAGGCGCGCAAGGCGCTGGCGGGGCTGAAGCCGTAGGGCTTCAAGTGGGGCGGCGGCGCACGAGGGAAATTTTCGCGGGAGCTGGTTTGTCGACGGGCGTGGGCGGGGAAGGCTGGCCGGCGGGGATGGATGGCTCTGGCTGGTCGTCTGGGTTGAGGTCTTCGTTGACGCGCAGGTATTTGCGCATGGTGCGCAGGGGCTCCTCGGCCAGGGCGAGCTCGCGCAGGTGATAGCGCCAGGCATCGGGGCGGGCGCTGCGCCGGGTGTATGCCTTGCGGCTCACGGTGGCGATGGTGCCATCCGCCTTGCGCCGGGTGAAGGTCTGATTGGGCACCTGGAAGGTGATGCGTTCTCCGGCCTTCCAGAAGCTGGAGGCGAACTCGTGGGAGAAGAGGAGGGCGTAGTAGCGGCGCTGGGCACAGAGGGTTTCGAGCGACTGGCGTGTGGACTCCCAGGGCAAGCCGAGCCTGGCGGTGTACCACTTGCGGAAGTCGAAGCCGTTGGTTCGGGCCTGCGCGATGAGCAGATGAAGCAGTTCATACCGGGTCATAAGGGCAGATTCCTGGGGTAAAGGCCAACCTTCCGGCGCGGAAGAATGCGCCACAGGGCGCATTGGAAATTAATATGAATTATCCCGCATGAACGCGACTTTGTCGTGGCTGGAGCATCGTATCGGTATCCCCCAGGAGAACTGACGAACTGGGGATTACGCCGTCTTGCAGTTGTTGATGCGTTGAAAGCGCCATTGAAACACTTGCCTCGCCAGGTCATAGTTCCTTCAGGAGATTGCTGGCTATGGCTATATCATGTCCAAAGTGCCGTGAGTGCAGTATCCGGAGGTCGCATCGCCGACTGTTCGATATCCTGTTGCGCATCGTCGGCATGGTGCCCTTGCGCTGCAACCTCTGCGCACATCGCTTCTTCCGGTTTCGCAGAAGCCTTAGTGCATGATTCGCTCCGGTTATACATCTCATTGTTTTCTGCCGGGTCAACGTCAGCGATGTGGCTGCTGCCCGGGTGAAGATCTGATTGCGATTTGATCGTGGTGAGTGCATCATAGTGATACACTGCTCCGGCTGCTTCGTGTCTGTGAGGAGAGGGGCGCCTTGCAGTTCTGAATGCAGCGGAAGCCGCCTTGGAAGACCTACTTCGCCGGGCCTTAGGTTTTCAGGAGATTGCCAGCTATGGCTATTAGATGTCCAAAGTGCCATGAACCCGACATCCGGAGGTCGCATCGCCGACTGTTCGACATCCTGTTTCGCTGCATCGGCATGGTGCCTTTGCGCTGCAACCTCTGCGAACATCGCTTCTACCGGTTCCGCCGAAGCCTGCGAACCTGAACCGCTCCCGTTGGGCATCTCTTTTCCGCTGCCTGTTCTGGGCCTGGGTGAGGGGGGCGGCGCAGGATGCGTTGGGCCGAACGGTGGCCCGCTTGAGATGCCGGGAAGCCAGTCCAACTGCCGACGAGTGCAAGGTCCAAGATACCGTCCATGGGGTGGGTTTCGCGGGTTGAGCGGGCCGCAGGAACGGGAGACCAAGTCGTTGCGCCCAAGTGAACCGATGCGTCCAGTGGCTTCTTCGTTCGCGGCAGACGACTGCCCCGGGCGCTCTGGTTGGAGCCTCGCACGCAGCGTGGGTAAGGCCGGACTGGCTGGCGTGGTTGCGCTGATGCTGCTTGCCGGTGAAGCGCCTGCCTTGGCCGCTTCTGCCGCGCCTGCCGCTTCTGGCACACCGCAGTTGAAGGCGGAGGCGGCGGCGCAGCACAGCGATCCGTTGAACTTCGATCCCGCGGTGCGCGAGGCCTACGAACACTTTTATATTCTCGATTTCGATGGCGCGCTGGGCCGCACGGAGGCGGTGCTGAAGGCGCATCCGCAGGAGCCGATGGCCTACGGTTATATGCTGATGGTGACTGTCTTCCGCGAGCTCTACCACCAGGACCTGCTGGACACGACGTACTACGCGCACAACAATTTTCTTACCTCGAAGCGGGACGTGCCTGTGCCCGCAGCCACGCGGCAGCGCATCGAGTGGCTCACGGACACGGGCATCAAGCTCTGCGACGAACACATCAAGGCCAACGCGAATGACAAGAACGCGTACTTTGCGCGCGGGTACATTCGCGGGATGCACGCGGTGTTCATCACGCTGGTGGACCACAGCTATGTGGCGGCGGCGCGGCAGGGATATGCGGCGCGCAACGACTCCGAAGCAGTGTTGAAGCTGGACCCGCAGTACGCGGACGCGAAGATGGCGATCGGCATCCAGCAGTTTGCGGTGGCCAGCCTGCCGCGCTGGGTGCGCATACTGGTGGGGGTGATGGGCGTGGGAGGGAACCGGGAGCGGGGGCTGGCGCTGCTGCGCGAGAGCGCGGAGCACGGCGTGGTGACGAAGGTGGAATCGCGCACCGTGCTGTCGCTGTTTCTGCGCCACGACGCGCGCTACCCGGAGGCGGTGGCGGTGCAGCATGGACTGGCGATCGAGTTTCCGCACAACTATTTATTTCGGCTGGAAGAGGCCAACCTGACCAAGGACGAGGGCAATGGGCCGGGCGCGATTGCGCTGTACAAGGAGGTGCTGGCGGATGCGGCCAAGCCGGGATACTTTATCGACCCGCGCCTGCAGATGGCGTGGTTCGGGTTGGCCGATACCCAGCGTGGATGGAACAACATTGCCGGCGCAGCGGAGAACTACCTGAAGGCTGCCGAGCAGCCCGAGTGCAGCGACTGGCTGCGCAAACGCGCGCAGTTGAACGCGGGCGAGATGTACGATCTGCTGCACCAGCGGGCGAAGGCGGTCGGGCTCTACCAGATGGCGTCGTCGGGCGGCGGAGACCAGTCTCAGGCCGAGATGGCGCGGCGATTGATGAAAACGCCGTATGCGGGGAAGTAGGGGGGATAGCGGAACCTGGGAGACGGCGCGTGCGTATAGAAGGGTGGGATGTGGCAAAATAAGAGACTCCCGGAGGCGTTCGATGTATTGCTCTCATTGTGGAAGACAGGTGGATGCGGCGGCGCGATTCTGTCCCGCCTGCGGAGCGGCCGTGCAGCCGGTGGGCTATGTGCGCGTGCCGGTGTATGGGCAGCTTGTGCGGCCACGCTATCCGCGCGTCTTCGGCGGAGTCTGCTCCGGGCTGGCGATGCACTATGGGTGGGACATCACTACGGTGCGGCTGCTGTGGGTGCTGTGCGTACTGTTCCTGGGGACTGGGATTCTGGCGTACATCATTGCGTGGATTGTGATTCCCGAGGCGCCGTATGTGTTGCCTGAGAGCAGCACAGGGAGCGGGGTTTGAGCCCACGCACGCGGAGGGCCACGGGCAAAGGCGCTGCGGCGCTGACGGTTGCGGCGCGGCCGTTCCACTATCGCGGGAGAGGATTGCGTTGCGATGGGGTCTCGCTGGCGGAACTTGCGGAGGCGCACGGCACGCCGCTGTATGTCTACTCGGCGGGACAGATTCGGTATCGGTTCGGGTTGTTTCAGGAGGCGTTCGTGGGGCGTGAGGCGACCGTCTGCTATGCGGTGAAGGCGAACTCTTCACTGGCGATTCTGCGGATGCTGGCGGAGTTGGGCGCGGGGTTTGACATTGTCAGTGGCGGCGAACTGGAGCGGGTGCGGCGGGCGAGCGGACAGAAGAACAAGGCGGCGCTGGGGCGGGTGGTGTTTTCCGGCGCGGGCAAGCAGGTTTGGGAGATTGACGCGGCGCTGAAGGCGGGGATTCTGCTGTTCAACGTGGAGTCGGAGGCGGAGCTGGGATTGCTGGCGGCGCGGGCCGAGGCGTTGGGGGTGCGGGCTCGGTTTGCGCTGCGGGTGAATCCGGACGTATTCGCCGAGACGCATCCGTACATTTCGACCGGGCTGCGCGAGCACAAGTTCGGCGTTGAGATTGGGCTGGCGCGGGCGATCTATCGCCGGGCGGCGCGGTCGAAGTGGCTGGATGCGGCGGGAGTGAGCGTTCATATTGGGTCGCAGATACGCGCGGTGGGGCCGTTTGCCGCGGCGCTGGCGCGCGTGGCGGGGCTGGTGGGCGAACTGCGAAGCGATGGGCACGAGATTCGGTATGTGGATGTGGGCGGAGGGTTGGGGATCAACTATAACGATTCGCCGATGCAACCAAGGTTCGATGCGGCGCGCAAAGTAGCGGAGTACGCGGCGGCGCTGGCGAAGGCCGCGGCGGGACTGGGCGCGGTGCATCTGCTGGTGGAGCCGGGACGGTTTGTGGTGGCGCAGGCAGGCGGGTTGCTGACTCGCGTGGTCGTGGTGAAGAGGAATGGGGCGAAGACGTTTGTGATTACGGACGCGGCGATGAACGACCTGATCCGGCCGGCGCTGTACCAAGCGCACCACGAGATTCTGCCGGTGAAGCAGGGGCGCGGAGCGAGCGTGAAGGTGGATGTGGTGGGGCCGGTGTGCGAGTCGGGAGATTTTTTTGCTCACGACCGGGAGATGCCGCGCGTGAAGGCAGACGAGCTGGTGCTGCTGCTGGACGCGGGGGCGTACGGGATGAGCGAGAGCTCGAACTACAACACGCGCGCGCGGGCGGCGGAGGTGCTGGTGGATGGGGACGGGGCGCGGCTAATCCGGCGGAGGGAGACGCTGCGGGAGTTGATGGCGGCAGAGATTCTCTAAGGCCTCAATCGAAGAAAGAACCCATCTCTCAGAATCGAGAGATTGGGCACCCGCATCCTACACATCACGATCGGGCCGCGATGAATGGGGCAATCAGTTGAACCTCTAGCTGACTACGGCCCTGTAGGAAAACCTATGCCAGAGAACCCGGAAATCCCGGAAGAGCCTCCGCTTGCCGAAGTGGCGGAGGCGCCGCCGTCGCTGCCTGAAGGCGACGCGCTGAAGATTGCCGCGACGGAAGAGGTTGCGGAGATACCGAAGGAGATCGAGCCCATGATTGAGATCCACGAGCCGCATGAAGCTGTCCATAGCTGGAAGGATGCGTTCATCCACATTGCGATTATCGTTGTTGGGTTGCTGATTGCGGTCGGTCTGGACGAGGCGGCGGAACACTTCCACCACATGCGCCAGGTTCGAGAGACGCGCGAGGCGCTGAACAAGGAGTTCGACTACAACACCAAGCTGTTCCAACAAACCAGCCGGGACATCCGGGTGGAGACGGCCGAGTACCAGAACAACCTGCTGGTCTTCGAGTATCTCGAGAAGCATCCCGGCACTGTGCAGCAAAAGCTGCCCGGCATCCTGGCGTGGATCCACGGCGACAACCGGTACCGCTATGGGGCCTGGGAGACGGCCCAGCAGAGCGGCATGACTGCGCTGATGCCGCAGGAGGAGGTGACCCAGGCGGCGACGATGTATCACGACCTTCACCATGCCGAAGAGATGGCGGAGGAGGAGTATGCCGCAAGCCACGAGGCCCTGGCGTACGGGTATCAGGACGATGACCCCTCGCATCTGACTGCAGCCGAGGTTGCCAAGGAGCTCGAACTGACCAGAACGGTGCTGATGTGGCACTACCGCTACGAACTCGCTCTGCGTCTCATCGAGCAAAGAGATCCCGGCTTTACCTCCGGCCCGACGAATGCCGATTTTTTGCAGATGCGAAATCTCCCCGACAAGCAGACCCAGGAACTGCTGGCCCCCGCGCGCGCGCTCACTCTGGAGCGCATGAAGGCCGCCGGCTACGACCCCACGACTTCCTT